>NZ_JBFTPS010000089.1:0-18712 GCF_056398605.1 Variovorax sp. 01T432
GCACGAGTCCGGTCAGCTCTGCCCGTTCCCCGTCCGTCAGCACAATCTCGATGGCAACTCGCACGATCAAACCCCGTTTCCGCCCGTAGTAGAGCATTGGAAGCGAGGCAATCATTTAAGTTCCCTCAAGAATGCAACACTACACTAGCCCTTCATCTGGAATGTCTGGTTCTGGCCGGATTCTGACCTAGCCGGGCCAGCACGCGCAGCACCCTGACAGTTTCCTCGCGCCCCAGCGGGACCAAAGCGGGCAAGCCTCAGCGGGAGCTTCCGGCGGCGCCGCGGCGGCTTGGCCTTCCGCGCTTGAGAGGACTCGTGCCGAGGCGGCGCATGCTTCAAAGCGGCGGATGGTGACCAGGACGCCGGCCACCATGCCCAGGCGCGCAATCGCTCGCTTTGCGAACCGCGAACATGATGCTCCGCCGGTCCGCACTCGATGTGCGCAGCTGAAGCCCTTGTAGGGTGAGATGAACCGCTGGTATCCGTTAATGGCAGCTATCGCGAAGGTCTTCATGTGCCTCGTTGGACGTCCGTGCTGAATGTCTGGCCCTGGCCGACTGTAGCCGGTCGGCGCGTCCTACGGTGCTGCCGTCGATAGTTGATACCTCGCAAAGGAGACGGCCCCTATTTCGACGACGCTGTGCAGGTGGAAGCCGAAGCCTTCATGGAGATTTCGTAGCCCTTGGCGGTCCGCGACGCAGTCCAGACGAAGGTGAGCACGCCCAAGCTCTTGGGCTCGAGTCTGGGCATAGGACAGCAGTTCAGTTGAGACTCCCTTCTTCGCCCACGCTCGCCGAACGGCGAGCTTGTGAACGAAGGCCGAGGTGCCAGGCAGGGCCTCGGGCCAAAAATAGGCGTCCTCCAACTCGAACTTCATGACTCCAGCCACGTGCTCGCCTTGCCGGGCAACGTGGAAGAGCCCGCTGCTCACGTCCCGCAGGACGCGTTCGTGACCAATTTCGGCTGCTGACCAAAGAGCTCGCCCGTCGTCGGCGAGCCATTCAGCTGCCTCTTGGAGGACGGAGGCAATCATCGGCGCATCGGAGGAGCGCGCTTCCTGGATGTTCATAGACGAGAGTTCATTGAGCGGCCGCAGCGAAGGTCCGGTCTTGGCCGACTCCGGCTGTTGGGCGCATCCTGCCTTGCCCGCTGACGGCGCGGCCCTAGGCCCGCTGAGACCGTTCGGGCGTGCGGGGAGATCTCCGAAGTTCGACAAGCCGGCCGATGTGCCTCAAATATCCAACTGGAGGTATTCGATCCTCGAAGATGGTTCGGCTCGAGGATGCAGCTGAACCAGCAGAAGCGAACGCTGGCGCATTCCAGCGGTGACGTCAAGAAGCGCAGGTCGAAAGCAGCGTATCAACAGCCCGGGCTGTGCGCAGTCCGGATCGGGGCTGGTGGGCGACCGCCTTGTTCGCAATTTATACCGACCGCGTGGTGGAGGAGGAGCGCGGGGAGGGCAGGGCGTGGTTGGCGCGCTCGACCTCGAGCACGACGGTGGAGAGCCGCACGCCGAGCGCAGCGCAGACGCCAGTGACCTTCTGGAAGGTCAGCTTCTCTCCTTGCTCGAGCTCCGACAGGGAGGATATGGAGAAGCCGGTCTGCTCGGAGAGTTCCCGCAGCGTGAGCTTGCGCGAGAGGCGCCGGCACTTCAATGATGCGCCGAGTCGCTCGGGGTCGAAGGCGCTGAGGGCGCGTTGTTGTGTGGGGCCTGGCATGGTGACTGGGAGTGGCCGACCGGTCAGATCTGGCTGCGCAGCGCGCGCGCGATCGCGGGCCAGGACGCGCCCAGGAAGTCGTGAACGTCGACAGCATAGGCGCGCCATTGCCGAGTGAGCTTGGCCTTGACGGCGATCTGAGGGCCCTGGCTCGCGAAGAGGTCCATGCCCGCCCAGGCCAGGACGGCGCGCGGCAGGAGCACGCCTTCGCCCATGTAGCTGGCGCCCTCGGTCTTCAGTTCGGGCAGCTCAGGATGAAGCGTGCGGTGCACCTCGCACAAGACGCCCAGCGCCGAATGCCGGCCGAGGCGGTCCTTCAGGCGGCGGGCACCGCGCTTGTACGCGCCCGATTCGAGCGCATCGGCCCAGAGGGCGGCAATCTCGGCTTTCATCTGGGTGCCGGCCTCGGGTACTCCGGCGTTGCGCACGCTCGCGCAATTGAGCGAGCGCATCGCCGGGGTGATCTCGGTGGCGGGGTGGCGATGCAGGCCGGGACGCTCGCGCTTCACCGGTGGAAGGCCGTCGATGCTGCGGACCGTGCAGAGCGAGTCGCGGGCGTCTTCAAATGCTGCCGAAGACGCCACGGGCGACCGTCCAAAGAAGTGGCGCGTGAGGAGATTGGCGGCGGCGGAGCTCAATTCAGTTGTCCAAGTTGTGTGGATTGAAAGGCCGGGTGGTCCATGGTGTCCACCGCGGCAGCGGTTCCCCGCGCGCCGTCGCGCCCGCGCCGGAGACCGTCGTCGTAGGCGCGCAGCGCTGCGACCACGACCAGGATGGGCGTTGCGAACCAGAGGGACGCGCTCAAGAACGCGTGCACCTCTTCGTGGCTGGCCACGATCGACAGCAGGAGGTAGGCCAGCCAAGGGCTGAGGGCGACGAGCGCAATGAACTTCTTCATGGACTTTCTTCCTGCGGGCTAGCCCCGCGGGTGATGAGCTGCGAGCTCTGAAGGATGGCGGCGAGGCTTGCGACCTGCGGGCGCGGCCCGCGCGGGCATGCTCGCGATCGGAATGGCGTAGAGGCACTGGCCCGCGTGTGCCCAGAGGTCGAACGTGTACTGGAGCCATTTGGTGCGGCGCTCGAGCACGACGCCGGGAAGCTGCTCGGCGCACGCGGCGGCCAACTCGTCGAAGGTGATGGCACCACACTTGCCGGACACCCGGAAGTCTACGCAGCCCTGGTTGATCTCTGCTTGGATCGTGACTGCTCGCTCGACTTGTCGTTCGTGTTGCGCCAGGTCCAGCTCGGGCTCCGTCCACGAGGTCAAGCGCCCAGACTGGCGAACCAGGCGGGCGTCACGGTCTTCAACCGACTCGGTCTCGTCGGCGATGCGGTGGATGGTAGAGACCGGGGCATCCTGGATGGAGGGCACGTGCTTGCGCCCGCGCCTGGCACGTGCAGGAATCGGTGTCGTCATGACCTGGCCTTTCCCGGGAATTCTTGGCAGATGCGCAAGGCCAGGGCGAGCCGCTTGCCCCAGCCCCGGTCGGCAGCACCGGCGCGCGGCGCAGTGGCAGCGCGGCAGACGCTCAGGCAAATCAGTCCGGCAAGCATTTTTTCCGTGGCCTTGGTCCAGTGGCGTAGCAAACAATAGCTCGAATCAAGTTGATTCGCGCCGATACTATCGCACGGTAGAATGAAAATGCGCAAGATTTCGTAAAGTATGGAGATACATGCCACGGGAATGTTCGTGGAAAGGCGGCAAGAACCGGTCGAACTGGTCGCCCCTCACCAGGCGGATCGACGCCCCACGGCACCGCCCGCACGCGCGGCGGCAAGCAACCTATCCGGCAGCAGCGCGGTATATCATGAGCAAGCGACCGCTTCCGGAGCCCCCCGACTCATGGCCACCTCCCCGCGCGGATCGGTCCCACCAGAGTTCGCTCGCTCACGATCCGGGCACCAGGCGGAGCTGTCACATGCAGATTTGTTCCATCTGGATCCCCGGCCGCGGGGGGACTCGGTTCCCGATGGAATAGGTCATGACTGGGCGCATCCCTCAGGGTCAGTTCCAGCGCGGGTGCCGGGGGAATAAAGCCCAAGCGGAGCGTTCTCCCAACGGAGCCACACTTGGCGGACACCTTCGGTACCCACGACGGCCGCCAGGTCGACCTCAGCGGCTCCATGTCCTTGGCGGGAGCTGTTCGGATGCGCAATATCGCCGCGGAGATGGGTTTCGCGAGGGAGTCCGGCTCGCGCGGGAGCATTGCGCGGGGCTCTGTTCTTGCGGGGAGGCGCCCTCGGTGGGTGCAGGGTGCCGTGGGGGGTGAGGCCGCGACGAGAGGACGCGTAGTCGAGGTATTTTTCATGATATACCGCAACATACGGACTTCCGGGCGGATTGTTTCTAGGTCAGTGCCGCCGACCTGCCCCTGCGTGCTCCCGATGCCTTGTCCGCAGCGCCGGTTTGAACGAGGCGCTGAGCGGCTTCCTTGGCCGCGCGCAGCTGTGCGTAGGCGACGATCGAACGCCAGCGCAGCTGAAGGAACTCGATGTAGTCCTGGGCCTTCCAGGGAGCACCCGCCGGCGTGCGGGCATGGCCATACAGGCCGATGGCCCAGGCGTCCGTCAGCTCCACGATCGCCGTGCGCCCGTTGGTCAGGACGCCGACGTCGACAGCGAAGGGATGAGCGTTGCCACGGGCCTCTAGAGCCGAGACCGTGGCGTTGATGGCGTTGCGGACCACTTCGGCGGTGGGTTCAGGGGTGTCGTCCGAGCCGTCGGCGTCGTAGCGCGCCCGTGCGAGGATCCGCCCGGCGGCGTCCACGTAGTAGCGCCATTCGCACACGAATTCGACCACCTCGGAGAGCCAGACGCGCGTACTGGGCTTGAGCTTCGCGATCGTTGCAAGCTGCTCGGCCTGGTACTCGGTGCGAGGCGCGCCCGGGCGAGGGTCATAGACGAAGCCGGAGAAGGCCTTCGTGGCCACCGGCTTCACGAAGATCGGCTCCCGAAGGGCCTTCAGTTCATAGATCACACCTGGGCGAATCTCACGCCGCAGGAAGTCGGCGACAGGCTCATACCCCATCGGCTCTGGTTCGGGCAGGCCCCGCACGCCCATGGCGGCGCGCACAAACTCGACCGTTCCCACGGGGAGGATCTCACCCTCGTGGGCCGCCAGGCTGGCGCGGGCTTCCAGCTTGGCCTGGAGATCCTTCAAGGAGATTCTTTGCGTCGGCACCCCCATCAACGTCGCCGCCAGGAGTGCTGCCCGCACCTCGGCTGTCGATTCCAGCTGAAGCAGGGCCAGCATGGGCGAGCCCGCGCTCGTCGACCCCGAGGCGGCAGTACCTGCGTTTGTCCTAAACGCCTTGCGATGAAGAGTACTCACGTCTTACCTTGCGCGATCATTTGTTTGTGTAGGAAGATACTTCCGAACGAATATTAGGCCGACTGGCTCCCCAAGGCCCCGAATTTTTGAGATTTCGCATGGAAACCGCTTCACCCGCGCCACACACTCCCAAATCAGACGCTGTCCGCAACGGGGACCATTCCGCCACGCGCCCCTCCATCGAGGGATCGTGGGAGGCCTTCAAGGTCCTCTGCGCCGAGTTCCTCCGCGCCGCAGGGACGGCTAACTCGGAAGAACTAGAGGCAGGGGCGAAGTACGTTGGCCGGGAGCAGCCGTCAATCCCCGGACCCATCGACCACCGCGAAGCACCAGCGATCCATCTCCGCCGCCCATGCGCGCGCACTGTCCAGATCCAGTTGCAGCAGCAGCGCATAGCGGCGGCCACCCCACAGGGCCATCACGAGCGCACGCACTAATTCCGGTGCTGGTGGATGGGGAAGGTCATCGCAGGTTGCGAACACGCGGGTCCAGACGGCCAGCAGTTCATCGTGGACACGTCTGTGATGTTTCGGTTCCGCCACCTGGCCCTCCAAGGCCAGCATGTCAGGGTGTAACCAGGCGAGCTCCGGTTCGTCCACGCCGCATGTGAGCCGCACCGCCCGCCGCAGCCGCTCCTGCCACGCGACGCCGCGTGGCGCCACCGCCTCGCGATCGATTGCGGCCACCAGCCGTTCCACGCCATGCCGGACGTAACCCGAAAGCAGCGCCAGCTTGTTGGGGAAGTATTCGTAGAGGGTACCGACCGAGATGCCGGTCTCCAGCGCCACCGAGCGCGTGGTGAGCCGATCCCATCCGTCGCGCTGCCATATCCGAACAAACGCGTCGTAGATGGCCTGAACGGTGAACCGCGCCCGGGCCTGCGAGGGGCGTTTCAGGGGCTTGTTCATGGCGTGGCGAATCCGAACCCGCGCCCAGCGGGGGCGCCATACAGTGGGCGTGTCCACCACAACCGAACCGAAGCCATGCCGACCATCGAACGCCTGCTTACCGACAAGCTTGCATTGAACCACAGCCGCCTGCAGACCCTCGACGCCCCGCCTCTCTCGGCCGACGAAGCGCTGCTGGCAGTCCGCCGGGTGGCACTGACCACGAACAACATCACGTACGCCGCCTTCGGAGACGCGATGCAGTACTGGAACTTCTTCCCCACGGGCGAGGAGGGATGGGGCCACGTGCCAGCCTGGGGCTTCGCCGACGTGGTGGCCTCCACCGTTTCCGGCGTGGAGCCGGGCGAGCGATTCTACGGCTACTTTCCCCTTGCCAGCCATCTGCGCATGCAGCCGGTGCGCGTGAGCGAACGCGGCTTCTATGACGGCGCGCAGCATCGCCAGGCGCTGGTCTCGGCCTACAACCAGTACACGCGGGCCAGCCAGGATCCCGCCTACCGGCCCGCCGACGAGAACCTGCAGATGCTGCTGCGGCCACTCTTCATCACCTCTTTCATGCTGGCCGATTTCCTGCAGGACAACGGCTTCTTCGGCGCCCGCCGGCTCGTGCTGTCCAGCGCCTCGAGCAAGACGGCGTATGGCACGGCGTTTTGCCTGGAGAGCGCCCACGGCATCGAGTTGGTGGCGCTCACTTCGACGCGAAATGCTGCCTTCGTCGAAGGCCTCGGCTGCTACCAGCGCACTCTCGGCTACGACCAGCTGGACGGACTCGACACGGCCACGCCGACCCTCTATGTGGACTTCTCGGGCGACGAGGCGCTGCGGGCGCGGGTGCACCATCACTTCGGTGGCGCACTGGTCTACGACTGCTTCGCCGGCTCGGCGGCGAACACTGGCTTCCTGCGCGAGCAGGCGCTGCCCGGCCCCAAGCCGGTCTTCTATTTCGCTCCGGTGCAGATCCGTAAGCGCAACCTGGACTGGGGGCACGCGGAGGTCAACCGCCGCTTCAACGAAGCCCAGCTGGCCTTCATCGGGCGCGTGCAGAAGGGGCCAGTGGCCTGGCTCGAGGTCGAGGAGCGAGAGGGACTTGCCGCGGCCCAGCCGCTGCTCGCCGACCTGTGCGCCGGCCGGGTCGATCCGCGAAGCGGCCACGTCGTGGTGGTTTGAGAGCATACGGGGAGATTCTTCCAATGGAACTCGCGGATAAGGTCGCCATCGTCACCGGTGGGGGCAGCGGCATCAGCGCCGCCTTGGCGCAGCGATTCGCGGGCTGGGGGCGGCCGAGGTCATCGACCGGCGCAAGCTGTCCGAGCCGGGCGCACCGATCGGCAAGGAACGCTGCGCCGGAGCCATCGACTCGGTGGGCAGCCACACGCTGGCCAATGTCCTGGCGCAGACCCGCTACCGCGGCGCGGTCGCGGCGTTCGGATTGGCACAGGGTGCGAACCTACCGGGCTCGGTGTTGCCCTTCATCCTGCGCAACGTGACGCTGGCCGGCATCGATTCGGTGAACGCGCCGCAGGACGTACGGCTGCAGGCCTGGGCGCGTCTGGCCACCGATCTGGATCTGGGCAAACTCGCGCGCGCCACACGGGTTGTCGGGTTGGCCGACGTGCCTGGCCTGGCGGGCCCTGTGCTTCGAGGGCAGGTAACCGCAGCACGAAGCCCTTGCAGCAGCGTTTGCTGGCTCTTGGGGATGCCGAATCCTCGCAGGTCGCAAACACTTGCGAGGCTCTCCTGATGGAGTCGGTGGACCTGCCCATCGATCACCTGTCGATCGAAGCGCCGCACTAACAGGATCTCACCGTGAAGCTTCGGCTCCGCCATGGTCTTCATGCCGCAGGCGGCCGCAAGACGCAGGTAGCCAGCCTCGTTGCGCAGCACGGCGCGATCCTCGTCACTCTTGCCGCGTGGCAGCTTGATCAGCCAGTGCTCCTGGGCCTCTTGGTCGGGCAGCGCGAGATCCGGAAACCAGCGCCCGTCTCGATTTGTGCTGAGCAAGAACTTCGGCGCGACGCCCTGCACCCCCGTCGTTCCCGCAGCCAGCATTGCATTGCGCGCGAGGTGGTCGACGACGTCCTGGCCCCGTCCGCGCACTTCAGCCTCATCGAACCCTTGGAACGCCGGCCCGGCTCGCGGGCGATTCTGGTCTTCAAAGTAGCCGGCAGCGCTCTGGAAACGCAGGCAACCGATCGGGGCGATGGCGCCGGCCATGGCCAGCGGCATGACCAAGTTGTCGCTGTCGGCGAGTTGCAGCTGCTCGAGCAGGTACTGTCGGCCCTTACCTTGCGGCACCAGGTCGTACAGGAACGCCGGCGGCTGGCGGTCGGCCTCGCGACCCATTGGCCCAACGACGAATCGGTCGGGCGCGCTGTCGATCGGCAGGCCCAGCGCGACGAGCCAGGGCTTGGCCGCGCCATAGACGTATTCAGGCAGGTATTCGATGCGGCACCGGGCGGCGCCGAGCGACTGGACCGTGGCGGCGGCGTGCCAATGGCCATCTCGGTGGATCTGGAGCGTCGTGGGCGGGAGCTCAGCGATTGGCAAGGGTTTTCTTGTGGACACCATCTGTGCGCTCGATTCGGACTCTTGTGAACTCGACGGGTTGAACCGCCGCGGGGCTAGCCTGCTCTGGCGCGCCGCGAGCGAGACTTTGATCTACCCACGCGGCGGGTCCTCTGGCGGTTCTTCCGGTAGTGAATTTGGCTGAGCGACAGCCCCAGTAACGTGCGCACGTCGCTGTGACCCGACGCGATCGTTGTCAAGATACTGCCCAAGGATCTCAAGGTCCGCTTCTCCCACCCCGCAGTTTTCGAAGTGATCGCGCCAACCGTCGACAACGCGAGCGATCTCCTGCACGATCGCTTTCGCTTCAGGCAGCTTGAGGCCGAAAGAACGCACCTCGGAAAGTGCGTTTTCCAGGGTTGAATCTGCTCCGTCGCGGCCCACCCGAAATGCTTGATACCCGATGCCGCTCATGCTCGAGACGATGTCGAACGCCGGCGACAAGGCCCAACTTCCATCCCCTTGTCGCAGCAGCCCATGGTTCTTCTCGTGGTCGTCGGTGTTGTCCATGAGAATGTTGAACACCATGCGCCTGAACAGCTCGGCTTGCTGCGCTGGGATGTCGCTCGATCGCGCCAGCCTGCGCAGCTGCTGCGCCAACTGGGGATAGCCGTATTCCTCGCCTACTGCACGCAAAGCCACGTGCGCAGAGATCGCGTGAAGTCGGCGGCCCGCCTCCCGATCAAAACGGTGCACCGCCACCGCATGGCGCGGGCCCACCGGGAGCGCCCGAGTTTGCGCCACCTCAATTCCGCACTTCGCCGCTAGCGTCATCGTTGCATGCTCGATGAGAGGTGTGTCCTCGTCCTCTCCTTCGCTGAACTTGACGAGCCAAGGCTGCCCATCAATTTCAACGACCGATTTGGGGCGCGCGCCGCCGAGAGAAACACCTGGGCGTAGAAGCCGCTGCTCAAGCTCCCCGACTGGCTCATTGGCGATGATTTTGCGGATTACCTCCTGCATGGCCGGTAGATCACCGAGCGTCGGGATTGGGGAGGACGCCCAGGGCTCGTACGTGTCAAACCTTTGGCTCACGCCGAGCGCGCCGTAGCGATCGGCGCCGGCGAACAGCAGGTACTCAAGCAGTGTCATCCGGGGCGAACGATCGAACTTGCGGATCACACGTTCGCCCCATCGATCGGGTCGTGCATCGTCTACAGCGCCCGCGGCCTCATCCTTTTGCGACGGAAGGAAAAGCTCGTCCACCAAGGGCAGGTCCTCGCTGAGCGCGAACCCCTCCTTCAACCACTGCGACGCGTACCGGAGGGCAACGCCCTGGCCAGAAAGGGCGAGCGACAACTCGCCAACGGGAACAGGACGCGCAGGGTCTGCAAGCATCCAGAGAGAGAGTTGGTCCTTGGGAACGTAGGGGCTGTCAGGCATTGTTTTTCGGTACGCGTCGAGAGACCCGTTGGATTTCAGTTTGCAGCGCCACCAGGTCGCGCTGCGGGTCGGCGAGAGTTGCCAGCGCCTCCTGACGCTGAATCAACCAGAGTGCGGTCCCATATACGCCAGCAGACACCGTCGGGTCGCCTTTTTCCATCTTCGCCAAAGTCGGCACCGACACATTCAGCCGTGCCGCCCAGCTGACGAGAGACTGCTTACGCCGCTTGCGCGCTACTGCGAGGTCCGCCCCCAAGCGCCTCAGTGCCACTGCGACGGCAGCGGGGAGGGTTTCGACGGCGTCGGATCTCCTTGGCATGAAACTATTATTTCACGTTTTGCGCTATTTCACCAACAATACTTTATGATCGAAGATTGAATCTCGATGGATCTGGAGTGTCGTGGGCAGGGTCACTGAGATCGCCGTGCCCGTGCATCCACCCGGGCACGTTGACAAAGTAGCGCACCCCCTTGCCTCGGCCAATCGCCCAAAGCATGCCCGCCTCCACCAGCGCGGCCAGGTCGCGTGTCGCGGTTGCTTTGGATGCGCCGGTCATCTTCCCGTACTTCTCGGCGTTCAATCCGCCCAAGAATCCGCCATCGCCGTCATCGAGCAGCCGCTGCACAACTTTGCGCTGGCGCTCATTGACGATCGCGCCCGCGTGCTCCGCCCAGAAGCGTGATTTCTCCAATGCTCTGTCGATCACCATGCTCGAGTGCCTGCAGGCCTGAGCGAACTGGTCTGCGAACCAAGACACCCAAGGCGTGACGTCGAGGCCGCCGCGCTGCGACTGGTTCAGGGCGTCGTAGTAGCCCCTGCGGTTGCGCAGGAACTGGCTGGACAGGCTCACCAATCGCGTGGGGCCGCCCAGGTACTGAGCGATTGCCTGGTCCACAACTGCGCGGCCGAGCCGACCATTGCCGTCCTCGAAGGGATGGATCGACTCAAACCATAGGTGGGCGATTGCTGCGCGCGCCACACCGTCGAGCGCAAGCTCGCGCGTACCCGGGCCTGAGACCAATGCTGTCGCCGGCGCCGTGCGAGCGAACCATGCAAGGAATGCATCCATCTCCTTGGGCACGGCCGCCGACGGCGGCGCCTCGTAGTGGACAACCTCCCGGCCGTGCTGGCCACTCACGATCTGCATCGCATCCAGATGGTCCCGGTAGCGACCGACGGCGATTCGCCGGATTCCGGAGGTTCCGCCGGGGAAGAGGGCCGACTGCCAGCGGCAGAGCCGATCCTGGTCCAGAGGGAGAAGATAGCCTTCCGAGGCATCCCGGATCACATCGACCAGGCCGTCCACCTGGCCCGTTTGCGAGCTGCTTTCGACGAGCCCGAGCCTCCGGGCGATTGACGACCGGACTGAGGCCGGCGGCAGCCGCTCTCCCTCGATCGCCGCAGTCGCGATCACCTCATCGATGAGGACTTCGCTGAGAAACTCGGCGCTTGGGCCAATTCCCACGGCGCTCGCCTTTCCCTCGACCACTCCTTGCTCGCGAGCCGCCAGCATAAGTGCCCCATGGGCGGCCGAAGCGTCGAAACTGAGGTGCGGCCATCCCGCCTGTTGCCAGATGAACTTGGGGGACG
Source organism: Variovorax sp. 01T432 (assembly GCF_056398605.1). Classification (NCBI taxonomy): domain Bacteria; kingdom Pseudomonadati; phylum Pseudomonadota; class Betaproteobacteria; order Burkholderiales; family Comamonadaceae; genus Variovorax; species Variovorax sp. 01T432. The sequence continues at coordinate 11,497 of NZ_JBFTPS010000089.1, forward strand.
TCCTGGACATGAGCCGAATTCTAATGTAATCGGCTCGAATTGTGAGCCGAAAAACGAGAAACGTGGCCATGCTATCGACCCGCGCGCGCTTGTCGCGCAGCAGTGTCGCGAGGTCGCGGTAGAGCTCGCGTTAGACAGATGCGGCTCACCCAAGTGCACATGGCCGGGGTGTAACGCCGTGGTCCGGGGGCCTTTTTTTAACGAGGGCCCAGTCCCATTTGCCGCGCGCACAATTGTGGTTTTATATCCAGTGTGTATGGGCCGCTTCCCTTCGCCGAGCTGCACTGCCGCTCGAACTTCACCTTCTTGGTCAGGGCGTCACAACCTGAGGAGCTGGTGGAGCGCGTCGCCGCCAAGCTCTTCTCTGCCCTCGCCCTGACCGACGAGTGCTCGGTGTCAGGTCTCGTGCGGGCCCATCTGGCGGCGCGGGAAGCTAACTTGCATTTCATCTGCGGCAGCGAGATCCTGCTGACCACCCAGATCGGCCATACGCATGCCACGATCGTATTCCTGGCCCAGAACAAGCTCGGGTGAGGCAACTCTGCGAGTGCGCCACCCTTGCCCGCCGGCGGGCTGCCAAGGGCAGCTACAGCGCCCTGGTGGCGGACGTGGAGGGGAAGAACATCCAGGCACCGCACTTGGCCGGCATGCCCGGCTGCCTAGCGCTGCTCCTGCCCGAGACCGACGCCACCGTCGAGTCGCTGTTCGCGCCGGCAATGTGGCGTCCCCGTCCGCGGCTCACCGCACGGGCGCCGCGCCGGCGGACGCTGATTGTTGGAAAACCAGTAATTGCTCTTTCTCCTGCCTCGTCTTTTTCCGCCGCGCACCGCTCCCTAAAGTTCGCCTCATCGATTCACTGTTCAAGGAAGCCAGGAAATGAAAGTCGTCAAAGCCGCCGCCGTGCAGATCAGCCCTGTGCTCTACAGCCGCGAAGGGACGATCGCTAAGGTCGTGCGGAAAATCCACGAGCTCGGTCGCCAGGGGGTGCAGTTCGCGACCTTTCCCGAGACAGTGGTGCCCTACTACCCGTACTTCTCCGCCGTCCAGACGGGCATGCAGCTCCTGGTCGGGACCGAGCACCTGAAATTGCTCGAACAGGCCGTGACGGTGCCCTCCGCCGCGACTGACGCGATCGGCGAGGCCGCGCGCCAGGCTGGCATGGTGGTGTCAATCGGCGTCAACGAACGCGACGGCGGGACGCTCTACAACACGCAATTGCTCTTCAATGCCGACGGCACCTTGATCCAGCGCCGCCGCAAGATCACGCCGACGCATTTCGAGCGAATGGTTTGGGGGCAGGGCGATGGCTCGGGCCTGCGCGCGGTCGACAGCAAGGTCGGTCGCGTCGGCCAGCTCGCATGCTTCGAGCACAACAACCCGCTCGCGCGCTACGCCATGATGGCCGACGGCGAGCAGATTCATTCGGCCATGTATCCGGGCTCCGCCTTCGGTGAAGGCTTTGCGCAAAGGATGGAGATCAACATCCGCCAGCATGCGCTGGAGGCCGGCGCCTTCGTCGTCAACGCCACCGCATGGCTGGACGCCGCGCAGCAGGCGCAGATCATGAAGGACACGGGCTGCGAGATCGGTCCAATCTCGGGCGGCTGCTTCACCACGATCGTCGCACCCGACGGCTCGCTGCTCGGCGAACCGCTGCGCTCGGGCGAGGGCGAGGTCATCGCCGAACTCGACTTTGCGCTGATCGACCGTCGCAAGATGCTGATGGACTCGACCGGCCACTACAACCGGCCTGAGCTGCTCAGCCTTTTGATCGACCGCACCCCGGCCGCCCATTTCCACGAACGCCCCTCGGACGAACTCCGAGCCGTCGTGGCCTGATCGAAAGCAGCTGCCTGATGTCGTTCTTGACTAGCTTCCTGGCTAGGCCGATTCACATCGAAACCCGAAAGGATCTTCCCATGTCTCGCTCCATCGTCTGGAAAATTCTCACGCCGGCGTTCATGCTGGGATTGTCGGTCGTCGCCGCCGGTTCCCCGGGGCCGCGCGCGCGCGAACCGAAGGCGGAGGTCGGATTCATCCCCGTGGATGCCGACATCACGCTCAGAAGAATGGTCGTGCGCAGCGCGAAGCCGAAGGGCACCGTGATCCTGCTGCACGGCTTTCCCGAGACGCTTTATTCGTACGAGGGGATCTCGCTCGAGCTCGCGAAGGACTACGACGTTCACGCGTTCGACTGGCCAGGCTACGGGCAGTCGTCGAGGCCGTCGCCGGACCAGTTCTCGTATGCGCCGAAGGAGTACGCGCGTATTCTCCGGGAGTACATCGACAAGTCGGGCATCGACACCTCCCGCCTGACCATCTATGCGACCGACATCGGCGCACTGCCGGCGTTGCTTCTCGCTCTTGAAAAGCCGGACATCGCGAAGTCCATCATCGTCGGCGACTTCGCGCCCTTCGACCGGCCGCAGTACATGAACGAGAACCTGCAGGCCTTGAAGTCGAAGCCTTCTTCTGATGTGGTGAATGCCGTGATGAACAAGAACCGCGACGAGATCCTGGAGAACTCGTACCGGAGAGGCCTGGCGAAAGAGGAGCAGTTCGATATCTCGCCGGAGCTGAAAAACGACATGCGCGAGGGGTGGAACCACGGTGATAGGACCTCGGCCGATGCCTTCCATCACTACTACTCGCACTTCACGGAGGACCAGGTCTACTTCGAAGCCAACGTGGCGAGATGGAAGACGCCCGTAAGAGTCGTCTGGGGTGAGAAGGACTTCTACATCAAGAGCGACATGGGCGCAGAGTTCGCCAGCAAAGTCGGCGTGCAGATGTCCATCTTGCCGAAGCTCGGACACTATCCGCATCTGCAGGACCCGAAGCAGACCGTCGCCGAGATTCGCGCATCGTTCGACAAGCAGCACTGAGCGAAGGGCTCAGTCGAGCCTCAGGTGAGGGTGCTGTTCGAACAGCGCGATCGCCCAGTCGATGAAGATGCGCACCTTCGCGCCGAGGAAGCGGTTGGGACGATAGATCGCGTGCACGGGAATCGTCGCCGTGTCCCAGTCCTGTAGAACGAGGACCAGTTCCCCCGAGGCCAGCGCTGACGACAGCATGAACGCCGGCGACTGGAGAACTCCGATGCCCGCGATACCGGCGGCGAGGTGGGCATAGACGTCGTTCACGCAGAAGCGTGCATGCGGCGACATGCGGATGCATTCCTCGCCCCTTTTGAATCGAAACGGTATCGGCTTGCCCGTGCGGTTCGAGATTAGCCCGAGCATTCGGTGCCCGGCTTTCAGGTCCGCGGGCGTCGCGGGCGTCCCGGAGCTCGACAGGTACTTCGGCGACGCGCAGGTGGTCAGGCGGAATTCGCCGATGCGCCGGGCCACCAGCGATTGCTCGTCGACGAAGCCCGCGCGGATCACGCAATCGACGTTCTCCGCGACCAGGTCGGTCTGGCGATTAATGATGCTGAATTCGAGTTCGATGTCCGGATAGGCGCGATAGAAATCGGGGAGGGCGGGGATGAGCACGTCGGTCGCGATTGCGGTCGCCACATCCACGTGCAGTCTCCCCGATGGTTTTGCGAGCGTCTGCTTGGCCGTGGACTCGATGTCGGACAGCTCGGCGAGCAGCCGAACGACGCGCTCGTAGTAGGCGGCGCCTTCGGCCGTCACAGTCACCGAGCGCGTCGTGCGGTCCAGCAGCCGGACACGCAGATCACGCTCGAGGCCCTGCACGAGCCGCGTCACCGTCGGCTTCGGCAGGTCGATGGTCTCCGCGGCCTTGGTGAAGCTCCCGGCTTCGACTACGCGCACGAAGGCGCTCATAGCTGTGAAGCGGTCCATGCCGGCCTTTCAGTTAGAAGAGGCAGGATGGTAGCGCTCCACGCCCGCGAGACGTGCGCTACCGCGTCGGCTTCCGGGTCGTGCCGCACCGGCGAACGACCGCTTAGGCCGACAGCCGAAGCCGAAGCCGAGCCTGCGAACCGGGGAGCTATCCCTTGGTCAAAGGTGGGATGGCTATTTGCTTGCGATTACGATGCCGGGCGTGCTCACCGCTGCCCGCCAATCGGACCGTCTCAAGGTCCTTGCTCGCGATGCCGAGCGGGCGACTCACCGTTTTCGTGCCTAGGTTGCTCGAACGAGCTGATCCTGCGAAAGGGGCCGATCCGGATCCACCATTTCGCCCACAAGGCCCCGACGTCGTGCCGTCTGGGCTATGGCGAGACGCAGGACCACTTCCAGGTGAAGCTGGCGATCTTTGACGGGCTACGCGAACAGTCGAACGTCACAAGCCTCGAGCTCGAGAAGCGCCTGCCCGGCTCGGTAGCTGACATCTTCGCTGTCATCTCCGGCATCCCCGTGGCCATCGAAGTGCAGCGAAGCGTCCTTGGCATTGACGGTATCGCGACTCGTACCGGCAACTACCACCGTCTCGGCATTGCTGTGATCTGGGTCGCCCTTTCAAACGGGGGCCTCGACTTCGAGCGGTACAGCCCCTCGGCCTGGGAACGCTGGTGCCATGCCGCGAACTTCGGGCGCGTTTACTATTGGGCCAAGGGCCAGGAGCTGCGCGCCGTCCACTTCGCACACGTCACGCTGCACGTCGCGCAGCAGACGTGGAGAAAGCACGGGGAGGAGCACAGCGCCGGCGGCTACGACAAGCGATCGAAGCTTTGGGTTACGCCACAGTCTGGCGCACCGGTACTGCTCTCGGCGCATTTTGAATGACGCGTGCGCGATGCCTGGTCCGGTGGGAAGCTGGTCATTCCTCAATGCACGCTCTTCGTCGATCGGCAGCCGAAGTGGTGGTCCTAGGCAACTCACCCGCTCCCTATGAACCCTTGCGCGACCGAACGACGGACCGAAACTGCACCTGATGGCAAGGTGGCGCCGGCTCAAGGGGAGCCGGATGCGCGTAGGTAGGCGGTCGGAAGAAGACAGTCCCGCCGATCGCCGCCGGTACCGTTCGCCTTGGCGACTGCGCAATCTGCCGTCAGATCACCGGCCCGAATGACAAGACGGCTCATTCGATTTCGAGCGACAAGGCGATTGGCTGACCTTGCTTAATAGGCAGTCAAGCCTATGCCGGCGCGCCTATTCCCTGATGTCCGCTTCCTCGGGCGCTGCCAAAGTCAAGGTGGCGATGCCGACGTTCCTGTGGGTCATGATCTGCTGCTCCAGCCGGCGCAGGATGCGAGCGAGGTCGGCTTGGGAATGCTCGCCGGCAATCTCGATGCGTGCAACGAGAAGGATGCGATCTGGCCCGATGAACTCGGTGAACAGGAGGGTAACTCTCTTGACGTCGGGCGCCTGCTTCAACAGCTCGATTGCCATCGCCCGCCGATCGGCTGGCAGCGGCATCCCGGCCAGGTAGCGGCGGTTCAAGTTGACCAGAAAGACCCCGGCGGTCCCCATCAGCAGGCCCACGACTATGGAGCCTCCTGCGTCGTACAACACATTGCCGGTGATGTCGTGCAGCAGCATCCCCAGCCCCGCGACGGCAAGCCCGACCAGCGCGAGAAGATCCTGCGTCACCACCGTCCGCAACTGAGAGTCGGACGTCTCGAACACATGTTTGACTGCGCTCAGCTGACGATCTGCCGCACGTCGGCTCAGGAACCGAAGCGCCTGAAAGGTCGAGATGCTTTGGAGCGCGAACGATCCGAGGATGACGGCGTAACCGAACCGGTAGTCGGTCGTCGCGTCGGCCATGCTGAGTTGGCGGACGCCTCGCCATATCCCGACTTGCGCGCCCAGGGCGAGCATGGCGATCGAGCCGAACATCGACCACACGTACGACTCCCGTCCATAGCCGAGCCGATGAAGCACGTCGGCCGGGCGCCGGGCCGCGAGATAAGCGGCGACGAGGAAGCTGTCGGTAAGGGCATCGACCCAAGAGTGCACAGCCTCGGCCGTCATGGACGCGGACCCGGTTAAGACCGCTGCCAGCGTCTTCACAAGCGCGATCGAGGTTCCGGCCGCGAAAGCCAGCATCACCGCCGACTTACCGCCCGGCTGGTCGGCGTCTACGCCAAGATGTCGATGGAAGCGATGAAACGCTCTCATGAAGAAGCACCTTGTCGCCCTTGGCGAACTTTGGGGGAAGTCATCTTGGGCTGATCATGCCACCCGCCTGGCCAACCGCCGCCGAAACGGCTGTGGGCAAAGTAGGCCCGCGCTGCCTCCACGGCGCACGCGCTGATCGCCCCGCGCAGCCGGCGCCCGGTGGCCCCGGCCACCGCCTGGAGCTTGCCGACGGGTCGGCAAGAATCCAAAGCAGCACCGCTGCAGCGCCGCGCACCGACCGGCAAACGGCATGGCGATCACGGCGGCCTTGTCCTCGCGCATGCCATGGAAGACATGGGTGCCGTGTGAACAGGCATCATTTGATGCTATATTTGATGCCTAACTCGGAGACATCGGAAATGCGCACGACCATCAATATCGACGACGATCTGCTCGCAAAAGCCAGCAAGCTGACCGGTCGCCTGGATCGTTCGGGGATGGTGCGCGAGGGATTGAAGGCCCTCATCGAACGTGAGAGTGCGAGGCGTCTTGCGCGCCTGGGCGGAACGCAACCCAACTTGAAGCCGGCACCGCGTCGGCGCGACGAGACCGTAGCTTGATACTGGTTGACACCTCAGTCTGGGTTGACCACCTTCGCAAAGGCGATCCGGAACTCACCGACTTGCTCAAGCGTGGCGTTGTCGCTATGCATCCGTTCGTGGTCGGTGAGATCGCGTGTGGAATCTTGGTCGATCGGTCGGCGATCCTCGAACTGCTTCAGGATCTGCCGCCGGCAGTGGTAGCCGAGAGCGAAGAGGTTCTCGGGTTCATCGAGCGCCACGGACTTCACGGTAGGGGTATCGGGTATATCGACGTGCATCTATTAGCGTCGGTGACGCTGACCGACGGGGCGAAGCTATGGACCCGCGACAAGAGGTTGCGCGCGGCTGCCGATGAACTCGGCTTCACGCACCGAGATACCGGTGTTCATTGAGCCGGCCACCGGACGCATCGCCCTGATATTGAATCGGCGCCAACACCTATGGGGTGTCAGCCTTTGTCCTCGAACTGCTCGCGCGCTCCTTGCAGGGGATCGGGCAGGAGGCACTATGCTCCTTTCCGAACTACGGCCTTGCGTCCAGCTTCTTGATCGCGGCGATGGATTCGTGCCGTGCCTCGATCAGCGCTTGCTCCTCGGACCGCGCGCCCGATTCACAGTTCTCGACCGGGTTTCGATCATCGAT
>NZ_JBFTPS010000090.1:0-18602 GCF_056398605.1 Variovorax sp. 01T432
CGCTACGGTCCGGTGGTGTTCGCGGACGGCGGCTCCTGCCCGCAACCCAACGGTTGCGCGGTGCAGCCGACGGGCTCGACCGCCATCGAGTACGGCGGCGCCCTGGCCCTGCCGGGCAAGCCGTTCCAGCTCTCGACGGCCAACGTGCCTTGAGCCTCACCCGCGCGTGGCGGGCATCTCGAACACGAGGCAGGTGGTCGTGGCATGCGCGTACAGCGTGCCGTCCGCGCCGACCAGGCGCGCCTCGGCGGTGGCGAGCTGCCGGCCGCAGTGGATCACCTTGCCCTCGGCGCGCACGCGCCGCACCTTGGGCGTGAGCGCCTTCACCAGGTTCACCCCCAGCTCGGCCGTGGTGTAGCCCCGGCCCACCGGCATCATGGTGTGCACCGCGCAGCCCAGGGCCGAATCGAGCAGGGTGGCGAACCAGCCGCCATGAATGGTGCCCAGCGGATTCAGGTGCCGCGCCATCGGCGTGCCCTGGAACACGGCCACCCCCGGGCCGATCGAGATCAGCGCGAAATCCAGCGTCTTCGCGATGGCGGCGTAGGGGATCTCGCCCGCCAGCATCGCCTCCATCATCTGCAGGCCGGTCTTGCCGGCGATCTGCTCCGGCCGCGGAACGCCGGGGCCGGGGCCCGCTTCCATGCGTTCGGCAATGGCCTCTTCCTCGGCAATCCAGGCTGCCAGTCGATCGGTATCGCTCATCCCAGGTCCTTCAAGGGTTGCATATGCAATGATTGTAGCTACAATCATCGCCCATGAATGCTGTCGCAATGCCGAAAGGCTGTACCCATCTACGGCTGCGTAGCCTGTCGCGCCATCTCGCGCGGCTCTACGATGCCGAGGTCTCCAAGAGCGGACTCAAGACAACGCAGTACTCGCTGCTCTCGCACGTACTGCACCTGGGGCCCTTGCGCCCCACCGATCTGGCGCAGGGCATGAACATCGAGGCCTCGACGCTGACGCGCAACCTCAAGCCGCTGGTGGCCGCGGGCTGGCTGACGCAGGGCGAGGGGCCGGACGCGCGCAGCCGGCTGATCGCGATCACCGAAGCAGGCCGCAGCAAGCGCGCCGAAGCCAAGGCGCACTGGCTCGCCGCGCAGGAAAAGCTCAACGCGCGCCTGGGTCTCGAGCGGGTGATCGCGCTGCATGCATTGATCGACGAGAGCATCGCGTTGCTGAAGTCCGATGGGCTCGTGGAAGAGGAGGAACTCGATGTCTGAGCCAAGGACCTCCGCGGCGCCCGCGCGCACGGCGCAGGCGGCACGCCACGCGCTGTGGCTGGTGTTGCTGGCCGCCGCAGGCGCCTACACCCTGACCATGGGTGTGCGGCAGACGATGGGCCTGTTCCTTTCATCGCTCAACACCGCCACCGGCCTCGGCATCGGCAGCATCAGCCTGGCTTTTGCCTTCGGGCAGTTGTGGTGGGGCCTGACGCAGCCTTTCGCCGGCGCGGTGGCCGATCGCATCGGCACGGGGCGCGTGATCTTCATCGGCGTGCTGCTGGTGGCCGTGGGCACTTTCATCACGCCGCTGATGACGACGACGGCCGGCCTGATCCTGGCCATCGGCGTGCTCGGCGCGGGCGGCGCGGGCATGGCGGGGCCGTCGGTGCTGATGGCGGCGACGACGCGCATGGTGCCGCCGGCGCAACGCGGCATGGCGACGGGCTTCGTGAATGCCGGCGGCTCCTTCGGCCAGTTCGCCATGGCGCCCATCGCCATCGGGCTCATGGCGAGCGTCGGCTGGGCCAGTGCCATGCAGTGGCTGGGCGCGATCATGCTGCTGGCCCTGCCGGCGGTGTTCGTGCTCAAGGGCAATTCCAGGGCGCTCGCGGCCCAGTCGGCCGCGGCCAGCGGCGTCGAGGCGCTGAGCGCGCGCGAGGCGATCCGCCAGGCGCTCGCGACGCCGAGCTACCGTTACCTGAGCCTGGGCTTTCTCGTGTGCGGCTTCCACGTGGCCTTCCTCGCGACCCACCTTCCGGGCGTGGTCGCGGCCTGCGGGCTGCCGCGCGAAGTCGGCGGCTGGGCGCTGGGCGTGATCGGCCTCTTCAACATCGTCGGCAGCCTGCTGATGGGCTGGGCGGTGGGCCGCTGGCGCATGAAGTCGCTGCTGGCGCTGGTCTACTCGGCGCGCGCCATCGCGGTGCTGGTCTTCCTGCTGGCGCCCAAGACGACGGCGGTGATGATGGTCTTCGCCGCGGTGATGGGCATCACCTTCCTCTCGACCGTGCCGCCGACCGCCGGGCTCGTCGCCAAGATGTTCGGCCCCGCCAACATGGCCATGCTCTTCGGCATCGTGATGCTGGCGCACCAGGTGGGCGGCTTCCTCGGCGCCTTCCTCGGCGGCTCCGTGTTCCAGGCGACGGGCAGCTACGACATCGTCTGGTACATCGACATCGCGCTGGCGGTCGGCGCCGCAGGGGTCCACTTGCCGATCCGCGAGACGCGGGCCCTGCGGGCCCCGGCGACGGCACGGGCGTGATGCGCCCGCGCGCGCCGCGAAACTTTCCCCCCACCCCTGGAGAACCCACCATGAAGATCAAGGATTCTGTCGTTTTCGTGACCGGCGCCAACCGCGGCCTCGGACTTGCCTATGCGCGCGCGGCGCTCGCCGCCGGCGCGAAGAAGGTCTACGCCGCGGCGCGCGATGCCGGCTCCATCGACATCGAGGGCGTGCAGCCCATCGCCCTGGACGTGACCAGCGCCGGGCAGATCGAGGCCGCCGCGCGCGCCTGCGGCGACGTCACGCTGCTCATCAACAACGCGGGCATCACGCGCCGCTCGGGCTTGCTGTCGTCGCCGGACGCGATGGATGCGGCCCGCGCTGAACTCGAAACCAACTTCTTCGGCCCTTGGGCCGTGACGCGCGCCTTCGCGCCCGTGCTGGCCGCCAATGGCGGTGGCGCCGTCGTCAACGTACTGTCGGCCACGAGCTGGTTCAGCCTGCCGAGTTCGGCCACCTACAGCGCGTCGAAGTCCGCCGCCTGGTCGCTCAGCAACGGCTTGCGCAACGAGCTGCGCGGGCAGGGAACGCTGGTGACCAGCGTGCACGTGGGCTTCATGGACACCGACATGACCAAGGGCCTCCCGGGCGACAAGGCCTCGCCCGAGGACGTGGTGAAGCAGACCTTCGCCGCCGTCGAGGCCGGCCTGCCGGAAGTGCTGGCCGACGAGGTGTCGCGGCGGTTGAAGGAAGGCTTCGTGGCGAATCCGCCGGTCTATACCCTGCCGCGCTGAGGCGCGGGCAGGAGCCGGCGCAGCGCCGCGAAGAACAGGTCGGACTGTTCCCGCTCGGCCTGGACCTGCGCGGCCACCTTCGCGGCGAGCGCGGCATCGACCGGCGCCAGCGGACGGCCCGTCGACTGCGCGATCACCTGGTGCAGGCAGGCGCGCTCCAGGTAGTAGAGGTCGTCATAGGCATGCGCGATGGTCGCGCCCGCCACGATCACGCCGTGGTTCGCGAGGAAGGCCACGTCCTTGCCCGCCATCGCGCCGGCGATGCGCTCGCCCTCGCGGTCGTCGAGCGCCAGGCCGTTGTAGCCGCGGTCGATCGCGATGCGGTTCATGAAGCGCATCGCGTTCTGGCTGAGCGTCGGGTCGAGCGCGCGATCGGCCGTCAGCGTGAGGGCCGTCGCATAGGGCATATGGCAGTGCATCACCACCGCATGGCCGCTCATGCGGTGCACCGCGCCGTGGATGAAGAGGGCGGTGGGCTCGACCCGGTGGCGGCCGGCGAGCACTTCGCCATGCACGTCGATGAGCACGATGTCGTCGGGCCCGATCTCGCTCCAGTGCAGGCCGCGCGGATTGATCAGGTAGCGGTCGCTCGCGCCAGGCAGGATCACGCTGAAATGGTTGCACACGCCTTCGGAAAGACCATGGTGCGCCGCGGCCCGCAGGGCGAGGGCGAGGTCCTGGCGCAAGGTGCGCACGGCCGGGCTGCCGTAATCGGAATCGGCGGACATCGCGGGCCTCAGGCGCGCAGGCTGCCGTTGAACGCGGCGACGAAGCGCAGGGCGTCTTCGCGCACCGCGGCGGCGCTTTTGCCCGGCTTGTACAGCGCCGAGCCGATGCCGAAACCGGCCGAGCCCGCGTCGCGCCATGCGCGCATGTTGTCGGGCGTGATGCCGCCGACGGGCATCAGCGGCGTGCCCTTGGGCAGTACCGCGAGCAGCGCCTTCACCACCGCGGGCGTGGCCAGCTCGGCGGGGAACAGCTTGAGGCCGGTGGCGCCCGCGGCGAGCGCGCCGAAGGCCTCCGTCGGCGTCATGATGCCGGGCAGGCTGACCAGGCCCAGGCGAGTCGCCTCGGCAATCACCTCGGCATTGAAATTCGGCGCCACGATCAGTTCGCCGCCGGCGGCGTGCACATCGCGCACCTGCTCGGCGCCGAGCACGGTGCCGGCGCCCACCAGCGCATCCGGAAAGCGCTTGCGCAGCAGGGCGATGCTCTCGAGGGGCTGCGGCGAGTTGAGCGGAACCTCGAGCAGCCGGAAGCCCGCCTCGACGATGGCGTCGCCGACCGCGGGCGCTTCGGCCGGCGTCAGCCCGCGCAGGATCGCGACCAGCGGCAGCTGCCGCAGGGCGATGGAAAACTTGTCGAGTGGGGTGGTCATGGGGTGTGGTTCTTCTTCGCGTTGAAGGGGGACAGTGCGTGCAGCCCCGCCCACGTGGCTTCGGCGCCGAGCGAGCGGGCGGTGGTGCCGGAAGCCTGCAGCGCCAGCGTGTAGCGCCGCGTCAGCGCGGGCGCGCCGATCAGCACCAGTTCGCTGGCCGCGTGGATGGATTGCGTGCGCAGTTCCTCGCCGATCAGGATGCCCGAGAGATAGCTGGCGAGATCCCGCGCCGACATGCGGTCGAACAGCGCCAGCGTGCGCGCGCCGAAGGCGTTGTGCAGCAGGCCCTGGCCGTTGTCGGCCTGCGTGACGCCTTGCATGAAGGCCGCCTCGTCCAGCGGCGCCGATGCGTCGAGCGTGCGGGCCAGGATCGAGTGCTGGCTCAGCAGCGCATAGAACTCGCCGGTCATGAAGGTGCGGAAGCTGGTCACGCGGCCCTTCTTGACCGTGGCCCACTTGTTGTGGGTGCCCGGCAGCACGAAGAGGCCGTCGCGCAGGCCGGTCAGCGCCATCGCGCCGAAGATCTGCACTTCCTCGCCGCGCATGACGTCCGGCACGCCGTCGTGCGAGTCGCTCAGGCCGGGCACGATCGAGATGCGGCGCGGCTCGATCTCCAGGATCCGGCCGCGCACTTCATCCACGCCGGCCGGGCAGGGGCAGTAGGGCGCCTCCACCCAGCCCTGCTTGCTGCCGGCCATGCCGGAGATCAGGCAGCGCGTGCCGGGTGGACGCATCCAGTCGGCAAAGAGCGTTTCGAAGACCTCGGCGAATCCCCCGTGCTTGACCGTCAGGATGCCGCGCGGGTGGCTCTGCTCCTCGAGCACGCGGCCCTCGGCATCGATGAGCGCGCCGCGCAGCGAGCTGGTGCCCCAATCCACGGCGACGAAGCGGTTCTGGGTCATGGTCTTTCCGAGGTCGTGGAACTCAGCCGCGCGGCTTGTAGGCGGTCACGTCGATCTCGACCTTGGCGTCGATCATCAGGCGCGACTCGACGGTCGAGCGGGCGGGGCGGTGGTCCCCCAGGCATTCCATGTAGACGCGGTTGAAGCTGCCGAAGTCGCGCGCGTCATTGAGCCACACGCTGACCTTGGCGATGTCGGCGAGTGTGCAGTCCGCGAGCGCGAGGGCCTGCTCGATGCGCTTGAAGACCTGGCGCGTCTGTGCCTCGATGCCGCCCACGATGACCTGACCCTGGTCGTCGGTGGGAACCTGCCCCGAAACAAAAACGAAATCGCCGGCACGCGTGGCGGGCGAGAGCGGGCGGGCTTGACGGTCGGAGGCGATCGGCGACTGGCCGAGCATTTCAACTTTGGACATAAGTTCGTTTGGCTTGTAAATAAATTACATAAAACAGCAGGGTAAACCCCAGTTTGACATCGCAAATCACAGTAAATAGGATCAGCCGTGTAATGTTATTACTCACGGAGCCGCGATGCAAACCCAAGCCGCCACTGTACCGACATCTGGTTTTTCAGCACTGAAATCGGTGCCCACACCGCGTTGGCGCAGCGTCGCCGGCGTTCTTGCCGCGGCTGTCGCCATCGGCGTGTTCGCGGGCACGGCCTCGGCCGAGCCTCCCAAGGGTGGCGCCGCCAACCTGGCGATGGTCGGCGAGCCGCAGGGCCTGGACCCGATGATCAGCACCGCCGACCTGGTCGGCACGATCATGCAGCACGTCTATGAGCCGCTCTACACCTTCGACGCCAACTGGAACGTGGCGCCGATGCTGGCCGAGACGATGCCCGTGGTGTCGAAGGACGGCCTGATCTACACCATCCCCCTGCGCAAGGGCGTGAAGCTGCACAACGGCCGCGACCTGAACGCCGACGACGTGGTGGCTTCGCTGCAGCGCTGGATGGAACTCTCGCCGCGCGGCAAGTCGGTCGGCCAGGAAGTCGAATCGCTCACGGCCAAGGGCCCGCTGAGCGTGGAGCTCAAGCTCAAGCACCCTTATGCGCCGCTGCTGGCCCAGCTCGCGCTGCCCAGCGGCATGGCCGCGATCATGGCCAAGGAAAGCATCGCGCCGCAGCTCAAGGAATTCATCGGCACCGGCCCCTACAAGTTCAAGGAGCGCCGCCCCGACCAGTTCACCGTGCTGGTGCGCTTCGACGGCTACAGCGCGCGCAAGGAAGCGCCCAGCGGCTACGCGGGCCGCCGCGAGGCCCTGCTCGACGAGCTGCGCTTCGTGCCGGTGCCCAACGCCAACACGCGCGTCGAAGGCGCGCTCTCGGGCCAGTTCCAGTACGCCGACCTGCTGCCGGTCGAGGCCATCGGCCGCATCGAGAAGGGCGCCCCGGCCGTGGTGCCGATCATGACCAAGAACTTCGGCTTCCCCTACATCGTCTTCAACACCAAGGAAGGCGTGCTGGCCTCGCAGCCGATGCGCCGCGCGGTGCAGACGGCGGTGGGGCAGGGCGAGCTGCTGGCCGCCGGCTTCGGCGACAACCGCTTCTTCAATGTCGAGCCGAACTTCTTCCCCAAGGGCACGCCCTACTACTCGGCCGCCGGCGCCAACCTCTACAACACGCGCAACCCGCAGGCCGCCAAGGAAGAGGCCGCGAAGGCCGGCTACAACGGCCAGCCGGTGCGCATCATGGCCAGCCGCCAGTACGAGTTCCACTACAACATGGCGCTCGTGATGTCCGAGCAGCTCAAGAAGGCCGGCTTCAAGACCGACTTGCAGGTGGTCGACTGGGCCACGCTCGTGCAGCGGCGCAACGACTCCAAGCTGTGGGACGTGTACTTCACCCACTCCGGCCTGTTCCCCGAGCCGATGCTCTCGCCGCCGCAACTGGGCGACGGCGCCCCGGGCTGGTGGGAGACGCCCGCCAAGAAGAGCACGCTGACCGCCTTCAACCAGGCCACCGACCCCGCCAAGCGCGGCGCGCTGTGGGGCCAGGTGCAGCAGACGGTGTATGAGGAGGTGCCCTTCATCGAGGTCGGCAAGTTCAACGGCCTGTCGGCGCGCTCGGCCAAGCTGGAGGGCTACACGCCGGCGATCTGGCCCTTCTTCTGGAACACCGGGCTCGCCAAGTAGGCCCCGGCGCAAGTCTTCAAAAGTTCAACCGGGCCGCCCCATGTTCCGTTTTCTGCTGACCCGCCTGGCCGGGGCGCTGGTGGTGCTGGCCATCGTCGCGGTGCTGGTCTTCGCCCTGACGCGGCTCGCGTCGGGCGACCCGGTCGCCCTGCTGCTGGGCGACCAGGCCACCGCCGCGGACATCGCGAAGGCGCGCATCCAATACGGCCTCGACAAGCCCCTGCCGACCCAGTTCGTGCTGTGGGTGGGCGAGCTGCTGCACGGCAACCTGGGCGAGTCGCTGTTCCTGCAGCGGCCGGTCGCACAGGCCTTGATGGAGCGCGCCGAGCCCACGCTCTTCCTGGCGCTGTTCTCGGTCGGCATCGCGGCGCTCATCGGCATTCCGGCCGGCATGGCGGCGGCCATCTGGCGCGGCAGCGCGGCCGACCAGGGCGTGAGCGGCGTCGCCATGCTGGGCGCCAGCGTGCCCAGCTTCTGGCTCGGCCTGATCCTGATCCAGTTCTTCGCGGTCAAGCTCGGCTGGTTCCCGGCCTCGGGCTACGGCGACCCGAGCGCATCCCTGGGCGAGCGGCTGCAGCACCTGATGCTGCCGGCGCTGGTGCTGGGGCTGCTGAACTCGGCGCTGATCATCCGCTTCACGCGCGCATCGATGCTCGACATCCTCGGCGAGGACTACGTGCGCACCGCGCGCGCCAAGGGGTTGCCCGAGCGCGTGATCATGGTCAAGCATGTGCTGCGCAACGCGCTGGTGCCGATCGTCACGGTGCTGGGCCTCACGCTCGCGCTGATGATCGGCGGCACGGTCGTGACCGAGACGGTGTTCAATCTCCCGGGCGTGGGCAACCTCGTCGTGCGCGCCGTGCTGCGGCGCGACTACCCGGTCATCCAGGGCACGCTGCTGGTGATCGCGGCCATCTACGTCTTCATCAACCTCGGCGTGGACTTTCTCTACACGCTGGTCGACCCCCGCATCCGCCTGGAGGGCCAATGAGAGCCGCCATTTTCAAGACGGCGCGCCGCCTGTTCGCGCGCAAGGTGGTGCTGGCCGCGGCGCTGGTGCTGCTGCTGGTGGTGGGCGTCGCCATCATCTATCCGTGGGTCTCGGACGCCGACCCCGGCGCCATCGAGATCGGGCAGCGCCTGCACGCGCCCTCGCTGGAGCACTGGGCCGGCACCGACGAGCTGGGCCGCGACGTGATGCTGCGCATCGTGCACGGCGCGCGCTACTCGCTGCTCATCGGCTTCATCACGGCCGCCGGCGCGGTGCTCTTCGGCACGCTGATGGGCATGCTCGCCGGCTTCTTCCGCCGGCTCGACGCGCCGCTGATGCGGGTGGTCGACGCGATGATGTCCTTCCCCGACATCCTGCTGGGCATCGCGCTGGTGTCGATACTGGGCGTGTCGCTGTGGAACGTGATGCTGGCGCTGGTGATCGTCTACACGCCGCGCGTCGCCCGCGTGGTGCGCGCCACCACGCTGGTGCTGCGCGAGCTGCTGTTCGTCGATGCCGCGCGCGCGCTCGGCGTTCGCACGCCGCGCATCCTGCAAAAGCACATCCTGCCCAACCTGATGTCGCCGATCCTGGTGCAGGTGACCTTCATCTTCGCCTACGCGATCCTGGCCGAGGCGGGGCTGTCCTTCCTCGGCGTCGGCGTGCCGCCCGACATTCCGACCTGGGGCACGATGATCGCGGGCAGTCTCGAATATTCCGACAAGGCCTTCTGGGCCATCTTCTATCCCGGTCTGGCGATTGTGCTGACCGCGCTCTCGCTGCAGATGCTGGGCGACGGCGTGCGCGACCTGCTCGACCCGAAGCTGAGGAAGGCGACATGAGCGCGACCACCATGACCCGCGCCGCGCCGCGCCTCGAAGTGCGCGGCCTCTCGACCTCCTTCGCCACCGAGGCCGGCCGCATCCAGAGCGTGGCCGACGTGTCCTTCGCGATCCGTCCCGGCGAGACGCTGGCGCTGGTGGGCGAGTCCGGCTCGGGCAAGTCCGTCACCAGCCTCACGCTGATGGGCCTGCACGCGAGGACCTCGCACGCGCAGGTCACGGGCGAGGCCTGGTTCGTGCGCCGCGACGGCCGCCGGGTCGACCTGCTCGCCATGCCCGAGTCCGAGAAGCGCGCGCTGCGCGGCAACGAGCTGGGCATGATCTTCCAGGAGCCCATGACCAGCCTCAACCCGGTGCTGACCATCGGCGAGCAGATCGCCGAATCCGCGCGCCTGCACCTGAGGATGGACCGCAAGACCGCGCACGCCCATGCGCGGCGCATGCTCGAACTGGTGGAGATTCCGGCGGCCGCGCGGCGCGTCGACGAATACCCGCACCAGCTCTCCGGCGGCATGCGCCAGCGCGTGATGATCGCGCTGGCGATGGCCTGCAACCCGACGCTGCTGATCGCCGACGAACCGACCACCGCGCTGGACGTCACGATCCAGGCGCAGATCCTCGCGCTCATGGGCCGGCTGCAGAAGGAGACCGGCATGAGCATGCTCTTCGTCACGCACAACCTCGGCGTGGTGGCGCAGTACGCGGACGCGGTGGCCGTGATGTATGCGGGGCGCATCGTCGAATCCGCGCCGGTGCGCGATCTCTTCGCGCGGCCGGACCATCCCTACACCCGGGGCCTGCTGGCCTGCCTGCCCGGCGTGGCGCGCCGAAGGGGGGCGGCCGCCGTGGGCAAGCGTCCCCAGCTGGTCGCCATTCCGGGCCAGGTGTCGAGCCCCTTCGCGCCGCCGCCGGGCTGCGCCTTCGGGCCGCGCTGCGCCTTTCATCGCGCGGCCTGCGATGCGCGCATGCCCCCGCTCGATGCGGCGGGCGGCGAACGCATGGTGCGCTGCATCGGAACCGTCGAGGAGCTCGCCGCATGACGAACGCATGGGCCAACGAAGCGACCAGCGAAGTGGCGAGCGAGAACCTCGTCGAGATCCGCAACCTGCGCAAGTACTTCGGCAAGGGCAGCCACCCGGTGCGCGCGGTGGACGACGTGAGCTTCACCATCCGCAAGGGCGAGACCCTGGGCCTGGTCGGCGAATCGGGCTCGGGCAAGAGCACCATCGGCCGCGTGCTCACGCGGCTGGTCGATCCGACTGGCGGCCAGATGCTCTACCAGGGGCAGGGATCGAGCGCGGCGCCGCAGGACCTGGCGGCGATGTCGCAATCGCAGTTCCGGCCCTTGCGCTCCAAGGTCCAGATCATCTTCCAGGACCCCTACGCCAGCCTCAACCCGCGCATGCGCATCCGCGAGGTGCTGGCCGAGGCGCTCGACACGCACGGCCTCGCCAAGGGCGCGGCGCGCCGGCCGCGCATCGATCAGCTGCTGCAGCAGGTGGGCCTGCGCCCCGAGCATGCCGAGCGCTATCCGCACGAGTTCTCCGGCGGCCAGCGCCAGCGCATCGGCATCGCGCGCGCGCTGGCGGTGGAGCCGCAGTTCATCGTCGCCGACGAGCCGCTGTCGGCGCTGGACGTCTCGATCCAGGCGCAGGTGGTGAACCTGCTGGGCGAGCTGAAGGAGCAGCTGAGCCTCACGCTGCTCTTCATCTCGCACGACCTCGACGTGGTGGAGTACCTGTGCGACCGCGTGGTCGTGCTGTATCTCGGCCACGTGATGGAGATCGCGCCGACGCATTCGCTCTACGCCGATCCGCAACATCCGTACACCCGCGCCCTGCTGGCGGCGGCGCCGATTCCCGACCCCGCGCAGCGCCGCGTGGTGCCGCTGCTGCAGGGCGACCTGCCGAGCCCCGCCAACCCGCCCTCGGGCTGCGTGTTCCGCACCCGCTGCCCCCTGGCCGAGGCGCGCTGCGCCGGCGCCGACATGCAGTTGCGCGAAGTCCGGCCCGGCCACTGGCATGCCTGCTGGCGCGACGACCTTTGAGCCCATCGAACACCGTGAACGACACCATGACAGAAGAACTGATCCTCGACCACCGCTTCAAGAGCTACCCGCTCACGGCCTCGCCCTGCCGCGCGTCCGACATCGCCGCCAAGGGATGGAATGCGCTGGCCGACGACCTGGCCTACCCGCTGGCCGTGATCCGGCGCTCCGCACTGGCGCACAACATCGCGTGGATGCAGGACTATGCGAAGCGCAAGGCCGTGGCGCTCGCGCCGCACGGCAAGACGACGATGTCGCCCGAACTCTTCGCGCTGCAACTGGCCGGGGGTGCCTGGGGCATGACCTTCGCGACCATCCACCAGCTGGCCGTGGGCGTCGAGGCGGGCGCGCGCCGCGTCATCATCGCCAACCAGGTGGTGTGCGATGCCGACCTCGATGCGCTGGACATGCTGCTCACCCGGCACCCGGATCTGCGCGTGTGGTTCCTCGTCGACTCGCTGGCGCAACTGGCGCTGGTCGAGGACTGGGCCACGCGGCGCACGAGCGGGCGCTGCTTCGACGTGCTGCTGGAGATCGGCATCCCAGGCCAGCGCACCGGCTGCCGCACGCTGGACGAGGCGCTCGCGCTGGCGCGGGCCATCGCCCGCTCCCCCGCGGCTCGGCTCGGCGGCATCGAATGCTACGAGGGCGGCGTGGCCCGCTGCGACAGCGAGCACGACGCGCGCGAAGTCACGGCGCTGGTGCACCGCGTCACGGAGGCGGCGCGCCAGCTCGACGCGCAGGACCTGTTCTGCGACGACAGCGTGATGCTGACGGCCGGCGGCTCGGCCGTGTTCGACCTTGTCGTGCCGCTGCTGCGCATGCAGGGCCTGTCGCGGCCGGTGCGGGGCGTGCTGCGCTCGGGCTGCTACATCACGCACGACAACGGCAACTATGCGCGCTTCCTCAAGCAGGTCGAGCAGCGCGAAGGGCTCGACGATTCGCTGCGCGCCGCCCTGGAGGTCTGGGCCATGGTGCAGTCGGTGCCCGAGCCCGGCCTTGCGCTGCTGACCTGCGGACGCCGCGATATTTCCTACGACCTCGAGATGCCGGTGCCGGTGCGGCACGCGCCGCGCGGTGGGCGCGTGGCCCTCGATGCGCCCGCGGGCTGGAAGATCGGCGCGCTCAACGACCAGCATGCCTATCTGCGCTTCGATCCCGCCGGCCCGGCGCCGCGCGTGGGCGACCGCGTGGCGCTCGGCATCTCGCATCCCTGCACCACCTTCGACAAATGGCGCTGGATGCCCCTGGTCGAGGACGACTGGGCCGTGACAGGCGCGATCAGCACGCGCTTCTGATGCCGGTCATGAACAGCTCCGCCGCCAACCTGCTGCAACGCCTGCGCGAGCGCATGGCCGAGCTGCCGGCCGCGCAGCGCAGCGTGGTGCAGTGCGTGCTGGAGGACCCGCGCGCGGCCGTGGCCGCCACAGTCGAGCAGCTGGCGCTGCAGGCCGGCGTCTCGATGCCGACCATCGTCCGCACCTGCCGCAGCTTCGGCTTCGACTCGGTGCGCGAGTTCATGCTGGCGCTGGCGCAGGACCTCGCGGTCACCGGCTCCTACCTGCACCGCAGCGTGCTGGCCGAGGACAGCGCCGCCGACGTGGCGAGCAAGATCGTGCACGCGGCCGTCTCGTCGCTGGCCGAACTGGGCCGGCGCATGGACCCCGAGGTGATCGACCGGGTCGCCACCCGCCTGGCTTCGGCGCGGCGCATCGACTGCTATTCGGTGGGCGCGGCGTCCTCCTTCATGGCGAGCGAGCTGCAGAGCCGGCTGTTCCGGCTGGGCTGCTCGTCCAACGCGATCTTCGACGCGCACCAGCAGCTGGTGTCCGCCAGCACGCTGGGGCCCGACGGCGTGGCCTTCGTCATCTCGCATGTCGGGCGCATGCCCTACACGCTGGAGGCCGCGCGCTTCGCCCGCTCGCAGGGCGCGACGGTGGTCGCGCTGACGCAGCCGGACACGCCGCTGGCCGAGATCGCGGACCTGCTGCTGGCGGTGTCGGTGCCGCAGGATGCGGTCATGCGCGTGGGCACCGAGGCCTATCTCGCGCACCTGGTGATCATCGAGATCCTGATGGTCCGCCTGGCGCAGAAGCTCGGGCCGGTGGCGACGCGCGGACTCCAGCAATTCAAGCAGCTGCTGCACAAGCACGGCTTCGACAGCGCCGAGTATTCCGGCGCCAGTGAACAAGCGACCGACGACGAGAACAATGACAGAACGAGACCCCAACCCGACTGAGACCGGACGCGCCACGCTGCTCAAGGGCGGCCTGATCGTCGACGGCAGCGATGCCCCCGGCCGGCAGGGCGATGTATTGCTGATCGGCGAGCGCATCGCCTCGGTGGCGGCGCCGGGGCAGACTCCGGCCGCGCTGCTGGCAAGCCTGGACGGCGCGCCCGAGGCGATCGATTGCACCGGCATGGTCGTGGCGCCCGGCTTCATCGACGTGCACACGCACGACGACGCGGCCGCGATCGAGAAGGCCGACATGCTGCCCAAGCTCTCGCAGGGCGTGACGACCGTCATCGTCGGCAACTGCGGCATCTCGCTCGCGCCGGTGGTGACCGATGCCCCGCTCGCGCCCTTGTCGCTGCTCGGCCGCGGGCAGTTCCGCCACGCCACGATGCGCGAATACGCCGAGGCCGTGAATGCCGCGCGGCCGGGCGTCAACGTCGCGGCCCTGCTGGGCCACACGGCGCTGCGCATGCGCCGCATGCCGGTGCTGGACCGGGCCGCCAACGAGGCCGAGCGCGGCGCGATGGCGGCGGACATGCAGGAGGCCATGGACGCGGGCGCGCTGGGGCTGTCTTCGGGCGTGTTCTACGAAGAGGCCTATGCGGCCGACGTGGACGAACTGGTCGCCGTGGCCACCGTCGCCGCGCGCAACGGCGGCGTCTACGCGACGCACATCCGCGACGAGCTGGCCGGCATCCTGCCGGCGCTGCGGGAGGCGGCGCTGACGGCGCGCCAGTCCGGCCTGCCGCTGGTGATCTCCCACCACAAGTGCGCCGGCCCGGCCAACTGGGGCCGCACGCGCGAGACCCTGCCGCTGATCGAGGAGCTGGCACGCGGCCAGGAGATCGGCATGGACGTGTACCCCTACACGGCCGGCTCGACGGTGCTGCGCGAGGACCTGGTCGACGGCATCATCGACATCCTGATCACCTGCAGCCAGCCGCATCCCGAGATGGGCGGGCGCTACCTGGCCGACATCGCGGCCGAGTGGGGCGTGCCGCAGCAGGAGGCGGCGCTGCGGCTGAAGCCGGGCAACGCCTGCTACTTCCAGATGCGCGAGGACGACGTGCAGCGCGTCATCGCGCATCCGCTGTCGATGATCGGCTCGGACGGGCTGCCGCATGACGAGCGCCCGCATCCGCGGCTGTGGGGCGCCTTTCCGCGCGTGCTGGCCTGCTACTGGCGCGACAAGGGCGTGCTGCGGCTGGAGGAGGCGATCCACAAGATGACGGGCTTGTCGGCGGCGCGCTTTCGCATCGGCGAGCGCGGCCGGCTCCTGGCCGGCTACATGGCGGACGTGGTGGTGTTCGACCCGCGGCGCGTGAAGGACGGCGCGACCTTCGAGCAGCCGCGCCAGTTCAGCGAAGGCATCGAGCGCGTGTGGGTCAACGGCGTGCTGAGCTACACGGCCGAAGGCCGGGCGACCGGGGCGCGCGCGGGCCGGTTCGTGCGGCGCGCGCCGGCCCCTTCCGGGAGCTAGGGCGGCGGGCGTTCTAAACTGCGGCCCTCGTCGGTTGCTCCAGGCAACACCATCGCAACACAAGGAGCATCGGACATGGGCGCGCAGTGGAAGGCAAAACACAAGGATCTGGCCGCGAACGCCAAGGGCCGGCTGTTCGGGAAACTGGCCAAGGAAATCATGATCGCCGCGCGCGGCGGCGCCGATCCGGCTTCGAATTCGCGCCTGCGCCTGGTGGTGGAGCAGGCGCGCAAGGTCTCGATGCCCAAGGAGACGCTGGAGCGGGCCATCAAGAAGGGCGCCGGGCTCACGGGCGAGGCGGTTCATTTCGAGCATGTGATCTACGAGGGCTTCGCGCCGCACCGCGTGCCGGTGATGGTCGAATGCCTGACGGACAACGTGAACCGCACGGCGCCCGAGATGCGCGTGCTCTTTCGCAAGGGCCAGCTGGGCACTTCGGGCTCGGTGTCCTGGGACTTCGACCACGTGGGCATGATCGAGGCCGAGCCCGCGGCGGCCGGCGCCGATGCCGAAGTGGCCGCCATCGAGGCGGGCGCCCAGGACTTCGAGCCGGGTGGGGAAGAGGGCGTCACGGTGTTCCTGACCGACCCCGCGGACCTCGACGTGGTGAGCCGCGCGCTGCCGGCGCAGGGCTTCAGCGTGCTGTCCGCCAAGCTGGGCTACAAGGCCAAGAACCCTGTCGATCCGGCGAGCCTGAGCCCCGAGCACCTGGAAGAGGTGGAAGTGTTCCTGGCCGCCATCGACGCGAACGACGACGTGCAGAACGTGTTCGTGGGTCTGGCGGGCTAGCTTAGCTAAGCTAGGCTGCTGCCTTGAAGCGCACGGTCACCAGCAGGCCGTGCGGCTCCTTCGGATTCGGCGCCAGTTCGACGACGGCGTCGAAAGCCCGCGCGATCTCGCGCACGATGGCCAGGCCCAGCCCGGTGCCGTCGGTGTCCTGCGACACCCGGTAGAAGCGCTCGAAGACGCGGTCCCGCGCCTCGGCGGGAATGCCGGGGCCGTTGTCTTCCACCGCCAGTTCGACGAATTCGCCCGAGCGCCGCGCGCCCACCGTCACGCGGCCGCCTTCCTGCGTGTAGCGCAGCGCGTTGTCCAGCAGATTCGTCACCAGCGCATCGAGCAGCGCGGGCTGGGCCAGCACCGGCAGGCTGGGCGGCCCGTTAGGCACTTCCACGCCCAGGTCGATGCGGCGCCGGTCGGCCAGGGCGGCCAGTTGCTCGACGCAGCGCAGCACGGTGGCGGCGAGGTCGACCCGCTCCAGCTGCGTGTGGGCATCGCCATGCTCGGCCTGCGCCAGCAGGAGCAGCTTGTTGGTGACGGCCACGAGCCGACGGTTGCTGGTCTGCATGTCGAGCCACAGGGCGTCCATGTCGGCGCGGCGTGTGGCCCAGTCCTGGCGGCTCTGGCGCGTGAAGCGGGCGTATTCGATCTGCGAGGCCTGCATGGCCAGGGGCGTGCGCAGCTGGTGCGCCGCATCGGCGATGAAGCGCCGTTGCGCTTCCGAGTGCGCCTGGAGCTGCCGCACGAAGCGGTTGATGGTGTCGGCGACCGGCCGGAGCTCGGCGTGCAGCTTGCGCGGGTCGACGACGAGGTCCAGGTGCATGGGGTCGCGTTGGGCGAGCTGCCTGCTCAGCTGGACGATGGGCCTCAGCTCCAGCGTCAGGGCGACGGTGGCGAGCGCGATGGCCAGCAGCAGCGCGACCAGCAGGTAGCCGATGGAGGGCCACCACAGCGTGCGGAGCATGTGGTCGCGGCTGCCGGTGGTCTTGCCCACGGCGATGGTGATTTCGCGCGCGCCGGCCACGTCGTACATGGATCGGGTGGTGACGACGGCGCGCAGGTCGAGGCCGTCGTAGCGCGTGTCGTACCACTGGGCCCGGTCGGCGCCCTGGGGGCGCAGCTTGCGCGGCAGGGGAAAGTCGGGTGAGCCGGCGAGCAGTTCGCCGGTTGCGCCGGAGACCCTGAGAAAGACGCGGTCGTGCTGGGGCGACACGAACAGGCTCAGGGCCGAGGGCGGCACGCTGGCCTGCACGCTGTCGCCCTCCCAGATCAGGCGGTCCGACAGGACTTTGGCGGAGGCGAGGAGGTCGTGGTCCTGCACGTAGTCGGCGACCTCGGCGGCGTTGCGCCAGTTCAGGTAGCCGCAGATGGCCACGAACACCGAGAGCGGCAGCAGCAGCCACACGGCGAGCCGGAGGCGCAGGCTGGCACGCATCTATGCTTCTTCGCGGGTGCGCAGCAGGTAACCGACGCCGCGCAGGGTGATGATGGTGGCCTGGCTGGCCTCGAGCTTCTTGCGCAGGCGATGGATGTAGATGTCGACGGCATCGGCGCTGGGTTCGTCTTCGAGGCTGAAGATGGCATCGATGAGCGATTGTTTGGAGACGGTGCTGCCGGTCTTGAGCATCAGCGTCTCCAGCAGGGTGCGCTCTCGCGGGGGCAGCGCGAATTCGGCGCCGGCGAGGGTGAACTGGCGTGTGCGCAGGTCGTAGCGGAGATCGCCGCAGGCGATATCGTTGGCCTTGCCGGGCATCTGGCGGCGCACGAGTGCCTTGATGCGGGCCACCAGTTCACGGATCTCGAAGGGCTTGACGAGGTAGTCGTCGGCGCCGATTTCGAGGACGAGCACCTTCTGGTCGAGCGATTCGGTCGCGGTGAGGACGATCACCGGCACCGTGTCGCCACGCTCGCGCAGGCGGCGCAGCACGCCCTTACCAGGGAGCTTGGGAATGTTGAGGTCGAGCAACACGACGTCATAACGCGTCTGCCGCAGCAACTGGTCGGCCGCGTCGCCCTGGTCCACATGGTCGACCACGAAATCCTGCGCGCGCAGGAGGCTGGCAAGCCAGTGGGCCAGTTCGGGGTTGTCTTCTACCAGCAGGAGTTTCATGGGGTGTGCGGAGTATGTCGATTCTAGGAAGGGTCGCGCGAAGGGGGAGGGGAGTGCCCCATGGTTGCACGCCCGGTATGCGGTGCGGGCTGCGCGACCCCGGTGCGCCGGCCCTTCGGGCTCCCTTGCGGTGCTCGCCTTTCGCGGGGTCACGTGCAAACTCGAGCAACAGCGCCCCCCGGCTTGCCACTTCGTGTGCTTCGCCACCCCCCGAGGGGGAGGCTCGGCCGCCTTGGGGCGGCCCGGCGGCGGCCGCTCAGACAGCACGTGCCCTTATCCGCGAAAGGCTGCGCTCCTCAGCGGCGCACAGGGGTGCTTGGAGCCCAATCATGGCCAGTTGTCCCTGCGCGTCCGCGCAATCTTCCACCCCTTCCGAATCCATCGATCCTGCTGACATCGCCGTCGACTCGACGCCAGCCGCGATCACGCTCGAATCACTCGCTTCGCATTTGCGCAGCACCG
>NZ_JBFTPS010000091.1:0-18537 GCF_056398605.1 Variovorax sp. 01T432
GCCGGCGGCGGCGGCGGCGCGGGTGGTGCGGGCGGCGCGGGCGGCGCCGGCGGCATGGGCGGCACGGCGACCAGCACGGGCGGCGGAACTCGTACCGCAGGCTTGGGCACTGGCGGCGCGGGCGGATCCGGCACCAACGGCAGCGCGACCAATGGCAGCGCCAGCAACGGCAACAACACTGCCGGCAGCGGCGGTGCTGGCGGCAGCGGCACGGGCGGAGCCGGCGGCGCGGGCAGCGGCGGGACCAATACGGCACAGGGCGGCACGGGCGGTACGGGCCAAGGCGGCACCGGCGGCGCGGGCGGCACCAACACCGTCAATGCCGGAACGTTCAGCATGGCCAACACCATGTCGAGCGTCGGGCAGACGGCAGCCGGCATCATGGTCGCGAACCAGAACAGCGGCATGTCCTCGCTGGTCCAGCAAAGCGTGAACGTTCAGGCCAACCTGCACGTAGGACAACCGTAGGACCGACAAGGTCGCGGCCAGCGGGTCTCACCGGCGGTCTGCGCTTGCAGGTCGCCGGTGGCTGTTGGCACGCTCCCAACGAAGACCGAAGGGAGACATCATGAAGTCCATCATCCGGTCCGGGTTCGTTTGCCTGGCCCTCGCATCCAGCTGGATGCTTCCGGCCGCGGCGCAGACGCCGGTGTCGGCGAACGGGATCGCGCAGCAGGCAGGCGGCCCCGCCGCGACCTTCGCCGCGCCGGTCGACCCGAGTGCGCTTGCCGCCTATCGCGGAGGCACCCAGGTCGTCACCAACGACATGACGCTGGCCGGCACCACGGCCGAGAACACGGCCAGCCACGTGAACACGGGCAGCAACATGATCGGCTCCGGCGCGTTTTCCAGCATGAGCGGCATTCCGGTGGTCATCCAGAACTCCGGAGCGAACGTGCTGATCCAGAACGCGCTCATTGTCCACATGCAGATGAACTGAGGCCGCGTCATGCGCAAGCTCTGGTTCTTCTTCGCGCTGCTCGCGGGAGCCGCCTCGGCTCCCGCGGAGCGCGCGTATTTCCCGTCCATCGGAGCCGGCGGCGATGTCACCCTGCCCGTCACAAGCATCCAGAGGGCCCGCGTCGCTCGCACGATGCTTCAGCAATTCGACTTCAGTTGCGGATCGGCAGCGGTCGCGACGCTGCTGACGCATCACTATGACTATCCGGTCAGCGAGCAGCAGGTGTTCGAGGAAATGTACGCGCGCGGCGACCAGAAGAAGATTCACACCGAAGGCTTTTCGCTGCTTGACATGAAGCGCTACCTGGCGGCGCACGGCTTCGAGGCCGACGGCTTCGTCGAGCCACTCGACAAGCTCAACGAGGCGCGCGTTCCCGCCATCGTGCTCATCAACGAGAACGGCTACCACCACTTCGTGGTCGTCAAGGGCTTACAGGCCGACCGTGTACTGATCGGCGATCCGGCGAACGGCACCCGCGCCGTTCCGCGCAAGGAATTCGAAGCCAACTGGAAGAACCACCTGCTCTTCGTGGTTCACAACCGCATGGAGCAGGCGCACTTCAACGTCGCGGCCGACTGGCGCGTGGCACCGCGCGCACCGTTCGGCGAGGGACTCAACAGAGATGGGGGCATCGGCCTGCCCAAGCTGGGGCCGGGAGAGTTCTGATGAAAGCACGCCGCATCGCGCAACTGCTCATCCCGGCACTCACGCTGGTGCTCATGAGCATTCCGGGCTTCTCAGCCTCCGCCGCCGATGGAAAACCGGCGTCGGAAAGAGACGGCGCCATATGGATGGCGGTGAGCGACAAGCGCCTGGACGTGCTGCGCGGCGGCTTCGATGCGGGCGGCGGCCTGCTGGTCAGCCTGGGCATCACGCGCGCCGTCTACATCAACGGCGCTCTGATCACGCAGACGACGCTCAATTTCGGCAGGGTCACGGACCTCACGACCGCCCAGGCCGCGCAGCTCAACCGCCAGCTCGCGACCTTGAATCTGGTGCAGAACGGTCCCGGCAACTTCGTCCAGCCCGGCGCGGCGAACGGTGCGACCGGCGGCACCATCATCCAGAACACACTGAACAACCAGCAGATCGTGAATCAGACCGTGATCAATGCGAGCAGCAACGCAATGGGCATGATGAGAAATCTGAATCTCCAGAACACGCTGGCCGATACCCTGTCCCGCGCCGCTGCGCCACGCTGAACCGGCGCGAGTCGAACACACGAATGCGACGACTGGCGCCAAGCGCCCCTAGGCCGAGTCCAGCGCAATGCACAGCGCGTGCAGATTCGGGATGATCAAGTGCGGCCTCGCGCCGTGTTCCCAGGGCCGCTCGTCGCGCACGAGCCAGGCGGCCTGCATGCCGGCATCGAGCGCGCCGACCACGTCCAGCGCCGCATCGTCGCCGACGTGCAGAACATCCTTCGGCAGCAATCCGACGGAAGCCGCGGCGGCGCGGAAGATCGGCGCATGCGGTTTGCCACTGCCGAACGCGCGCGCGTTGAAAGCCGAGCGGAACCAGCGCCCCACCCCGGTCAGATGGATGTCGGCGTTGCCGTTGGAAATGGCCACCAGTGGATAGCGCTCGCTCAACCACTTGAGCGCAGGCAGGACATCGTCGTAGAGCGTCACGCGCTGGCGTTCGGCGAAGAAGGCGTCGAAGGCGGGGTCGGCCAGCTCGGGGTCTTCGCCGGCGCGCCGCAACGCGGTGCGGATCGATTCGCGGCGCAGCGCGCTCAAGTCGTGCGCGAGATCCGAGCGTTCCTTGGCTGTCGCCTCGCGCAACTCGCGCAGGACGCCGGGTGTCAGCAACAGGCCGGCCGTCTTCGGCGCCTCGCGCACCAGCCATTCGTGCAAGACGCGCTCGGCACGCTCGATGGTGGGCCAGATGGGCCACAGGGTGTCGTCCAGGTCCAGCGAAATCGCGGCGATGCGCTTCACGTCGAGCGCCTGGGGGTCGGGGGTCGTCGAATCCATGACCGAGAATATCGCATGCCCTTTCGCCCCGAACCCCCTCTCGCAGAGACCACACAGGCACGAACGGCCGTCCTCTGGTGCAACCTCGGCTCGCCCGATGAGCCCACGGCGGCCGCCGTTCGCCCCTACCTCGCGGACTTTCTCGGCGATCCGCGCGTGGTCGAGATTCCGAGGCTGCTGTGGGCGCTGATCCTGCACGGCATCATCCTGCGCACGCGCCCGGCCAAGTCGGCCGCCAAGTACGCGAGCATCTGGATGGCCGAAGGCTCGCCACTCAAGGTGTGGACGCGCAAGCAGGCCACCATGCTGGCGGGCTGGCTGGGCGAACGCGGGCATCGCGTGATCGTGCGCGACGCGATGCGCTACGGCAGCCCCTCCGTGGCCGCGCAGCTCGACGCACTCAAGGCCGAAGGCGCAACCCGCGTGCTCGTGCTGCAGGCCTACCCTCAGTACTCGGCCACCACCACGGCCAGCGTGATCGACGCGGTCGGCGCCTGGAGCGCGGAGGTGCGCCGTCTGCCCGAATTCCGCTTTGTCAACGACTACCATGACGAGCCGCTCTACATCGAGGCCCTGGCCCAGAGCGCGACACGCCACTGGCAGCACAACGGCAGGCCCGACCTGCTGCTGATGAGCTTCCACGGCATTCCCCAGCGCAACATCAGCCTCGGCGACCCCTACCAGTCGCAATGCCTCGCGACCGCGCGCCTGCTGGCCGAGCGGCTGAAGCTCACGCCGGCGCAATACCGTGTCACCTTCCAATCCCGCTTCGGCCGCGCCAAGTGGCTCGAGCCCTACACCGAACCCACGCTGCGCGAACTCGGCGCGGCGGGGGTGTCACGCGTCGACGTGATGTGCCCGGGCTTTCCGGCCGACTGTCTCGAGACGCTGGAAGAAATCGCCATGGAAGGCCGCGAGGCCTTCCTGCATTCGGGAGGCAAGGAGTTCCACTACATCCCCTGCCTCAACGACAGCCCGGCATGGATCACGGCGCTGGCCGGCATCGCCGAGCGCCATCTGGGCGGATGGCCGACGGGGCCTCGGTCGGCGGACAGCCCGGCAGGGGGATAGCTCAGAAGCGGCCGAGGTAGTCGATCTTGCCGATCGGTACGCCGCTGTGGCGCAGGATGCCGTACGCGGTCACGACGTGGAACATGAAATTCGGCAGCGCCCATTCAAGCAGATAACGCTGGCCGGTCAACTGCACTTCGCCGCCGCGCATCTTGATCGTGATGGCGCGCTCTTCCGCGCCGTCGATCGACGCGCGATCGACACCCTTGAGAAAGTCCAGCGTCTTGGTGATGCGCGCCAGCAGCTCCTCGTAAGTCGTCTCGGTATCGGGAAAGCTAGGCGCGGTGATACCGGCCAGCCGCGCCGCGCCGAGCTTGGACGCATCGCTGGCGCTCTGCACCTGCCCCGCCAGCGTGAACATGTCCGGTGCGAGCCGCGAATTGACCAGCACGGCGGGATCGATGCCGCTGGACTGTGCATGCGCGAGGCCCTTTTCCAGCAGGTGCGAGAGTTGGCCGAGCCCGCGGGTGAAGACCGGGACAGATACGTCGTAGAGCGAAAGCGCCATGGGAAAGACTCCGTGATTGAAATTGCGGCCCGATTGTCGGGGCGCTTCCGATCACGTGCCGGCGGCGCGGATAAAGGCCTCGATCGGCTCCAGATGCGCAGGAACATTCAGCGCCGGCGCGTGCCCGCAACCCGCCACTTCGAGCACCTGCAGACGCCCCGCGGCGCCGGGCCCGCGGCCGCGCATCGCCTCCAGCGTCTCGGGCAGGACGAGGTCCGAGGCCTCGCCGCGCAGGCACAGGACCGGGGCCTCGATGGCGTCGTAGTGCGGCCAAAGCAGGTAGTCGTCGGGATGGGCGATGAACTGCCGCACCATGGCCGGGTCGTAGTGCGGCGTCACGCGGCCATCCGGCAGTCGCCGCGTCGAGGTCTCCGTCAGCCGGCGCCACTGGGCGTCGCTGAGCCAGCCGTAGGGCTTGTAGACCGTCCGAAAGAAGGCCTCCAGTTCGAGCACGGTGTCGAAGGCCGGCGGCTGGCCCGCGTACGAACGGATGCGTTGGACGGCGGCGTCCGCGATCTGCGGCGCGTTGTCGTTGAGCACCAGGCTGGCGATGCGCGTTCTCATCCGCGGCTCGGCCAGCCCCGACGCGCAAACCATGCCGATGGCTCCTCCCATCGAGGTGCCGACCCAATGCACGCGCGTGAGCTTCAGCGCGTCGAACAACCCGGCCGCGATCCGGGCATAGAAGGCAAGCTGGTACTCGTCGTCCGGCACCGGGCTCCATTGGCTCAGGCCGCGGCCGATGGTGTCGGGGCAGATCACGCGAAAGCCGCGACCCGCGAAGTGCGCGGCGAGATCGTCCATGTCGCGCGCGGTGCGCGCCAGGCCATGCCAGGCAACCACCACCGGGCCGGCGGCATCGCCCCAATCCATCCAGTGGATCTCGCGCCCCGCGAGTTGCAGGTAGTTCGAAGTGGGGGTGTCGTTCATTGCATTGCCCTCGCGCGAAGACGGCCGACGACGCCGGTCGGAAAATAGTAGACCGAGAGCACGAACAGCACGCCGAGCCACAGCAGCCAACGATCGGGCGACAACAGGGCGGCGAGCCACGGCGCGCCGCTGGCCGCTTCGCTGCCGATGCGCAGCAGGTCCTGCAGGTAGCTCTGCGCCACCACGAACAGTGCGGCGCCGACGATGGCGCCGTAGATGGTGCCCATCCCACCGATCACGACGATCAGCAGCACGTCGACCATGATCTCGAAGCTCAGCGAGGTGTCGGGTCCGTTGTAGCGCAGCCAGATCGCCAGCATCGCGCCCGCGACCGTCGCGAACAGCGCCGACAGCACCGAAGCCGTCGTGCGGTACACCACCACCCGGTAGCCGATCGCCTCGGCACGGAATTCGTTCTCGCGGATCGCCTGCAGCACGCGTCCGAAGGGCGAGTTCACGATGCGCAGAAGTGCCAGCACCAGCAGCACCGCCGTGACGAACAGAAGGTAGTAGCACAGCAGCCGGCCGTCGAGCGACACGCCGAGGAAGGGCTCATCGGAGAACTCGAAGCTCGGCGAAATCAGCGCCGGCATCTTGAAGGTCAGGCCATCCTCGCCGCCGGTGAAGTCCGAGAGCTGGGATGCCAGCGTCTGGAAAGCGGAGGCCACGGCGAGCGTGATCATCGCGAAGAAGATCGCGCGCACCCGCAGGGAGAACAGGCCGATCGCGAGCGACAGCAGCAGCGAGACGACCAGCGCGGCGCCCAGCCCCAGCAGCACCGCGCCCCACCCTGCCCCCAGCCGCGTCGCCGAGATCGCGATGCCATAGGCACCGATGCCGAAGAACATCGTGTGCGCGAAGCTCACGATGCCGGTGTAGCCCAGCAACAGGTCGAAGCTCGCAACCAGCACGATGAAGACCAGCACCTTGGCCGCCACGCTCAGCGCCTTGACGCCGGGGAAGATGAACGGCGCGAAGGCCAGGCTCAACACGAGAGCGACGAGCAGGACGGCGAGCACGCGGCTGCGCGGCATGTCCTTGGAAAGAAGACGGGTCAGCATGTCACTCCTCCTAGCGGCTGCCGGCAACGGGATAGACGCCCTGCGGGCGCCACAGCAGCACCGCCACCATCAGCGCGATGCTCGCGAACTGCGTCGCGGACGGCAGCAGGAAGCCCGTGTAGTTGGTCATCAGCCCGACCAGCAAGGCGCCGATCAGCGCGCCCGTCGTCGAACCGAGGCCCCCGATGATGATCACGATGAAGATCAGCACATTGACCTGCGCGCCCATCTGCGGAATCAGATTCTGCTGGAACAGCCCCCACATCACGCCGCCCAGGCCCGCGAGCGCGCTGCCGACCACGAAGACACCGACGAACAGGCGTGCGATGCGGTAGCCGAGCGACTCGACCATCTCGCGGTCCTGCACGCCGGCGCGGATCAACAGCCCGATCTTGGTACGCGCCAGCGTCCACGCGAGCACGGCGAAGACGAAGATGCCCACCGCGACCGCCAACAGCCGGTACTTGCTGATGGCCGCGTCGCCCACCAGCAGCGAGCCGCGCAGCGCCTCGGGCAAGGGCAGCGGAATCTGCGCCGGCCCCCAGATGACCTTGATCAGCTCCTCGCCGATGATCATGCCCCCCACCGTGATGAGGATCTGCTTGAGATGCTGGCCGTAGACGGGCCGCACGATGAATCGCTCGAAAGCCAGGCCCACCGCGCCGGCCACTGCCATCGCGACCAGCATCGCGGGGAACACCGCCACCAGGTTGCGCCAGAGTTCCTGCGAGCCGGTCCAGTCGCCCATGGCGCCGAGCACGCTGCTGGCGACGAAGGCGCCGAGCGCGATGAAGACGCCGTGGCCGAAATTGAGAACGTCCATCAGCCCGAAGATCAGCGTGAGGCCCGAGGCGATGATGAAGATGATCATGCCCATCGCGAGCCCGGCCACCGTCAACGTGAGCCAGGTCGAGAAAGAGCCGGTCAGCGGCAGCGCGATCAGCGCGAGCACCGGCACCAGCGCCAGGGGTTTCCAGTCGAAGTCGATCTTCATAGCGCCAATCCCAGCAGCGACTGCTGCAGCTGCTCGTCCGCCGAGAACGCCGCCATGCTCCCGCTGTGCACCACGCGCCCGTTGTCCATGACGGCCACCGTGTCGCCCAGCCGCTGCGCGAAAAAGATGTTCTGCTCGACCAGCAGGATCGTGACGCCGCTGCGCTTGAGTTCGCTGAAGGCGTCGATCATGTTGTTGATGATGGCGGGCGCGAGACCCTTGCTGGGCTCGTCGATGATGAGCAGCTCGCGCGGCTCGACGATCGCCCGGGCGACGGCGAGCATCTGCTTCTGGCCGCCCGAGAGCTTCCCGGCGGGGTGGTTCCAGAACTTCTCGACCGCCGGGAACAGCTTGAAGATCCACTTCAGCCGCGCGTCGTCCATCTGCTCGGCGTTCTTCGCGCCGCGCGCGGCGAGCAGCATGTTCTCCTTCACCGTGAGGTCGGAGAAGATGCCCATGTTCTCGGGCACGTAGGCGATGCCGAGTCCGGCGATCTGCGGCGTGAGCAGCGCGGTGATGTCCTTGCCGCCGAAGCGCACGCGGCCCTGCGACGCATGCCACAGGCCCATGATGGTTCGCAGCGTGGTCGTCTTGCCCGCGCCGTTGCGCCCCAGCAGCATGGTGAGCTGGCCCCTGGGCACGGCGAGGTCCACGCCGTGGAGGATGTGATATGCGCCGATGTGCGTGTGCACGCCCTGCAGTTCGAGAAGGGCGGCACTCATGCGGTCTCCTTCGCGATGCCCAGATAGGCCTCCTGCACGACCGGCGAGGCAATGACCTCGGCCGGTTCCCCATCGGCCACCAGCTGCCCGTTGTGCAGCACGATGATCCGGTCCGCGAGTTCGCGCACCACATCCATCTTGTGTTCCACGAGCAGGATTGTCTTGGTCTTGTCCTTCTTCAGCGCGCGGATCAGGTCGAGGATCACCGGCGCTTCGGCCGCGTTCATCCCGGCCGTCGGTTCGTCGAACATGAAGACCTTCGGCTCGAGCGCCATCAGCAGCGCCACCTCGAGCTTGCGCTGGTCGCCGTGCGGCAGGCTCGCGACCGTCGCGTTTTCCTTGGCCTTGAGCGCCACGTCGGCGAGGATCTGGTCGGCCCGCTGCGTCAGCGCGTGGTGGTCGCTCCAGATGCTCCAGAGATTGAGCCCGCGCCGGTGAGCGCCGCCGCGCGTGGCCTGCACGGCGAGGCGTACGTTCTCCAGCACGCTGAGATGGGGAAACAGGTTGGTCAGCTGAAAAGCCCGGCCGAGCCCCGCGCGCGTGCGCGCCGACGCACTCAGCCCCGACAGCACCTGCCCGTCGAGCGACACCGTGCCGCTCGTGGCCTTGAGCTGCCCCGAGATGAGATTGAAGTACGTGGTCTTGCCCGCGCCATTCGGCCCGACGATCGCCGTCAATGTGCCAGGCGCAAAGCTGCAGCTGACACCGTTGACCGCGACATGGCCTCCGAAGCGAACGGTGAGATCGATGGTTTCAAGCATGACAAATGAGTTCCAAAGACACCGCGGATCCGGCTCGGCCGGTCCGCCGGTGTCGCCCCCGGCGAGGGGGCAGGCGAAGCGACACGAAGTGCGCGCAGCCTGGGGGGAGAGCCCCCCACCGTTACTTGTTCTTGATGGGAATGCTCATCTCTTCCGGCTTGATCTCATGCACCAGCTCCGGCACGCCCCATGCGAAAGCCGGGTCGACCTTGATCCTGAAGTGGTACATGCTCTGCATTGCCTGGTGGTCTTCCTTGCGGAAGGTCATCTTGCCCTTCGGCGTCTCGAAGCTCATGCCTTCCATGGTCGAGATGAGCTTGTTGGTGTTGGTGTCGCCGCCCGTCTTCTTGAGCGCGGTCACCAGGGCCGTCGCGGCCGAGAAGCCACCGGCCGTGAAGAAGTCCGGCGGCGTCTTGAACTCCTTGTAGTGCATCGACACCAGGGCGTCGTTGACCGGGTTCTTCGGGATCCCGAAGTAGTAATAGGTCGCGCCCTCCATGCCGGGGAACTGCTTGTAGCTCGCCATCGCGGGCAGGATGTTGCCGCCGGTCGCGATCTCGATGCCGTAGCGCTTCAGGTCGAGGTCCGCGATCTTGAAGGGGTTGCCGGCGCCGGCCCAGATGATCCAGATCACCTTGCGGCCGGGCTGGTCCTTGAGCTTGTCGATGATGCGCTGCGCACCGGCCGTGAAGTCGGTGGTGTTCTGCGGCAAGTACTCTTCGTGGACGATCTTCGCCTTCTTGATCGCGTCCTTGAATGCCTTCACGCCGTCACGGCCGAAGGCATAGTCCTGCGCGAGCGTGGCGATGGTGACGCCCGTCTTGTCCAGCGCCACGGCGTTGCTGATGGCGTCCTGACTCGAATTCCGCCCGGTGCGAAAGATGTACTTGTTCCACTTGTCGCCGGTGATCGAGTCGGCCACCGCGGGCTCGACCAGCAGGATCTTCTTGTACTCCTCGGCCACCGGCAGCATCGCCAGCGCGACGCCCGACGAGGTGGGGCCCACTGCGATCGCGGCCTTGTCGTCGGCGTAAGCCGCGGCGAGCAGCGACTTGCCGAGGTCCGGCTTGCCCTGGTCGTCCTTCTCGATCACGACCAGCTTCTTGCCGTTGACCATCATCGTGCCTTCGGTCGCATAGTTCAGGCCCATCATCAGGCCCGTCTGCGTCTGCTTGCCATAGGCTTCCAGCGGGCCGGTCTTGCTGTAGATGTGCGCGATGCGGATCTCGTTGGATTGCGCCCAGGCCGGGACGGTCCATGCCGAAGCGGCCATGGTGGCGAGCGCAGCCATGGCGACGAGGTGTCGACGTTGCATTCTTTGTCTCCTGATGATGATGGCTGAATATTGCACACTTCATGCCAATCGCCATCGCATTGATTGCAAAGGATTTTTCCTTCGCGGCCCCTTGCATCGTCTGGAATCAGGACAAATCGCTTGCCTGAATTTCAGACAATTGCATGTTTCTCAGTCAGGGTTTTCCAGACGTTCGTAGAGGGTCGCACGTGAGATCCCCAGCAGGCGCGAACTGGCAAGCTTGTTGCCGCCGGTGGCCGCCATGGCGGCGGCAATGGCGCGGCGCTCCAGTTCGCCGATCTGCTGTGCGAGCGGCCTGAGAAGCATCGCGCCCTCTTCGGATTCCATATCCGCGGCGGCCGGCATTTCGGGCGGCGCGATCTTCTCCTGGCCGGCCTCGCGCAGGATGCGTTCAAGTTGTGCCGCGTCAATGCGTGGCGAGTCGCTGCGCATGGTCACCTGCTCCAGCACATTGCGCAGTTCGCGGATGTTGCCGCGCCAGTGCTGCGCGGCGAGCAGCGCCAGTGCGTCGGGCGTGAGTTCGGGGGGTGCTTCGCCGCTGCGCAGCGCCATGTCGTCTCCGAGCGCCTCGACCAGCGCGGGAATGTCGGCGCGCCGCTCGCGCAGCGCCGGCACGCGCACCGGCAACACGTTGAGCCGGTAATACAGGTCTTCGCGAAAGCGCCCCTCCCGCACCAGTGCCGCGAGGTCGCGCGAGGTCGCGGCGATCACGCGCGCATCGAAGGGCACCAGCTTGTTCGAGCCGAGCGGCTCGATCTCGCCTTCCTGCAGGGCGCGCAGCAGCTTGGCCTGCAGGCCCACAGGCATGTCGCCGATCTCGTCGAGAAAGAGCGTGCCGCCGTCGGCCAGCTTGAACTTGCCTTCGCGCGCCTTGCGGTCGGCGCCGGTGAAGGCGCCGGGCGCGACGCCGAAGAACTCCGCTTCCAGAAGCGTATCGGGCACGGCAGCGATGTTCACGCTGACGAACGGCCCTGCCGCGCGCGCCGACGCGGCATGGATCGCATGCGCCAGCAGTTCCTTGCCGGTCCCCGTCTCACCCAGCAGCAGCACCGGGCTGGACGACTGCGCCGCGCGCCGCGCGTGGCGCTTGACCTCCACCGCCGCCGCGCTGCTGCCGATGAAGCTGGCGAAGGTGTACTTGGAGCGCCGCCGCCCGTCGGGCGAGTGCTGGTACAGCGGGTTGTTGCGCTGGCTCGCCAGCTCGCGCCGCGCATCGTCAAGGTCGCGCTGCAGCAGGGCGAACTTGCTGATGAGCGGCTGCAGCGTCGTTTCCGGATGATCGAAGAGCACGATGCCGATCGCGCCGATCACCTCGCCGGCCTCGCCCTCGCGTTCATCGCGCAGCGGGATGCGGCTCACGACGAAGGTACCCGCCTTGTTCGTGAGCAGGTCGACCAGGATCGGCTCGCCGGTCTCGAGCACACGGCGCATCTGCGTGTTGGGGATCACATCCTCGACCAGGTGCCCGAGGAACTGGTCGATCGACGAGAAACCGAGCGCCGGCAGGAAGCGGCGGTAGCCCTCGTTGACCCACACGATGCGCCCGCCACGGTCGACCAGGAACATGCCCTGGCTGATGCTGGAGAACAGATGAAACATCGACCGCGCCGCAAGCGCGAGGATGCCTTCGGCGTCCAGGGGAAGCGCGGATGACGGAGCTGGGGCGGCGGTGGAGGCTGCGGGCATGGCGGGCATCGTAGCGCCACGCGTGAATGCGCTTCGGCGAGATCGACCCCTTTCCATCCGCTGCTGTCCTACACGCTTCTCAGCGGCCGGTCGTCAGACGCCGTGGACCCGAGCGAGGACAACGACACCGAGCGATCCCCCCAACCGTACCCGGCATTCTCCAGACCCATCCGGGAAAGGTTTTAGGGTTTTTCCGTCTTGCTATGCTGCGCGGCTCGATCGGCGCATCCGGCCGGATCCGGGCACAGCGGCGAATCCCCTCGTTCGCCCGCCACACCTCTTTTTGCGAAACCCCGATCTCATGAGGAACCCACGGTTTCCCGCGCTCTGGCTCGCCGCTGCCTGCCTGCTCTCCGCCTGCGCGCTCCCGCGCCCACCCGAGCGAGTGACGGCGCCGGCGCCAGATCAATGGAGCACGCCCCCGCCCCACGGCGGCTCGCTGCCGACGCTGGCCCAATGGTGGCGTCAACTCGACGATCCTCTGCTGGTCGAACTGATCGACGCGGCCGAAGCGGCCAGCCCGACGGTGGCCAGCGCCGCGGCGCGCATCGCCGAAGCCCGTGCGTCGCGCGTCGCCGCCGGCGCGGCGCTCGCGCCCAAGCTCGACGGCACGCTGTCGGCCAGCCGCAGCAACTCGCCGACCAGCGGAGTCGGTGGCGCGCCGGGCGCCACCGGCTCGGCCGCTGCGCTCGTCGAATCACCGCCGATCACCACGGCCCAGGCCGGCCTGCAGGCAAGCTGGGAGATCGACCTGTTCGGCGCCCTGCGCGCAAGCCGCGATGCGACCCAGGCCCGGCTCGCGGGCGCCGACGCGAACTGGCATCAGGCGCGGGTGTCGGTCGCGGCGGAAACCGCCACCACCTACCTGGACGAACGCGCCTGCCGACGACAGCTCGCGGTGGCGGTATCGGACACACAATCGCGCGCCGAAACCGCGCGGCTCACCGAGTTGTCGGCGCGTGCCGGCTTCACCGCGCCCGCCGATGCGGCGCTCGCGCGCGCCAGCGCGTCGGACGCGTCCGCGCGCCTCACGCAGCAGCGTACGCAATGCGCCCTGCTCCGGCAGGGGCTGGCCTCGATGAGCGGCATCGACGCGCGCACGCTCGAAGCCAGGCTGGACGCCGCGCCCGTCGACCGCCCCTTGCCCGCCATTCATGCCATTGCCAGAGTCCCCGCCGAGGCGCTCGCGCAGCGGCCCGATGTGTACGCCGCCGAGCTCGGCGTCGCCGCCGCCAGCGCCGATGCGGGTGCGGCCCTGGCGCAGCGCGTTCCGCGACTCTCCTTGCAGGGATCGATCGGACGCCTCCAGTTTCGCACCGGTGGCTTCAGCGAGACCGTCGACACCTGGACCGTCGGCCCCCTCGCCCTCACAGTGCCCATCTTCGACGGCGGCGCGCTCGCCGCCAACGAGCAAGCCGCCAAGGCGCGCTACGACGAAGCCGTCGCCCTCTACCGCGCCAACGTTCGGCAGGCCGTGCGCGAGGTCGAGGAAGCGTTGATCAACCTGCAGAGCACCGATGCGCGCGCCGGCGACGCCGATGCCGCCGTGACGAACTACCAGGCCTCCTTCAATGCAACCCGGGCGCGCTACGAGAGCGGCCTGGCAAGCCTGTTCGAACTGGAGGACTCGCGCCGCACCCTTTTCGCCGCGCAGACCGCGCGCGTCTCGCTGCAACGCGAGCGCGCCGAAGCCTGGGTTTCGCTCTACCGCTCCATGGGCGGCGGCTGGAGCCGACCCGACGCCATGACAAAGACCTCTTCCGCGGCGACCTCCCCATGAAAAGAATGAAGCGCTCCACCCTCATCGCCGTGCCTGTCGTCGTGCTTCTGATCGCGGCGGCTTTGTTCCTGTTGCTGCGCGGCAAGCCGGCCCCCGGCACCGCGGCCCAGGCCAATGCAGCAGCACCCGCAGCCAGACCGACGCTGACCGTGACCGTCGCCAGGCCCGAGCAGAGCGAACTCGCCGTCACACTCACGGCCAACGGCAACGTCGCAGCCTGGCAGGAGGCCAGCGTGGGTTCGGAATCCACCGGCCTGCGCCTGGCCGAGGTGCGCGTGAACGTGGGCGACGTGGTCAAGAAGGGTCAGGTGCTCGCGACCTTCTCGCCCGAGACCATCCAGGCCGACATCGCACAGGCGCGCGCCGCGCTGGCCGAGGCCCGTGCCACCGCCGCCGACGCGGCCGGCAATGCGGCGCGGGCGCGCACCCTGCAAGCCACCGGGGCCTTGAGCCAGCAGCAGATCAACCAGTACCAGACCTCCGAGCAGACGGCCAAGGCGCGCGTCGAAGCGGCCGAGGCCGTGCTCGCCGCGCAGCAGGTGCGCGGCCGCAACACGCAAGTGCTGGCGCCCGACGACGGCGTCATCTCCTCGCGCTCCGCCACCGTGGGCAGCGTGCTCAGCGCAGGCACCGAACTGTTCCGCCTGATCCGCCAGGGCCGCCTCGAATGGCGCGCCGAAGTCACCTCCGCCGAACTGGGCCGTGTCGCCGTCGGCACGCCTGTCGCGATCACCAGCGCCAGCGGCGCGCAAGTCAACGGCAAGGTCCGCAGCGTGGCGCCGACAGTCGACCCGAAGACGCGGGCCGCGCTGGTCTACGTCGACATCCCCAATGTGCTGCAGAACACCGGCATCAAGGCGGGCATGTTCGCGCGCGGGGATTTCCAGCTGGGCCACAGCAACGCGCTCACCGTGCCGCAGGCCTCCATCGTGCCGCGCGATGGTTTCAACCATCTGCTGCTCATGCAGCCGGACAACCGCGTCTCGCAGCTGAAGGTCGAGACCGGCCGCC
This sequence comes from Variovorax sp. 01T432, assembly GCF_056398605.1. NCBI lineage: Bacteria > Pseudomonadati > Pseudomonadota > Betaproteobacteria > Burkholderiales > Comamonadaceae > Variovorax > Variovorax sp. 01T432. The sequence goes on from NZ_JBFTPS010000091.1 coordinate 14,777, forward strand.
GCGTCGGCGACCGGGTGGAGATCCGCACGGTGCTTCCTCCGGGCGCGCGCGTGGTGGTGCAAGGGGCAGGCTTCCTGAACGACGGCGATCTCGTGCGGGTGGTCGATGCACCCGCCACCAGGCCGGCGGCCGAAGCCGCGAAATAAGGAGCACCGACGGTGAACGTATCGGCCTGGTCCATCCGCAACCCGATCCCGGCGGTCATGCTCTTCGTGCTGCTCAGCTTCGCCGGGCTCCTGTCCTTCAATGCGATGAAGGTGCAGAACTTCCCCGACATCGACCTGCCGACGGTCACCGTCTCGGCCTCGCTGCCGGGCGCGGCGCCCTCGCAACTGGAGACCGACGTTGCGCGCAAGCTCGAGAATTCGATCGCCACCATCCAGGGTCTGAAGCACATCACGACCAAGGTGCAGGACGGCGCGGCAACACTGATCGTCGAGTTCCGGCTGGAGAAGCCGGTGCAGGAGGCCGTCGACGACGTTCGCTCGGCCGTGCAACGCGTGCGCGCGGACTTGCCGGCCGACGTGCGCGATCCGGTCGTCACCAAGCTCGATTTCGCGGCGCAGCCGGTGCTGGCCTTCACCATCTCCTCCACCCGCATGGATGCGGAGTCGCTTTCCTGGTTCGTCGACAACGACATCTCGAAGAAGCTGCTGGCACTCCCCGGCGTCGGTGCCGTCACCCGCGTGGGCGGCGTCACGCGGCAAGTGCATGTCGACCTCGACGCGGCCAGGTTGCAGGCGCTCGGCGCCACCGCCGCCGACATCTCGCGCCAGCTGCGCCAGGTGCAGACCGAAAGCGCCGGCGGCCGCACCGACCTGAGCGGCAGCGAGCAGCCCGTTCGCACCCTCGCGACGGTGCAGTCGGCCGACGAATTGGCCGACATGCAGATCGCGCTGTCGGACGGTCGCCGCATCCGGCTCGACGAGGTCGCGCGCATCAGCGACACCATCGCCGAGCCGCGCGCCGCCGCGCTGCTCGACGGCCAGCCGGTGGTCGGCTTCGAGGTCGCTCGCAGCCGCGGGGCGAGCGAAGTCGAGGTCGGCGCCGCGATCCAGAAGGCGCTGACCGAAGTCCGGCTGCAGCGCCCCGACATCCAGCTCACCGAGGCCTTCAACTTCGTCAAGCCGGTGGAAGAGGAATACGACGGATCGTTGCATCTGCTCTATGAAGGCGCCATCCTCGCGGTGATCGTGGTGTGGCTGTTCCTGCGCGACTGGCGCGCAACCCTGGTGTCGGCGGTGGCGCTGCCGATGTCCGTCATTCCCGCTTTCGCGGGCATGTACCTGCTGGATTTCTCGGTCAACGTCATCTCGCTGCTCGCGCTCTCGCTGGTCGTCGGCATCCTGGTGGACGATGCGATTGTCGAGGTCGAGAACATCGTGCGCCACCTGCGCATGGGCAAGTCGCCTTACGACGCGGCGATGGAGGCGGCCGACGAGATCGGCCTGGCCGTCATCGCCACCACCTTCACCCTGATCGCCGTCTTCCTGCCGACCGCCTTCATGAGCGGGGTGGCCGGCAAGTTCTTCAAGCAGTTCGGCTGGACGGCATCGCTCGCGGTGTTCGCATCGCTGGTGGTGGCGCGCGTGCTCACGCCGATGATGGCCGCCTACATCCTCAAGCCCATCGTGGGCACGCAGAAGGATCCGCGCTGGCTCGCCGCCTACATGCGCATGGCCGAATGGTGCCTGCGGCATCGCCTGACGACCATGGTCCTCGCCACCCTCTTCTTCTTCGGCTCGATCGCGATGATCCCGCTGCTCAAGACCGGCTTCATCCCGCCCGACGACAATTCGCAGACGCAGGTCTACCTCTCGCTCCCGCCCGGCTCCACCTTGGCGCAGACCATGGCCGCGGCCGAGGAAACAAGGCGCCGCCTGATGGCGATCGAGCACGTCAAGAGCGTCTACACCACCGTGGGCGGCGGCAGCGCCGGCGGCGACCCCTTCGCCAACTTCGGCACGCCCGAGACCCGCAAGGCCACGCTGACGATCAAGCTCGACCCGCGCGGCGACCGGCCGCGCAAGCAGGTGATCGAGAACAAGATCCGCGCCGCCCTCCAGAGCCTGCCCGGCGTGCGCAGCACCGTCGGCCTGGGTGGCTCGGGCGAGAAATACATCCTCGCCCTGAGCGGAAACGATCCCCTTGCGCTGGCGACTGCCGCGCGCGCCGTGGAGCGCGACCTGCGCACCATCCCCGGCCTCGGCAACATCACCTCCACCGCGAGCCTGATCCGCCCGGAGATCGCGGTACGCCCCGACTTCGCCCGCGCCGCCGACCTGGGCGTCACCAGTTCGGCCATCGCCGAGACGCTGCGCATCGCGACCCTGGGCGACTACGACCAGGCACTGCCCAAGCTCAACCTCGCGCAGCGACAGGTGCCGATCGTGGTCAAGCTCGAAGACACCGCGCGGCAGGATCTCGCCCTGCTCGAACGCCTGTCCGTTCCCAGCGCGCGCGGACCCGTCATGCTGGGTCAGGTCGCGGCGCTCACGGTGGAGGGCGGGCCGGCCGTGATCGACCGCTACGACCGCGCGCGCAACGTCAACTTCGAGATCGAGCTGTCGGGCGTGGGCCTGGGCGACGCCAAGAAGGCGGCCATGGCCCTGCCCTCCATCCGCAACCTGCCGCCCGGCGTTCGGGTGGCCGAGGTCGGCGACGCCGAGGTCATGACCGAACTCTTCGCGAGCTTCGGCCTTGCGATGCTGACCGGCGTGCTGTGCATCTACATCGTGCTCGTGCTGCTGTTCAAGGACCTGCTGCATCCGGTCACGATCCTGTGCGCGTTGCCCTTGGCGCTCGGCGGTGCGTTCGTCGGCTTGCTGGTCGGGCAGAAGGCGCTGTCGATGCCCTCGCTGATCGGGCTCATCATGCTGATGGGCATCGCGACCAAGAACTCGATTCTGCTGGTGGAGTACGCCATCGTCGCCCGTCGCGACCACGGCCTGAGCCGGTGGGACGCGCTGCGCGATGCCTGCCACAAGCGCGCCCGGCCCATCATCATGACAACGCTCGCCATGGGCGCCGGCATGGCGCCCATTGCCATCGGCCTGGGCGCGGCGGATTCCAGCTTCCGCTCGCCGATGGCGATGGCGGTGATCGGCGGCCTCATCACCTCCACCGTGCTGAGCCTGCTGGTGGTGCCGGCCGTGTTCACCTACGTCGACGACATCGAGCACTGGATCCGGCGCACCGTCGCGCGCATCCGCGGCAAGGCGTCCAACCCCGCCGATGCGAAGGATGGGCCGCCGCTCCCCGTCGAACGCTCGACGCCTCGCTAGACACCCAAAAGCCGGGCCCCGCTTTCGCAAGGCCCGGCTTTCCGGATGGAGAACGCGCTGCGCTTACAGGGAGACATCGTTGCCGCGCGCTGCAGCCCGTGCTTGGGCGCGGATCGCGGCGCGGTCCACCGTGCTGCTGGCCACGGTCGGCGCGACGCTGGCTTCATAGCCGTCGGCGTACGGGTTCACGCTGTGTGCCGCGACCACTGCACCGGCGCGGACAGTCGAGCGGTCCGCGCTGCCGACCACCACGGGAGCGGCGCTCGCGCCGTAGCCTTCTGCATAGGGGTTGTCGCTGCGTGCCGCAACCACGGCCAGGGTGTTCACCTGAGCGCGGCTGTTGGCCGACACCGGTTGCGCCACGCCTTGGTAGGTTTCGGCTTGCGCGCCCACGGCGGCCAGGAGGGAGAGTGCTGCGGCGGCGATGATCTTCGAGGCGTTCATTCTGGATGTCCTTCAATTTGCTTTGGATGATTC
>NZ_JBFTPS010000092.1:0-16492 GCF_056398605.1 Variovorax sp. 01T432
CGGTGTGCCTTTGGCTGGCCGTTGAGGCGCCGCCGAGCAGCGCAGCGGCAGGCGGATAAGGGCACGTGCTGTTTGAGCGAAGCGAGTTTGCACGTGACCCCGCCTGACGTGAGCAGCGCAGGGGACCCCGAAGGGGCGGTGACGTCGGCCGGCCAAAGGCACACCGCCCCCCGCCGCGCCCCCGAACCGATTGGCCCCCCGCCGCGCCCCCGAACCGATTGGCCCCCCGCCGCGCCCCCGAACCGATTGGCACACCGCCCCCCGCCGCGCCCCCGCACCGAGCCCCACCTGATGGCACACAGCCCGCCGCAGCCCCTAGGGATAACCATGACAAATGCCGCACCGCGTCGAAAGCCCCCCGAAGGGTGCCGCTTCATAGACTGCCAGCCACCTTCTCCAAAAACAGGATCAGAGACCATGCTCGCTTCCCGCAAAACCCTGCTTGCCGCCGCCTTGTGCACCGTGCTTGCTGCCGCCGCTCCTCTGGCGCAGGCTGCTGATGCGCCCATCACCATCATGGTGGGTGGCATCAACAAGATCATCTACTTGCCGGCCAAGCTTACCGAGGCGCTCGGCTACTTCAAGGATGAGGGGCTCAACGTCGAGCTGCAGTCGCAGCCCGCCGGCGTGGACGCCGAGAACCAGCTGATCGCCGGCGCCGTCCAGGGCGTGGTCGGCTTTTACGACCACACCATCGACCTCCAGAGCAAGGGCAAGGAAATCCAGGCCATCACCGTCTTCTGCAAGGTCCCGGGCGAAGTCGAACTGGTGTCGACCAAGGCCCAGGCGGCAGGCTTCAAGACCATGGCCGACGTCAAGGGCAAGACCCTCGGCGTGACCGGCCTCGGCTCCTCCACCGACTTTCTCACGCGCTACCTGGCCGATCGCCAGGGCGTCGCGCAGAAGGATTACACCCTGCTGCCCGTCGGCGCCGGCAACACCTTCGTCGCCGCCATGAAGCAGGACCGCATCCAGGCCGGCATGACCACCGAACCCACCATCTCCGAAATGCTCAAGAGCGGCGATGCCAAGGTGCTCGTCGACATGCGCACCGAGAAGGACACCATCGCCGCGCTCGGCGGCGTCTACCCGGCCGCCAGCTTCTACGTGCAGAACACCTGGGCCGAGTCGCACAAGGAGCAGGCCTCCAAGCTCGCCCACGCCTTCGCGCGCACCATGGAATACCTCCACACCCACAGCGCCGAAGAAATCGCCGAGAAGGTGCCGCGCGACTACTACGGCAGCGACAAGGCACTTTACGTGCAGGCGCTGGCCTCGTCGCTGGCCATGTTCACCACCGACGGCAAGATGCCCGTCGGCGGCCCCGAGACCGTGCTCAAGGTGCTCTCCACCTACAAGCCGCTGGTCAAGAGCAAGAACATCGACCTCTCGAAGACCTACACCAACGCCTACCTGGCGGCAGCGGGCAAGTGAACATGGCGGCCAGCAATCCGGCGATCGTCTTCAAGGACGTCTCGCTGCGCTTCATCTCCAACGATGGCAACGCCACCGTGGCACTGCGCAATTTCAACATGTCGGTCGCGCGCGGCGAGTTCGTCGCCATTGTCGGACCCACCGGCTGCGGCAAGTCGACCACGCTGAACATGATCACCGGCCTGCTGCGCCCCACCGTCGGCGAGGTCGAGGTCATGGGCAAGCCCGTGCAGGGCATCGACCCGCGCATCGGCTTCGTGTTCCAGGCCGACGCCGTCTTCCCATGGCGCAGCGTGCGCGAGAACATCGCGGCCGGGCCGCTGTTCCGCGGCATGCCCGCCAAGGAAGCGCACGCGCTGGCCGAAGAATGGCTGCAGCGCGTGGGCCTGGGCAAGTTCGGCGGGCACTACCCGCACCAGCTCTCCGGCGGCATGCGCAAGCGCGTGGCGCTGGCCCAGACCTTCATCAACAAGCCCGAGATCCTGCTGATGGACGAGCCCTTCTCGGCCCTCGACATGCAGACCCGCACACTGATGCAGGACGAACTGCTCAAGCTGTGGTCGGGCACCGGCGGCTCGGTCGTCTTCGTCACGCACGACCTGGAGGAAGCAATCGCGCTGGCCGACCGCGTCTTCGTGCTGTCGGCGCGCCCGGGCACCCTCAAGCGCGTCTACGAGATCGATCTCCCGCGCCCGCGCATCACCTCCGAGGTGCGCTACGACCCGCAGTTCATCGAGCTCTCGAAACACATCTGGGACGACCTCCGCCAGGAAGTCGTGCTCGCATGAAACCCACCGAATCACACGAATCCCGCATCTCCGGAGTCTTCCAATGACCGATCTCGTCATGCCCGCCGTCCTGAGCGACGAGGCGCTGGCCCGCGAATCCGAGGCCGCGCAGGCCGGCATCCGCCGGCGCCGCACCATGATCATCTCGCTGCGCGTGCTGGTCCTGGTGGTGGTGCTCGGCGGCTGGGAACTGGCCGCGCGCAACAAGTGGATCGACCCCTTCTTCTATTCGATGCCCTCGATGATCTGGGACCAGATCGTCGAATGGCTGCGCGACGGCACCTCGCAAGGGCCGCTGTGGCAGCAGGTCGCCGTGACGCTGGAGGAGACGGTCATCGGCTTCCTGATCGGCTCGATCGCCGGCGTCATCTGCGGCATCCTGCTCGGGCGCAACAAGCTGCTGTCCGACGTGTTCAGCCTCTACATCCAGATCGCCAACTCGATCCCGCGCGTGGTGCTGGGTTCGATTTTCGTGATCGCGCTCGGCCTGGGCATGGCGTCGAAGGTGGCGCTGGCGGTGGTGATGGTGTTCTTCGTCGTCTTCGGCAACGCCTTCCAGGGCGTGCGCGAAGCCGACAAGTACATGATCGCCAACGCGCAGATCCTGGGTGCCTCGCCGCGACAGGTGACGATGTCGGTGGTCATCCCGTCGGCCATGTCGTGGATCCTGGCGAGCCTGCACGTGAGCTTCGGCTTCGCGCTGGTGGGTGCGGTGGTCGGCGAGTTCCTCGGGGCCAAGGAAGGCATCGGGCTGCTGATCTCGACCGCGCAGGGCGCCTTCAACGCGAGCGGCGTGTTCGCCGCGATGATCGTGCTGGCGGTGGTGGCGCTGCTCGCCGACTTCCTGCTGACGACGCTGGAGAAGCGCCTGCTCAAGTGGAGGCCGGCCGCGTTCTAGACATCCCTGGTCGCGCCCCAGGCAGCCGGCCTAGAGTTCCACGGCGCATCCCTGCTTCGCACTCTGCGCCAGCGCCTCCAGCGTGGCCGCAATGTCCAGGCTGGCCGCCGCCGCCCGTTCGATCGCTTCGAAGTCGCGCTTCGCGATGACTTCCGCGAAGGCCTCGGCGGCGAAGCGGAAGCCGCTGCCGGTGCCCGAGGCGATGTCCTCGAAGGGCGTCGGCGCCGTGCCGCGCCGCACCCGCATGCGGCTGGGCAGGTAGCCATGCGGATGACCGCCGGCCAGCACGCTCGTGTGGTTGAGGAATTCGGTCTCGATCGCGCCCTCGGTGCCGATGATGCTCGCGAAGCGGTGATTGGCGACATCCATCGCACATGAGAGCTGCGCGCGGCGTCCATCGGCGTAGTGCAGGGTGGCCATCATGCTGATGTCGACGCCGCTCTCGGCCCAGGTGGCATCGGCCTGCACGCGCTGCGGCGCGCAACCCATCACCAGGCGGATCAGGCTCAGCGGATAGCTGCCGGCGTCGAGCAGCGCGCCGCCGCCCAGCTCGGGCTTCATGCGGATGTTGCTGTGCGGGCTCTGCACCGTGAAACCGAAGCTGGCCTGCATCGAACGCACCGTGCCGATGGCGCCGGTGTTCAGCAGGTCGAGCATGTCGCCCGTCTGCGGCTGGAAGTAGAAAGGGTAGGCCTCCAGCAGCATCACGCCGTGCCGCCGGGCCGCATCGAACATCGCGCGCGCCTGCGCGTGGCCGAGCGCCAGCGGCTTCTCGCACAGCACGTGCTTGCCGGCCTCGGCGGCCTTGATCGCCCATTCGGCATGCAGGCTGTTGGGCAGCGGCACGTAGATGACATCGACCTCCGGGTCGGCCAGCAAGGCTTCGTAGCTTCCATGGTGGCGGCCGATGCCTTGCGCCGCCGCGAAGGCCGCGGCCGTCTGCGCGTTGCGGCTCGCCACGGCGACGACACGGGCCCTGGCGCTGGGCGCCACGTCGCGCGCGAACTGCCTGGCGATGTTCGCGCAGCCGAGGATGCCGATGCGCAGGGGGAAGTCTTGGTAGGGCGTGGTGGTCATGATCGATGGAGGCTAGGGGTTGGCTGATCTTGTATTGCGTCTGACGGCCGGCTTGCCGAGCGCCTTGAGCGCGGCCGGCCCGGCGACCACCGCGCTCAGCATCATGCGGATGGAGAAGTCGATCATCTGCGCGAGCTCGATGTCACGGTCGGCCCGGGGCGCGCGGTCGCCCAGGATCAGGGTCGCCAGGCCGTGTTCCATCGCCCAGGCGCTGTGGGCGACGAGATCGACTTGCGAGCGTGGCCATCCGTGCGCGATCGCCAGTTCGACGAGGCTCTCGGAAAAGAGATTGAAGGACCTGGCGCCTTCCTCGAGCAACTCGCCATGACGATGCATGTCGAGGATGCGCGGGCCCACCATCAGGTTGAAGACGCCCTTGTTGGCCTGCGCATAGCGCACATAGCTCAGCATCATCTCGCGCGCCTTTTCCAGCGGACCAAGCTTCAGTTCGACGATGGCCTGGCGCTGCGCGGCGAGCTCGCGAAAGCCGTCGCTCGCAATCCCCGCGAGCAGGCCTTCCTTGCCCTCGAAATGCCGTGACGGCGCGGCCTCCGAGACGCCCACACGACGCGCGCATTCGCGCAGGCTGAGTTCGGCGGCGCCTTTCTCCTCGAGCAGCGCGCGTCCCTCGCGCAGCAGCGCATTGCGCAGATCGCCATGGTGATACGGGGCAGGGGGCGGGGCGGCCTTGGCCTTCGCTCTCTTCGACTTAAGAGGAGTTTCCATGGCTTGATTGTGCTTCAAGAGAGATCGGGTAAACCCCGCATCGAGCTCTAAGTTAATATCGTTAACATGCGGCGATTCGCAAACACACGGAGATATTTCGATGAACATGATTTCGCGACGCCGCGTGCTTTCTTCCGGGGTTTTCGGTCTGGCCGGCGCAAGCCTCGGCGGTCTCGCGTATCCGCAGGCGCCGTTCCCGCAGAAGCTCATCACCATCAAGGTGGCCTTCCCGGCGGGAGGGCCGGCCGATGTGTCGATCCGTGCCGCGACGGTGGTGCTTCAGCGTTCGCTGGGGCAGAACCTGATCGCGGACAACATGCCGGGCGCGAACGGTTCGATTGCCGCGAACTTCGTGCACAAGGCCAGTCCCGACGGCTACACGCTGCTGGGCACGACCGGCATCGACTTCCTGGTGGCGCCCTTCACCATCGCCTCCGCCAGGTACGAGCCGGCCACATTCAGGCTGCTGGGCGTCGCGGGCATTTCCGATTTCGTGCTGGTGTCGAGCAACGCCCATTCCTTCAGGAACGTCGACGAACTCATCGACTATGCCGGCAAGCCTGGCAGCAGGCAGCTCTCCATCGCGCATTGGGGCCCGGGCTCCGCGCCGCATCTGGTGGCGGCCGATTTCCAGGCCCGCACCGGCCTCAAGTTCCTGGAAGTGCCTTACAAGGGCGCGGCCCCGGTCGTCAGCGACCTCTCGGGCGGGCAGATCGATCTCAGCTTCGTGCCGCTCGGCGGCTCGACGCTGGGAATGATCAACACCGGAAGGATCAAGGCGATTGGCCTGGCCAGCAGCAAGCGCAACCCGGCCCTGCCCGATCTTCCCCTCATCGCCGAGAGCCGCGGTGTGAAGAACTTCGACCACAGCCTCTGGTCGGCGTTGCTCGCACCGCCGAAGACACCCGAGGCCACGGTCGCGCGCCTGACCGGCGCCATGAACGAATGGGTGCTCAGCCCCGAGAACCAGACGCGCATCGCGGCCAACGCATCGCGTCGGCTCGATCCCATGACGACGGCCCAGGCGGCGGAGTTCCTGAAGACCGAATACGACAAGTTCAACCGCATCGCGCGCGCGCTCAAGCTGGAAGCCCAGTGACCACCGAATCCAGGAAAGCTCTCATGCCCATCGTTCAATTCGAAAAAGACGGCGCCGTGGGCGTCGTGACACTCGCCAAGCCACCGCACAACCTGATCGACGACGCCTTGCTGCAAGGCATGCTCGGCGCCTACGAGCGGGCCCTCGCCGAAGGCTGTCGCTCGATCCTGCTGCGCAGCGCGATGCGCCACTTCTGCGCCGGCGCGGATGTCGAAGGCTTCAAGGGCGGCGGCCGGCGCCGCGACCAGGCCGGCTTCGAGCAACTGCTCGACGCGCTCGAGAACGTGGGGCTGCCCACCGTGGCGGCCGTGCATGGCGCGGCGCTCGGCGGCGGACTGGAGCTGGCCGTGACCTGCGACATGATCGTCGCCGCCGACACGGCCTCCTTCGGCATGGCGGAAGCTTCTCTGGGCCTGCTGCCTTTGCTGGGCGGCGTGCAGCGCGTGACGCAGCGCGTCGGGCCGGCGCGCGCGAAGGAGCTCGCCATGTTCGGCCGGCGCAACGATCCGGTGGCGCTCGAACGCTGGGGGCTGATCAACCTCGTCGTCGCCGAATCCGAGCTTGCGAATGCCTCGATGTCCTGGGCGCGCCAGCTGGCGGCCGGGCCGACGGTGGCGCTGCGGGGCATCAAGCGCCTGGCCAATCTCTCCGCGCGCCACGGCATCGCCGGCGCCGACGCGCAGCAGACCGAGATCAACAACATGATGTGGGCAAGCAATGACCAGAAGCGCGGCCTCGCCGCCTTCATGGCGACCGGCCCCGGCTCCGCCGTCTTCGAGGGAGATTGAGATGAACGCACCTCTTCAAGGGCTGCGCGTGATCGACTTCACGCGCGTGCTGGCCGGCCCGCACTGCACCAAGACCCTGCGCGACCTCGGCGCCGAAGTGACGAAGATCGAGCCGCCCGCGGGCGACGCGGGCCGCGCCGGCGTGCCGCACATCAACCTGATGTCCGTCTACTACACGCAGCAGAACGCCGGCAAGCGCAACCTGAGCCTCGACCTGAACTGGCCCGAGGCGCGCGAGATCGTGATCGATCTCTGCCGCGATGCCGATGTGATCGTGGAGAACTTCCGCCCCGGCACCCTGGCTCGCTTCGGCCTCGGCTACGAGCAGGTGCGGGCCTTCAACCCGCGGGCCATCTATGTCTCGATGAGCGGCTACGGGCAGACCGGCCCCTGGCGCAACCGGCCGGCCTTCGCGCCCACGGTGCAGGCCGAGACCGGCCTCACGGACATCCTGCGGACGCATTACGGCGACTCGATGAGCGAGCTGCGCAACGATGCCTGCAGCCATGCCGATGTCTACACCGGCCTGCACGGCGTGATCGCGGTGCTGGCCGCCCTGCAGGCACGCGAGCGCAGCGGCGAGGGTCAGCATGTCGACGTGTCGATGGCCGCCACGATGCTGTCGGTCAACGAGCGTGCCGGCGCCCAGTTGTCGGGCATCGACACGATGGGCGAGCCGCCGGCGCTGAGCGCGCCGGAGTCGCACATCTACGAGCTGCCGGATGGTCGCTGCGTCACCATCGCGGCGAGCCCGATCTACTCGCCGATGTTCGTGCGCTACAGCGCGATGATGCGCCGCACCGACCTGTTGGCCGATCCGCGTTTCGCGACCGCGCCGCTGCGCCGCCGGAACCTCCAGGCCCTGCTGGCGGAAGTGCGCGCCTGGGTCATGACCTTCACCGACCTCGACCAGTTGCAGGCGCAGGTGAGCGAAGCCGGCCTGGCGATCGGCGTGATCCGCAGCACCGGCGAGCTGGCCGAATCGGAATGGGCGCGGGACTGGGGCGCCGTGGTCGAGGTCGACGACCGTGGCGGCGGCACCGTGCGCATGCCCGGGCCGCCATGGCGCTTCAGCGAATCGAAGCTCCCGCCGCCGGGCATCCCGGCCTTCCAGGGCGAGCACAACGTCGAACTCCTGACCGAGCGCAATGTCGATGCCGCGCTCATCGAGGACCTGCGCCAGCGCCGCGTGCTGCTGAGCCGGCGCTCGGCGCGGGGCGCCTATGACTGAACTCGACGCCACGCACGACGGCGGTGCGAGGAGCTGGCTTGCCGCCGCCAACACGGGCGGCGACTTCCCGCTGCAGAACCTGCCCCTTTCGGTCTTTCGGCGGATCGGGGGCGCCGAGGCCTTCCGCGGCGGCGTGGCCATCGGCGATCGCATCATCGACCTTGCCGCGCTCGCGGAGACACCCGTCCTGCGGGGCACGGCCGCGCAGGCCGCCCGGGCCTGCGCGCGGCCCGAGCTCAACGCCTTCTTCGCGCTGGGCTCCGTGGCCTGGCGCGCGCTGCGACACGCATTGTTCGCGGCGTTGAAGGACGACGCGCCGCACGTCGTGCAGGAGGCCGTGCGGGCCTGCCTGGTCGCGCAAGCGCAGGCCGAGCATGCCGTGCCCCTGCGCATCGGCGACTACACGGACTTCTACACCTCGCTGGACCACGCGCTGAACATCGGCCGTCTCCATCGACCCGACGGCCCGCTGTCGCCCAACTTCCACTGGATGCCCATCGCGTACCACGGCCGCGCATCGAGCATCGGCATCTCCGGGCAGCGGGTGCGGCGGCCGCGGGGCCAATGGCTGGCGGATGGCGCGTCCGAGCCGAGCTTCGGCGCGAGCCGGCGACTGGACTACGAGCTGGAACTGGGGATCTGCATCGGCACCGGCAATGCGCAGGGCGAGCCGATCGCATTGGCCGACGCGCAAGGCCATGTGTTCGGGCTGTGCCTGCTCAACGACTGGTCCGCGAGGGACATCCAGCGCTGGGAGACGATGCCGCTCGGCCCCTTCCTCGCCAAGAATTTCGCCACCACGGTCTCGCCCTGGATCGTGACCATGGACGCGCTGGCACCCTACCGCGCGCCGTGGGCCCGCGCGGCCGAAGCGCCGCGGCCGCTGCCGTATCTCGATCACGGCGGCAGCGCGCGGGACAGCGCGCTCGACATTCGTCTCGAGGTCTGGCTCGAGACCGCGCGCCACCGGCAGCAGGATGCGCCGCCGCAGCGGCTGTCGAGCACCAGCTTCCGGCACCAGTACTGGACAATCGCGCAGATGGTCGCGCACCACACCGTCGGCGGCTGCAACCTGCAGAGCGGCGACCTGCTGGGCAGCGGCACCATCTCCGGCCCCGCGCAAGACGAGGCCGGCGCCATGATCGAACTGACGCAGGGCGGCCGCAAGCCCATCCGTCTCGACAACGGCGAGGCGCGCGCCTTCCTCGAGAACGGCGATGCCGTCGTTTTCAAGGGCTGGTGCGAGAGGCCCGGCTTCGCGCGCATCGGCTTCGGCGAATGCAGAGGCGAGATCGTCGCCGCCCTCGAAGGGTCGAGTGAACCATGCGAAGAGGTGTCTCCATGAAACTCGATCCCGGTCCGGGCTGGACCCGCGCCGGGACCGGATCGCCGGCGAGCCCTGTCAAAGCTGCTTCAGGATCTCCTGCGCCATCGCCCCCAGCGTGACCGTGCGCTCGACTCCGCCGCGCTTGACCGCCTCGCGCGGCATGCCGTAGACGACGCAGCTTTCCTCGTCCTGCGCGACCGTGCGCGCGCCGGCGTTGCGCATCTCCAGCAGGCCCGCGGCGCCGTCATCGCCCATGCCGGTCATGATGACGCCGAGCGCGTTCACGCCCGCGCTCTTGGCGACCGAGCGGAACATCACGTCGACCGAAGGCCGATGCCGGTTCACCAGCGGCCCGTCGACCACCTCGACGAAATACTGCGCCCCGCTGCGCTTGAGCACCAGGTGCCGTCCGCCCGGCGCGATCAGCGCGCGGCCCGGCAGCACGCGGTCGTTGTTCTCGGCCTCCTTCACCGCGATGCGGCACAGGCCGTCCAGCCGCGAGGCGAAGGCCGCCGTGAACTTCTCGGGCATGTGCTGGACGATCACGATGCCGGGCGAGACACGCGGCAAGGCGGTGAGCACCTCTTCGAGCGCCTGCGTGCCGCCGGTGGAGGTGCCGATCGCGACCACGCGCTCGGTGGTCTGCGTCATCGCACGCGCCGGGCCGGGCGCGAGGATGACGTCGGCCGTGTGCCTGGCCACGGGCGCGAGCGGCGCCGCCTCGGCGCGGATCGCCAGGCGGCGCACGTTGGCATGCGCCGCGCTGCGCACCGTGGCGACCAGGTCGTCCGAGGCTTCGATCAGGAACTGCTTCAAGCCGAGCCTGGGCTTGGTGACGATCGCCACGGCGCCGGCCGCCAGCGCCTCGAGCGTGGTCTTCGCGCCCTTCTCGGTCAGGGTCGAGCAGATCACCACCGGCGTCGGGCGCTCCTGCATGATCTTGCGCAGGAAGGTGATGCCGTCCATGCGCGGCATCTCGACGTCGAGCACGATCACGTCGGGCCACTGCTGCTTGAGGCGCTCGATGGCCAGCAGCGGGTCGGCCACCGCGGCGATCACCTGGATGCCCGGCGCGGCGCCCAGCAGGCCGGCCACTACCTGCCGCACCACGGCCGAGTCGTCGACCACCATGACCTTGATCGGTTTCATGCGAATGCCTGCCCGCGCGCGCTCATGGCTTGCGGTAGATCGAGGGCGCGACCTGGTGCACGGCCGTGCTGATCTCGTTGAGGGTTTCGGAGTGGCCGATGCAGAAGTGGCCGCCCGGATTGAGCAGCGACAGCACGCGGGCCACGACCTGCCGCTTGGTGTCGCCGTTGAAGTAGATCATCACGTTGCGCAGGAAGATGATGTCGAAGCTGCCCAGCGACGGAAGATCGGCGTTGAGGTTGACCTGCGCGAAGCTCACGCGCTTGCGCAGCTGGCGCTCGACCAGCAGCGTGCCGTCCTGCTCGCCCATGCCCTTGAGGCAGAAGCGCTTGAGGTAGTCCTGCGGAATGTGGCGGGTGCGCTCCAGCACGTAGTGGCCTGCGCGCGCGCGCTGCAGGACACGGCTGCTGATGTCCGTGCCCAGCACTTCCCAGGGCGAGTGGCCCATGCAGTCGGCCAGCACCATGGCGATGCTGTAGCACTCCTCGCCGGTCGAACTGGCCGCGCTCCACACGCGGAAGGGCTGGGGGCGCTGCGCCGCGGCCGTGGCCAGCTCGCGCAGCAGCTCGAAGTGCTTGGGTTCGCGGAAGAAGTAGGTCTCGTTGGTGGTCAGCAGGTCGATCGCGGTCTGCACTTCGGCCGCCGCCTTGCCGCTGGCGAGCAGCGCGAAGTATTCGGTGTAGTTGGCCAGCTGGTTCGCCTGCAGCCGCTTCGAGAGACGCCCGCACACCAGCGCCTTCTTGGAAGGCGCGAGGGTGATGCCGGCCGCGTCGTAGATGAAGCGCTGGAAGCGGGCGAATTCGATGTCGGTGATGGTGGTGTTCATGTCTCCGGATCGGCGCGCGCGCCCTCCGCCTGCCTCGCGGCTTCAGAACCTGGCGAACTGCGATTCGTCCGGCGCGTCGACAGCGGCGAAGGCCAGGGCACCCGCGGGCGCGAAACCGCCACCGCCCGGGCGCCTGCCCGTCGTGGCGGCCTTTCTCGACGCGGCGGGCCTGGCTTGCGGCTTGCCGCGGGTCGGGCTCGGGTCGGAGTTCGCGTGGCCGGCCGTGGCGTTGCCGCCGGCCAGCTTGAAGAAGGCCATGGTCTGCTGCAGCTGCTCGGCCTGGCTGCTCATCTCCTCGGCCGTGGCGGCCAGCTCTTCCGAGTTCGATGCGTTCGACTGCGTGGTCTGGCTCAGCTGCGTCACGGCGCCATTGATCTGGCCGACGCCGGAGGACTGCTCTTCCGAAGCGGCGGCGATCTCCTGCACCAGGTCCGAGGTTTTCTTGATGTTGGGCACGATCTGGTCGAGCAGGCGGCCGGCCTTCTCGGCGAGTTCGACGCTGGAGCTGGCGACGGTGCCGATCTCCTGGGCGGCGATCTGGCTGCGTTCGGCGAGCTTGCGCACTTCGGCGGCCACCACGGCGAAGCCCTTGCCGTGTTCGCCGGCACGCGCCGCCTCGATGGCGGCGTTGAGCGCCAGCAGGTTGGTCTGGTAGGCGATGTCGTCGATGATCCCGATCTTCTGGGCGATCTGCTTCATCGCGACGACGGTGGCCTTGACGGCCTCGCCGCCTTCGCCGGCCTCGGCGGCCGCCTTGGTGGCCATGCCGTCGGTGACCTTCGCGTTCTCGGTGTTCTGCGAGATGGAGGCGGTCATCTGCTCCATCGACGCGCTGGTCTCCTCCACGCCCGCGGCCTGCTCGCTCGATGCCTGCGACAGCGACTGCGCGGTCGCGCTCACTTCTTCCGACGCGCCGGCCAGGGCCTCGGCGCCGCCGTTGACTTCGGTCACGACCCGCGAGAGCTTCGCCACCGTGTTCTGCATCGCGGTGAGGAGCTGGCCGGTTTCGTCGCGGCTGCTGGATTCGACCTGCATGGTGAGGTCGCCCTCGGCCAGGCGATTGGCGACATCGACCGCGCGCGCCAGCGGCCGGGTGATGCTGCGGCTGATGAGAAAGCCCAGCACGATGCCGATCAGCACGCCGCCGCTGATGATGCCGATCATGCTGGTGCGGCTGGCGCGGTAGAGGTTGTCGGTTTCGGCGGCGGACTGCTTGGCGCGCGTCTCCTTCTGCAGGATCAGCTCGTCGAGCATGACGTCGAGCTTGTCGGCCTTCTCGCGCACCTGCTCCAGCGCCTGCAGCAGCGCCTCGTCGCGTTCCTGGAGCTTCTTCGTCGCGGCCATGGCGAGCGCGCGCTGCATGTCGTTCTGGTACTCCTGCGAGAGGTTGTTGAAGGCCGCGAAGACTTCCCGCGCCCGATCGCTGCCGAAGAGAGGCTGGGCCTTCTCGATGTAGTCCTTCGTGGCGGCGGTGCTCTTGCCGATCGTCGCCAGCTGCTTCTCGCGGTCGTCCTGCGTCGTGGCGAGCAGGTAGTTGGCGCGCGCGCGGCCCGCATAGATCAGGTTGACGTTGGCTTCCTTGACGTACGAGAGCCCCATCAGCTCCCTGTTGTACATCTCGTCGGCCTTGTCGTTCATCTGGCTGGTGTTGTTGATGCCGATGAAGCCGACGACGGCGCTGATGCCCGCCACCAGCACGAAGCCCGCGATCAGCCTGACGCCGATCTTGAAATTGCTCAACATGATTGTCCTTTTGTGGGGAAGGGGGAGTCGCCTCAGGCCGCGGTGGCGGCCGACGGGCTGGAGGAGGGGGCGGTGCCGGCGGCGGGCGGCATGACCTTCATGGCCTGCTGCATCAGCACCGGCACATCGAGGATCAGCGCGACGTCGCCGCTGCCGAGAATGCTGGAGCCGCTGATGCCCTGGACCTGGGCGAACATCTTCGACAGCGGCTTGATGACCGTCTGGGCCTCGCCCATCAGCGTGTCGACCACCAGGCCGAACTTCTGGCCCGCATGCTTGACCACGACGATGTTCTGGCGAGCCGCCGGCGCGGCGGCGACACCGAACAGGTCGCGCAGCCGGATGAAGGGCAGCACCTGGCCGCGCAGGTCGATGTAGTCGTGACCCGTCTCGGCCGAGAACTCGACGCATTCGTCCACCATGTCCAGCGGCACCACGAGCACGCTCCTGCCGACACCGACCTGGAAGCCGTTGATGATGGCCAGCGTGAGCGGCAGCCGCACGGTGACGGTGGTGCCCTGGCCGGGCTGGCTGGCGATGCTCACGCTGCCGCGCAGGGCCGTGATGTTGCGCTTGACCACGTCCATGCCGACGCCGCGGCCCGAGAGGTTGGTCACCTGGTCGGCGGTGGAGAAGCCGGGCTCGAAGATGAGCCCGTAGATCTCGCTGTCGCCGAGGTTCTTGCCGGCTTCGACGAGGCCGCGTTCGATGGCCTTCGCGAGGATCTTGTCGCGGTTCAGTCCACCGCCGTCGTCGCTGACCTGGATGACGATGCTGCCCGAGTCGTGGTACGCGTTGAGCGCGACGCAGCCCTGCGCCGGCTTGCCGCGCGCGGCGCGCACCTCGGGCGCGTCGATGCCGTGGTCCATGGCATTGCGCACCAGGTGCATCAGGGGGTCGCCGATCTTCTCGACGACGGTCTTGTCGAGCTCGGTGTCCTCGCCGCTCACGCGCAGTTCGATGTCCTTGCCGAGTTCGCGGGCCACGTCGTGCACCACGCGCTTGAAGCGGCCGAAGGTGGCGCCGATCTTGACCATGCGAAGCTGCAGGGCGCTGTCGCGCACTTCCTCGACCAGGTCCGACAGCGTGGAATTGCTTTCCTGCAGCTCGACGTTGCGCGTGCGCCGCGCGATCAGGTTGGCGCCGGCCGCGGCAATGATCAGTTCGCCCACGAGGTTGATCAGGCGGTCGAGCTTGTCGGCATCGACCCGCACCGACTGGCTTTCCTGCGGCTTGACCTCCCTGGCCTGCCTTTGCGCGTTCGATGCGTGCCTGGCGGCGGGCGCGGATTCGGCCGGCGCTTTCGCCACAGGTGCATCGAGGGGCGCGGCGGCGCCGCCGGCGTGCGATGCCGTGACGTGGAGCACGCAATCGTCGATGACGAATTCGAACACGTTCTCGATGGTGGCCCGGTCGGCGTCGCTCCTGAAGTCGATCTCGAAACCCAGGTGGCAGGCCTCGGGGTCCAGGGCGCCGAGCGCGGGCAGCCGGTCGTGCAGCGTGACGATGCGTTCGATGCTGCCGAGCGTGGCCAGGTAGCGGATGAAGGACAGGGGGTCCATGCCGTTGCGCAGGACGTCCTCGCCGAAGCGCACGGAGATCTTCCAGTGGCCGGCGGCAGCTTCGGCCGCGGCGCCGGCCGGGGTGCCGACGGTGGTCTGCGAGGCGGTCCTGGCGACGCTCTCGATGGCGGACGCGGCGTCGCCGGCCGCCATGTGCAGCCGCAGGCGGTCGAGCAGCGCGCTGCCGGCCTGCTCGACCTCCGGGTCGGCGGCCTTCCTGCCCGAATCGACCCTGTCGACCAGCGTGCCGATGTGGTCGGCGCATGCCAGCAGGAGTTCGATCAGCGAGTCTCCCAGCATGATCGTGCCGCCGCGCACGTCGTCGAGCAGGCTCTCCGCGACGTGCGTGAAGGCCACCACGCCGTCGAGCCCGAACAGGCCCGCCGAACCCTTGATGGTGTGGGCGGCGCGAAAGATCGCGTTGACGCTCTCGGTGGGGTCGGACTCGTCGGCCACCCGCAGCAGGGCGGCTTCCATGTCTTCCAGCAGTTCGCGCGCTTCGATGAAGAAGGTCTGCAGCGCTTCGTCGAGGTTCATGGCTGCCTCCCGTAGACGCTGTCGGGCTCGAGGCCCAGGAAGACCAGGGCCTCGTCGACCGCGGGGCTGCGCGCGACCAGGCGCAATTCGCGCTGCGCGGCGGCGGCGCTCTTTCCGGCGGCCAGCAGAAGCTGCACGCCGGCGCTGTCGATCTCGGTGACGGCCGAGAGATCCAGCGCCAGCTCGCCGTCGCCGGCCTTCAGCGCGGCCTGCAGCACGGCGCACAGTTCGGCGGCGCGGTAGATGGTCATTTCGCCTTCGATGGCGCAGGTCGCGCAGCGGGTGTCGGTCATGGCAGGACCAGCTTCTGCACCACCGCCAGCAACTGCGTCGGATTGAAGGGCTTGAGCATCCAGGCCTTGGCGCCCGCCGCCTGGCCCTCCTTCTTCTTGCCCTCCTGCGATTCGGTGGTCAGCATGACGATGGGCGTGAACTTGTAGGCCGGCAGGGCCTTGATCCGGGTCACCAGGGTGATGCCGTCCATGTTGGGCATGTTGACGTCGCTGATGATCAGATGGACCTTCTGGCCCGTGAGCTTCTTCAGCGCGTCGACGCCGTCGCAGCCTTCGATCACGTCGTAGCCGGCGCCGCGCAATGCAATGCTCACCACCTGCCGCAGCGAGGTGGAGTCATCGACGATCATGATGGTCTTTGCCATGTGTTTTTCCTTGAGTGCGCCGGGGCTTCCGGCTTAGAAGAAGACGACCTCGTCGGCCGCCGCGGCGCTCGCGCGCGGGGTGGCGCCGCCGCCGCTGTGGGTGGCGCGCTCGTCGGCCATCGCGTAGCTGCTTTCGAGCTCGGCCAGCAAGGCCGCCGCGTCGACCGGCGTCAGCGTGCCCGCGTCCTCGAAGATCTGCCGGCTGTCGGCCAGCAGGACGGGCAGGCGTTCGATGCTGTGGCGCACGTGCGTCATGCGCTGGCTCACGCGGTCCTGGAACTGCAGCTGGACGAGAGCCTCGACGATCTCCGACTGGATGCCGATGCTCTCGCGCTTGAGCACGTCGGCCGAGGCCTCGAGCACTTCCGTCACGCTGCGGAACTGCCCGAGCACGCCGTGGATGGCCGCCTCCGAGGCCACGGCGGATGCCGCCTCGCGCTCGGCCGAGGCCTGCGCGTTGCGGTGCGCCGCCGCAATGGCGGCGCTGATGACGCCGACCTTCTAGTCAGAATGGCTTGAGCCGTTGAAGCGGCCCGTCTCCGGGACTACCGTGGATTGCGCACCGTGGGTGCGCCGAGCCACAACGCTGCACCCCGAAGGGCGGACAGCGTGTCAACGAGCAAGGAGACGGGCCATGAGTCAATCTACC
>NZ_JBFTPS010000093.1:0-14599 GCF_056398605.1 Variovorax sp. 01T432
GCCCTACGGGCTCCTTCCAATGCGCCGGGATCGGGCAAACTGTTCGCTGCGTCCATCGCTGCCTTGGGTTGTGGATTGATCGTCATGCCTACCTCGTTGCTCACTGATCTCTCGGGGGTAGGTGTAGCAGCTCATATTGGCACGGGGGGCAGCGTCAGCGCGAGCACGACCAACCTGGGCCGCACGGGTTTCAATCGCGACGAGCGACGAGCGACGAGCGACGAGCGACGAGCGACGAGCGACGAGCGGCAGGAGCCGACCTCATTGGAGTGCTTGCCGACCTGCTCGGACGCGCTGATCGCCGAGCGGGATTCCTGGCTGCCTTTGCACCGTGCCCGAATCGCCGGGAAGCTCTGCGAGCGCAGCTACGACGCGCTGATGCCCTAAATGTCCTTGGGGAGCGTCAGCCGCAAGTACAGAGCATCGATCTGTTCGATCCAAGCGTCGATGTGCCTCTGCAGGGCTGCGGCATCTTGCCGCTCAGCCGCTGTTGCAGGACCGTCCAAGCCCTCGGGTTCAAGGTTGGGCGGAACTTCTATGTGCGGAAACGCAGGAATCGCCACGCCGGCAGCTCTCAACTGCTCGATCTTCTTGGGAGCGCGAGCTGTGGGGTGTTTCATTTCGAAGTCGAAGTCGAAGTCGAAGTCGAAGTCGAAGTCGAAGTCGAGTCGCAGTTTGCCGAGTGGCTGCTTGCGTGCCCATCGGGTCAAGCTTGGCGCTTTTCGATCCAGTGGGAATGGGCACCGAAGAGCCGGTTTCCCTTCTCAACGGCAGCGGCCAGCCTTTCCCTGTGATCAGGCGTGTCAGGGTGCCAGAGCGCAAGCGGAGTCATATTGACCTCTTCGTCGATCTTGTCAGCCCGGCGCAGCCGGATCTCAATCAGGGTGCTGCGTGATGTGTGAGAAGACATCCGAATGCTCCATGGACAAATTCGCATCGCGACTTGGCGGGCATCCGCGCGGGGCTTTGTCCGACACTCGAATATACGGCCAAGCCGGTAGGGTAGGGATGTGAGTTTTTCACAGTTTTACACAGACTAGGACGAGATATGGATTCACCAGCAAAGATGCACAAGTGGCAACAGCGACTCTTCGCTTGGGTGTTTGCGCTTGCAACCATCGTTGTCGTCAGCCTCCTCGGTTTGGAGATCCTCTCGCCGCCGATGTTCTTGTCCACTTATGCAATTGCGATCAGTCCGGTGCTGGACCTCAGCGCTTTCGATCTGAACAATCTTCATCTGCTGGTGGCCGCAGTCGCGCTGATCGCGCTTGCGTCGTTCGTGGGCCTGGTCGTCGCGACGCTGAAGGTTCACCAGGAAGTACGAAGAACGCGCACACGAGCAGAGCTGGAGTCTGCCTTCAAGAAGCACGACCGCATGGAGAACAGGGTCGAAGCGCGAACTGCCATCCACGGTTTTGTACATGAGCCCAGGGAAGCCGGTTCTACTAGGAAGCTCTACGTGGCATGAGCCAGTTCACGCATCGCAGCCGAGATCTTGAACGCGCTCGAGCGGGCGGCGGATGGTCTTGGGGCGGTCCTAGCCGTCGAAGTGTTCGCTGCCGAGGTCGTTGTACTCGGTGACGTGGCGCTCACTTGGATGTCTTCCTGATGCGCCTGGGCGGTGCTGCTTCGTCGCCTACTCCGCGGCCCTGGCTTCTTCGGCGGCGCGCTGCTCGGCGTCGAGTCCCCTCGCTGCCTTCTCCCGCGGGGCTTCCTTGCTTGCCACGGCTTCACCGAGCGCCTTGCGCAGTCGGCCAAACTCGGGAAACTCGGCTTCGGAGTCGCTGAGCAGGCGAGCGGAGTCTCGCTGCTGAGCTGCATCTGGGCTTTCATGGTCGTCACGGCCTAGCGCGGGGAGGCGAGTGCTTCGTCGAGCTTCGCGCGGGCCTACTCGCTTCTGGGTGAGGGCGACGCGCTCCAGCTCGAACCTGCGCCGGGCCGCTTCAGACTTCTGGACCTGGACCTGGACCTGGACCTGGACCTGGTCGTCCTCGCGCCGCGTGGCGTCCCAGAACTGTTGGACGGCTTGGACAATGGCCAGGGGACGCCGGTGCACCTCGCCTTCAGCCAGGCTTCGGCTGCTTTCCAGGCGGCGCAGCAGAATCATGGAACGCGACGACAAACGGCACCGCCGCGGCGTCCGTTTGTCGTCGACGAAGCGTGAAGGCGCTCGGCCCCAGACCACAAGCGTGTCAAGCCACCATTCTTTCGTGAGAGCCGGTGGCGCTGCCAATCAAAACTCACAACTTCGAGGCTAATTAGACTTGCTGGAAGTCCATTGCGCGACTTAGATTGACCACGCTGAATTGGTTGTTCAATATAACCAATTGACGTTCATTCAATTTGGGGATGTCATGTCAATCGCGGCGCGCTGTTTCCGGACTTGAGTGCGATGCTCACTCACGAGAAAAGCTGCGATCGAGGTATGCTGGTGCCGTTGTCACTACGGAGGGGCAGATTATGAACGCCGATCCGAAGAAGATGGGTCTCGACCCCAATCCGAATTCTCTTGGAGATCTGCTCGGGGTGCGGCGCTTCGCAGAGAGCATGGGGTGTGCAGAGCAGCAGGTCCGTGGCGCCGTGAGAGTCGAAGGCACCTCGATTGATGCAGTCCGCCTGCAACTTAGACTGCCCTGGCGCAGTCTTGTCGCTACAATTTACCTGATTTGTTTCGACACGTTGTTGACCGCGGCCTAATTCGGATGGATTACATGATTTCGGATGAACTTAAAGCGATCGCAAGCGCTCGCGCTCTCGTTGAAGGCATTCTTGCAAATCGGATCGTGAGCAGGAATCCCGTTCCTTATTTTGCCCCCACAAATCTTGGCGGCCTTCCTCCGACCATGCAAGAGGCGGAAGGCCGAATTCGTGATGACACTGAACTATTTAATCGTATTCGTGCGTCGATTTTTATGTGCCTCACAGCGGCCGATGCAGCTCTGGCGGCGACTGAGGGTCTCATGGACGAGACGCTGTCATTCTCACATCGTGATGGCGCACGGAAGTTGCTGGCGTTAGCGGATAGCGCGGAATCAGCGAGCGAAGCGGCGCACCATGCCTGCCTCGTTCTCATGGGCAAGGAGAAGCCGCCTGTCGATGAATCGATAGAGATCTGGCGTGGTTGAGAACGATGCAGACTGTCGCGCGTTCCACACTCCGCACTAGGCATTCTTCCTCAATGGTGGGCTGCTACTCTCGCGGGTCAGCAAGCGCCCGAAGGCATGGCCAGGTTGGACCGTCGCGTGGCCGATGAAGTCGCCATCCGGTACGTCTCGGCTCGAGATCTAGGGAATTTCAGGGAACAATTCAATACGGTCCCCTCAAAGGCTGCCACCGGGGTCCGGCGCCTGTGCACAGTCGGCTTGCTCCGCGGGGTGCATGCGCCGAACGGTGACCTGATCTCCGTCGGAAGCCTGGGCACGGGGTGGAACTCGGAAGAGGCTCGAGACCTGAAACAGGCTTGAGGTTGCCGTCCAGTAGCCGATGCAGGACGTTCAGCACATGCGTCTTGCTCGCCACCCCGGCTTCCAACGCGAGCTCGACCGCGGTCAGCACGGCCTGTTCATCGTGGTGCAGGACGAGCGCCAGGATCTCCACCATCTCCCGATCGCCACCGGGCTGCTTCAGCAGCGCGGCCTGCAATCGTCTAAAACCCTGCGGCAGCTCGCTGAAGGGCGCTCCGTTCCTCAGCGCGCCCGGCTTGCGCTGCAGCACTGCGAGGTAGTGGCGCCAGTCGTAGACGGTCTGGCCGGCCGTGTCGTGCCGACGGTCGATGATGCGGGTGTGCTCGCACAGAAGCTGCCCCTCGGCCGCCACGACCAGCCGGTCTGCGTACACCCGCAGGCTCACCGGGCGGTTCTCAGTTCAAACAGGGCAAGTTCTTCGGACGGAGTTCGGTTGACGGTCATGGGTGCGGCGGGCATTCATGTCTCGCCATTATCGGGGGCAGCGATAAGCCCAGCACTTCTGTGCGGCGTGTTCGGCTGCGCGAGCCCCCCAGTTCCCGGCTATCCAGTCTGCTCGCCGCGCGCGGGGTTGGATTGATGGAATTGAGAGGGGTCGTCGCCCTACATGGGATCAACAGCCTGCTTGGCGTGCGGGTTCTACCCAATCCGCTCAGTGTCGGGGAGCGATGGCCGCTGTTCTTGATTGACGCATGCAGAAGGCAGAATGCGGCCGCCAGAAGCAGACACCCGCAGCGTCCGGGCCACCTTCACTGTCGCGCGTAGCGCAAATGTGTGGCGGCTGAGCCATGTAGAACGCTGTCGATGCGAAATTGCGGCCTGGGCTCTCGCAGGTTGTCGAAGAGGCGCCGGCCGCTACCAAACAACAAGGGTGCCAAGGCAATGTCCAGTTCGTCGACGGCACTCAGGTTCAAGTACTGCTGAATTACATCCGCTCCACCCGCGATGCGGATATCACGTTCGCCTGCGGCTTCTCGGGCCATCGCTAGCGCACGCTCGGGCCCGTCATTGATGAAGTGGAAGGTCGTCCCGCCGTGACGCACCCACGGTTCGCGCTTTTCGTGGGTAAGAACGTAGACCGGTGTGTGAAACGGGGCGTCCTCCGGCCAGGCGATTTCCCCTTGGTCGAACATCCGCTTGCCCATGATGTTGGCGCGGATGCGCTCGAAGGTGTTTCGAAAGAGGTCATTAACCGGGCCTAGAGCGGACGGCAACGGGGGTAGGAAAAGCGGTCGTTGGACGGTCGTCGCACCTGTGCGCCCGCGGAACTTTGAAAAAAGCGAGCGGTGCGAATTTGAAAACGGCGCTCGCAAGCTGTTGATTTTCCCGGGTTAGCAAGTGCGACAACTGTGGAGGAACTCATTCGGAAGGGCAAAATCCGGCCAGGATCATTCTTGCAGGAGTGGACGGCCCTGGCGGGCCGCGGGCGGCGACCGAGAATGGCGCCCGAAGGGCTTGCTCGACTCACAGGACCACCCAATGACTACTTCGCTGCGCTACCTTGACAGCTCACGGCTTCGCAACTGCATCATGAAGCACCATGGCTCGTCGTTGCCCGACCTCGAGATCCGGGTTGAATACGACGATGCCGCGCGGACGGTCACGCTCACATCGGACGCGTTCGACAGCACATTGGTTTGCGAGTTCGCCATCGAGCATCTGCCGCCGGCTGGGATCATCGTGTACGTGGACGAGACCGGCGAGCCTCCGGCACCGGGCGCCCGCTGGCAACTCATGTTCTCGCTCGCCGGGGTGCTCTATGAATGCGAAATTGTCTTGCAGGCCAACCGGGTCGCCGGCGTCACTCGTCGGGCGACCGCCAGGCTCAGTCCGGGGCGGCCGGGGAGCAACTCACACGAAATTTCTTTGTCTTAGAAGAAGAATCCAAAGCGAGCCAGTTCGGAAGGTATCTCGTTCGTTGAGTTCGTTCAATGTTAGGCCGGATTCCATCAAATTTAAGGCCTAACTTTGACGACGGCGCGCGCAAGTCGTTGATTCGATGAGAAATCGGCCGCCGCGCTGCTTGAACGCCCCGTCCTGGAACGACGGCAAAGAGCGGGGCAGGGGAGGGCGGCCGAGTCGCAGGCCGCGATCACATCGAAGCGTGTGCGCACTCCCAAGTGCCGGTAAACAACGCGCAGCCAGCCGCTCCCGGCCAACACCAGACCCTCGCCGAGCACCTCCAGTAACCCGACCTACCAATAAATGAGCGCCACTAGCGACCCTCACGCGCCGCACGGCGCCATTGCCCGGGCGTCACTCCCATCCATTCGGCAAACGCACGCCGGAATGCTGCCTCGGATTGATACCCTACGGACTCGGCTACGGCCGCGGTTGTAATCCCCGGCTTCGTCAACTCGTTGGCGGCCAGACTCATCCGGATATCGGTCAACAGTTCGATGGCCGAGCGCCCCAGCTTGTCCTGAAAGTGCCGCATAAAGGTAGCGCGCGACATGCTGCACATGTCGGCCAGCTCAGGCAGCTTCCAAGGGCGCGCCGGATCAGCAAATAGGGCTGATATGGCCGGCGCCAGGCGTGGATGGCCGGCCAACGCCAACAAGCCTGGGGGGGCATGCTCGGACTCGCTTGCTGCACGCAGTACGAGTGTGAACAGGGCAGAGGACAGCGCGCTCAGCACGGCATTTCCGCCCAGTTTGTCGCTGGTGGACTCGAGCCGCATCAGGCCCATCAGACTGATCAGGTGCTGTGAAGCCGAGCTGACGCCTTCGTCGACATTGCTGTCGGACGCCCGTAGGACGACATTCGTGGGCAGGTAATTGCGAATCAAGCGGTCATGCGGTTGCCTGACGAAGAACCTCCCGCACAACAAATCCAGACGCTCGCCCGGGCCATCGTTCTCGCTGAGCATCCAACCGCCCGAATCTCGGCGATTGTGTGTGGGCGCCGGTGCCGCTCCACTGCCATCGTCCAGCACGTGCTCCGAGCCGTGAGGCAGCAGCACAATGTCTCCGCCCATCAGTTCCGTGATCGTCTCCATCTTCGAGTTCTTGAGAATGGCCCGGCCCTTGAGCACGATGTGGTAGGGAATCTCGTCTGCCGCGGCCTGGGGCCAGGAGACACGCCAAGGCGCGCCGTAAGCACAGCGGACCTCCAGCCTGCCTGTGACGGTGATCATTTGCAGGAGCTGGCTCAGCCAGTCGAGTTCGGCCATGGGAATTCGGGACGCGAAAATGTTCAACGATCGTATCGCGGTATCACGTCGTGATACCCGGAACACTCACTCCTTCGAAAGGGGTTGGCCGAAATGCAAGGCTCGAGAAAGCAGCCCCTGGCTAAAGTAAAAGCGCTGGCCGCGCGCGTTGCCGAGGGCCGTATCAAGAATCAGCTGCTTGCAGTCATGCCGGCACGCCTCTTCGCGCACCGCGTCGACCAGCGCCGCGCCAACCCCCGTCGAACGCACACTGGCGGTCGTAACCAGATCGTCGATGTAGACGAAACGACCGTAAATCAGATTCTCCTGGAGGCGGTAGCCCGCCAAGCCGACCAGCTCCGTTCCACGGCAAGCGGCTAGTAGTCGATAGCCTTCGCGGGTCTGCCGCTGCACTTGTGCAATGAATGCATCCACATTGAACAGATGCGGCCTCAGTTCACGCATGACTGCGAACGCGGCGTGGATGTCTTGATTCGTTTCGAGGTGGCGTAATTGCACATTCATTTTCATCTCCATTCGGGGAGTCACCTATAAGAAGTCGATGCAAGCAAGGCGGACGAGATCCGGCGGGCCGCAGACCCACGGGAAGGCGCAAGAGTCGACGGCCCACGGTAACGCAGGGCAAAGGCTCGAGACTGGACGCGACCGCGGTCACGGGCACTCAACCTCGTGATGCATCAACGATGCAGGCGTCCGCCAGGGTGCATGACGACCGATCGCCATGCACCCAAGCGGCAGCGCGATCATCCGCGAGGGACGCGGAACTGCGCTCCTGCCGGGTCGTCACGGACGAATCAGGATGACCGTCTTTCCATTGATCCTCTCAGTGCTGTTGAAGGCGGCGACAGCATTTTCGAGCGGCACGACCCTGCCGATGTGCGTCCGCAGTCGTCCGTCGCGGACCCGCTGGACGATCTCACCCAGTTGTGCACGGTCGGCCTCAACGACGAAGTCGACGGCCAGGCCGTCGGTGGGCCGCGTCTCTGAGGGTCCTACGACGGAGACCAACGTTCCTCCTGCTCGCACCAGGCGCGCGGACCGTTTCCCGATCTCGCCGCCGATGAGATCGAACACCAGATCCACTCCGCCGACGCTTTCGAGGACCTCATTGTCGAGGTCGACGAACTCGTTCGCGCCGAAATCCAGAGCAGCCTGACGGTCAGCGGCGCGTCCGGTACCGACGACGTAGGCGCCGAACTCACGCGCGAGTTGCGTCACGATTGATCCAACAGCGCCGGCGGCGCCGTGGGCGAGTACCGTTTGGCCGGCACGAAGGCGGCCATGATCAAATAGTCCCTGCCACGCGGTGAGCCCCGAGATTGGCAGGCTGGCACCCACGCTAAAGTCGACGTCACCTGATAGGGGAGCCAAGTTGCGGGCCTCGACCGCCACATACTCCGCCAGGGTGCCGTCGCGATACCAGTCGGTGATACCGAATACCCGCTGGCCCACCGAGAGCCCCGTCGTGCCGTAGCCGAGCGCGGTGACCACTCCGGCGAACTCGTGTCCAGGAATGGACGGCGTTCGGTTCCGGCTGACGCGATCGGTCCAGGTCGAAGGCCACGCTAACTCAGTGCCGACGAATCCCGAGGCATGGACCTGAACGAGGACGTCGTTGATCGCAGGGACCGGGTCGGGGCGATCCACCAGCTTCATCCCGGCTTTTCCGGCCGCCTGGTCCGTAACAACAATTGCTTTCATGAGATCTCTCCTTATTAACTTGCCTGCATGCGTTCAGATCGAGCCGGCCGGGGCGACGGCGGGAAAGTCCTTCTCGGGATCGAACACGTTGTTGAAGAAGTTCGTCAGAGAGTACATGGCCACCAGCGCGACGATTTCGATGACGTGCGCATCGGTATAGCCAGCATCGCGAACGGCTTGCAGGTCGGCATCACTGACTTTGCCGCGGTGCTCGATGACTTGGCGCGCGAACTGGACGGCAGCGTGCCGCTTCGGATCGGTAGCATTTCCCAGCCGGGCGAGGATGATTTCGTCGGACGACATCTTGGCCATCCGCTCGGCCGTAAAGCTGTGGACCGTGAGGCAGTAATCGCACCCATTCACTTCCGAGACCGCGAGGCCAATGCTATCGCGCGTCTTCACGTCCAGCACCTTGCTCAGAGAGCCGAGTAGTGCGGCCCATGAGTTGAACGCGATCGGGCTCTGCGCGAAGGTCGCCATCATGTTGGGGGTGAAGCCGATGTTCTTGGTGAACATATCAAGGGTCGACTTCGACTCTGCCGGCGCTTGTTGCGGCGTGGGTAGCGTTCTGGGCATCGTAGGCTCCTTAAGTTGTCAACGTTGGGAAATTGGGGGGGCAAGGGTCTGCGCTTGGCTATACGAGATCCAGCACATCGGCGACCGGACGACGCGGCTTTTGCGGCCAATTTCCTGCTCGCTCCGCTCCGACGGTCACCAACATGACCGGCACTTCGTTCTTGGCCAGCGCGAACTCGCGCACCAGCGCTTCGGAGTCGAAACCGATCATGGGCGTCGAGCCAAGGCCCCAAGACCGGGCCACGTACATCAGTGCCGTCGCGGCGATGGCGCCAGTGCGCACCGCCTCGTCTCGCTGCTGCTGCGGGTCTTCGGCATACAGACTACGAGCGGGGTTCTCCCATTCCGGCACCATCGTTGCCGGCATGATGCCCGCCTGCACCAACGGTGCCAGGCGCTGCGGAATCACGCTGGCATCGGCCAACTGGCCGCAGATGATGAAGGTGACTGCAGCGTCTGTGATCGGAGGTTGATTCCAAGCAATCGGACGCAACCGAGCTTTGGCTTCGGGCGTGCGCACGGCGATGAAGCGCCAGTTCTGCAAGTGGAAAGACGTCGGCGCGGTGGTGGTGATACGCACCAGCTCACTGATTTGTTCGTCGCTCAAGGTGGCGGCCGGGTCGTAGTACTTGGCGGCGCTACGACTCAGGATGGTTTCGACGACGGGATTGGTCGCAGGGATCGCGTCCTGAACTAGTGCGCGGACATTCGCGGTGACGCCGCTGGCAGATTCGATGGCAGGAATATCACACATGGTTGGGCTCTTTATTAATAGGAGCCGCAACTTTAGGATGCGCAAATGGAAATTGCGATGCGGGTTGGTATCGTTTTTATGCTCTAAAGGATCACGGAACGGCATTGCGTCGGAGCTTCCCTGGTGGGGAAAGTGCATGCGGAAAGTGCGGTCCAGTCGGCAACGGAATCGCCGAGGACACGGCGCACGGCTCAGACGGAACCTCCCAAGCGCTTCACGCGATGCGGTACGAAGCAGCGCTTCAAATGCGGCCGATCGTCAAAGGGAGAGATGCGGCCGAGGTCGTCGCCGTCGCCCAGTTCCCTGCAACCTGAGCCAAGCACCGTTCAAATACCGATGCAAGACAACGTCACCTCTGCCCGAGCCCTCGAGCCAGCCGATGCTGGTCAATTCAAAGCGTTGCGGCTCCGTGCCATCGACAGCTCACCCACATCTTTCTGGCCGACGCGCAGCGAAGAAGAGGCGCGGACCCCCAAGGAGGTTGAAGAGCGCATTCGCACGACGACGTTGCAGGCTGTTTTTGGCGTATTCGCTGGCCCTGCCTTGATTGGAATTCCCGGGATTCGTCGAGACGCACTCATGCAAGTGCGGCACAAGGCAATCGTCTGGGGCGTCTATGTCGAGCCGGCCCACCGTGGCCGAGGCATCGCGCGAACCTTGGTGACCGCTGTGATTACGCACGCCTCGGAAAATTGGAACACCGCACAGGTGCAGCTTTGCGTGAACGCAGAGAATGCGGGCGCCAGGCAGCTATACGCTGCCATCGGCTTCTCGACATTTGGCGTCGAGCCGAGGGCGATGCAGGTCGGAGGCAGGTTCTATGATGAAGAGCACATGGCGCTGAAACTCCGATAGCGGCCAGGAGCGGCCGGTCGCGCATCCGCCGAGCTGTAACCTCTGGGCGCAACTGTTAGACCGGACCTTGAGGTCGTGTCGCGCTATCGCAGGTCGGCGGTGCCGCTCATGGCTCCACGCCGGTTTCCGACTCAATCCAGCCAGCGTCATCCGGCCGCAGCGTCATAAGGTAGCGCACAGCCGATTCGTAGGTGTACGTGCGATGCAGGTGCTCGACATGCGATACCAGCGAGGATGGAAACAGGTCGTGGCCCAGTGCCGTGTTGGCGTCTCCGGTAGCCTCTTCAATTGCCTTGAGTATGTCGCGTGTTTGCAGCGTGGTCATGGTATCCCCGGAGAGAAGAGCGCCGCTCCATCCCCTGCAATGTGGCGGAGACAGTCATCATAGACCGGGTCGGACGCAATCAGCACCACCCCGCCCGCGCACCGCGGAGACGTTTGGAGCGCGCCTTCCGGCCCCCAACGCCGCAGGCTCGGCGTCTGTCCGGGCAACGATTGCAGCTTGACTGTCCCTCAACGGCGAGAAGCAGACCGTCGAGAGCGGGCACCCGCATGACCAATGCGGGGCTGAAGCCATGAACTACCTGTTTGCATGAACGCAGTTGTCCAGGGCCAAGCCTCGCCCGTGCTAAGCGTCAAGCCAGCGCGTAGGCACCTGTGCCTCCTGGCCAGGCCGTGAGCACTTCACATCCCTCGGGCGTCACTGCGACCATGTGTTCCCACTGCGCCGACAGAGACCCGTCCTTGGTCACGACAGTCCACCCGTCGGGCAATTGCCTTGTTTCGCGCTTGCCGGCGTTGAGCATCGGTTCGATGGTGAAAACCATCCCCGGCTCCAGCTCGAGGCCTTCTCCGCGCCGCCCATAGTGCAGCACTTGCGGCTCATCGTGATAGACCTGCCCGATGCCGTGCCCGCAGTATTCGCGCACCACGCTGAAATGCTCCCGCTGAGCGACCGACTGGATGGCGTGGCCAACATCGCCCAGCGTCGCGCCAGGTCTGACCTGCCGGATGCCGGCCAACATGGCTTCGTACGTCGTCTCCACCAAGCGCCGGCCCAGCACGCTAGGGGCTCCGACGAAGTACATGCGACTGGTGTCACCGAACCAGCCATCCTTGATGACGGCGACATCGATGTTGATGATGTCTCCCTTCTTCAGAATCTTGGTTAGAGAGGGGATGCCGTGGCAGACCACCTGATTGACGGAGGTAAGGATGGTCTTCGGATACCCCTGATACCCCACGTTGGCTGGAATGGCGCCCTGGACATTCACGATGTGGTCGTGGCAGATGCGGTCGAGCGTCTCCGTGCTCACCCCGGGCACGACGTAGGGCTCGACCATACTCAGAACCTCGGCAGCAAGCAGGGCGGCCCGCCGTGCCATCTCGAGTTCCTCGGCGGACTTGATGGGAACACCGTGAGCCATCAGTGCTTTCCCGTCGAGGACGCGCGGGGCTTGCCAGGATGCGGCGTGACAGCCACGGCGATGTCCAGCCCCCCCGCGAGTTCAGCCCGTATCAACAGTTGGCAGATTTCTCGGTGGTCCAACTCCGGGTACATCTCGGTCAGCATGCCGACTCGCATCCAATGCTCCGCCTGCGCGTTGATAGACCTACTTAGGGCACTCCCCGCAACTCGCAGGTTCTCGTGCATCAGGTCCGAAATTTTTACGATGCCCATCAGTGACCTCTATATGAAATGTGCATGAAGTATATACGTTACGTATGGTTCAGCGGCATCGGAGTAGATGAGCTCGATGAGGTCCTGAAGACCGCTTCGGCCCCCTACCTACAGAAGAAGGCCAACTGGCTACCGGGGCAGGGGTCGGCGCAGACTGAAGCTCCATCCTCATAGGAGCTCATCATGGAAGCTACTTCGACATGTCGTCGCGAGCCGTGGAATAAGGGCAAGCTCGTCGGCCAGAAGACGCCGTTCCGGCTCAAGGAAATTTGGGCCATCCGGATGCGTTTGCAGCTTCAAGGTCGTGTGAGAGACCTTGCGCTCTTCAACCTTGGCATCGACAGCAAGCTGCGGGCGTGCGACCTCGTGCAGCTTCGCGTCCGCGATGTTTCAAATGCCGAGCGCGTGGCTGCCCGAGCTAAGGTGATGCAGCAGAAGACTGGGCAAGCCGTGCAGTTCGAGATAACGGCCCCTACGCGACTGGCCGTTGAGGCGTGGATTGCGACGGCGCAGTTGAAGGCTGGAGATTTCTTGTTTCCGAGCCGGGTTCATGAGTCGCCACACATCGGGACCCGCCAGTACGCCCGCATCGTGGACGGCTGGGTCGAGGAAATTGGCCTGGACAACGCAACGTACGGTACGCACTCGATGCGCAGGACGAAGGCTTCGTTGATTTACCGGAGGACGAAGAATCTGCGTGCCGTGCAGCTCTTGCTCGGCCACAGCAAACTTGACTATCTCCCGTCTCGGCCTATGTCCCGCCGTGCGGTCACTTGCCGAGCTGCAAGTAGCTGCACGGCAGAACATAGTCCTGATGGCTACAGCCCCTTCAGGAATGCCAGCAGCTTGTCGTCAGGCCGGTACCGGCCCGGCCGGCCTGTCGGCGGCGTCGTGCGGTCGAGAACGCGCTGGAACTGGCGGAGCAGACCGACGCCTGAGGCGGTAGCCGCCGGGACATGCTGAACCGGGCGGCTCTCCGGCAGAATTCGGCCAGGACCGGTCATTCGCGCCGCCCCTCCAACTGATTCGCACCCCGTATATGTGGCCATTCAAGAAAGTCGCGGCAGCCTCGCCGATAGCGGTCGCTCCAACGCCGGAAATGGTTGCGGAAGCCAAGTCCAACCCTGGAGGCTGGGTCTACCAAATCGCGGGAAGCTTCGGCCCGAACGACCACATCCCTCCGGAGTTCATCAAGGGGGCGTTCAAGGTCGATGAGCATGGCAACATCACGGGTGAGTTTCAGACGAACCCGAAATATCGGGGTGAGCCCTGAGGCCCGAAAACGTACAGCCGGACGCGGCCAGAACCGGCCGTTCGCTGCGGTCGCTCGTTGAACTCTCGTCTATGAACATCCAGGAAGCGCGCTCCTCCGATGCGCCGATGATTGCCTCCGTCTTGCAAGAGGCAGCCGAATGGCTTGCCGGTGACGGTCGAGCTCTTTGGTCAGCAGCCGAAATTGGTCACGAACGCGTCCTGCGGGACGTGAGCAGCGGGCTCTTCCACGTTGCCCGGCAAGGCGAGCACGTGGCTGGAGTCATGAAGTTCGAGTTGGAGGACGCCTATTTTTGGCCCGAGGTCCTGCCTGGCACCTCGGCCTTCGTTCACAAGCTCGCCGTTCGCCGAGCCTGGGCGAAGAAGGGAGTCTCGACCGCGCTGCTGTCCTATGCTCTGACTCGAACCCAAGAGCTTGGACGTGCTCACCTTCGCCTGGACTGCGTCGCGGACCGCCAAGGGCTACGAAATCTCTATGAAGGGTTCGGCTTCGACCTGCACAGCGTCGTCCAGATAGGAGCCACCTCGTTTGCGAGGTATCAACTCTCGACGGCAGCACCGTAGGGACGCGCGAAGGCGCCGACGGGCTACAGTCGGCCAAAAGCCGCCCTCCGAGCCCAGACCAGAACCATGAAGAAGTTCAGACACCATTCGTACTTTGCCAAGCCGCGCCAAGAACAGCAGTACCTGTTCCCGCACGTCTGTTTCTCGTGTCGTAAGTCCTTCAAGAAGCCTATGCGAGCGCTCCCTCGGCTCTGCCCGCAGTGTCACGGACCCATGGTGATGCTCAATCGCAAGTTCTCAGCGCCCAAGATGACCGACGTTGACCAGTGGCGCAAGGTCGAGTATCTGGTCAGCCAGGGGTTCCGCTTTCAATCCATCCGAGAGCAGCCCAGCGGACTACTCGTCCAGTACCCCGCAACCCTGGCCGATGCGAAATTGTTCGTCGAGCGACACGCCGACCGGGTCCGGTAGCGGCCAAAAGCCGACACTCGCATGCACCTCCAGTTTTCAAGCCAACCCAGGAACAGATGAACACACGTCGCGTCCACGAACTCATGCGGGCTCACTTTCCTGCGACAGGAACCGAAGGTCTTGAATGGACCAATCTCGTTGATGAGCGC
>NZ_JBFTPS010000094.1:0-13603 GCF_056398605.1 Variovorax sp. 01T432
ATTGCGCGCCAGGGCCATCGAAGCACCCCGGTGCGGGCACGCCTCGTCGAAGAATCCAACCCGCCCGTTCGTCGCCCGGAAGGCCACGTAGTTCTCTCCGAACAGCCGCACGCGCTCCGGCTTGCCGTCGGCCTCCAGCGTTTCGGACAACGCCGCAGGGATCCACCAGTGCTGCTTGATCATCCGCCCCATGGGCGCACCGTTGGAGACGCGGGTCAGCAGCTCGTTTTCTTCTCTAGTCAACATGATCGGTTCCCAAAGTGCCGCGGTCAGTCGGCGGCGCTCCACATGACGAAGCCTGCGCCGACACCGGTGCCGGCCGGCGTACGTTGCAAGGGGTAGTACTCGACGGAACGTACGGGCAATTTTTCGAGCGCGCCCGCCGCCATGACCCAGTTCAGGATTTCCGAGGAGCCCGAGTTCAATGCGCCACGCGGAATGCTGCGCAGCGCGGCATGGTCGCCGGACTCGATGGCAGCCAACGCACCACGGTCGCGCTCCTCGTCCACGACAAAGTGACTCAGACCGCCCGATGCAACGACCGCCACCCGCAGATCGAGCTTGCTCGATTCGATGGCCTCGGCCAGTGCCCGGCCCATGTCGTGGCAGCGCGATGCGCTCGGCACGTTGGGCGGGAAATAGGTGTTGAGCATAATGGGAACGATCGGGATCGTCCGGTTGCGGAACAGCCGCTTGACGATGAAACCGTACGCATGGCCGAAGCCGGCCTTCAGCGGGTCGTCCACCCGGTCGGACACCGCCATGTCGATGTTTCGATCGACCATGCCGGCAATCAGTTCGAGCGCGAATTCAGGGGCTCCCGGCACGCTGTGGACCTTGTCCATCAGGTAGCCGTGACGCACCGTACGCAGCCAGTCCGGCGTGGCCGGATCCTGCAGCTTGTCCATCATGAGAACGTCACGACCGTGGTACATGGCGACCGCGGGTTGATTGGCCGGTCCAAAAAGCTCGGCCTGATCGTCGCCGATGATCACCACAACGTCCGGGTTGGCGTCTTCCAGCGCGTCGGCAAGCCGGTCGAGCGCGGCCTGGCACTGCCTGGACTTCTCCATGAGCACTTCCGGCGTGACCACGTCTTCGTAGCGGGGCCCGACTTCGGCGAGCAGTTCCTCGTAGTTCACGAAGCGGCCGTCCGACAGGTTCAGGCGGGTGTTCGCGTAGTCGGCCGCGGCGCGATGCTTCCACTCGTCGCCGGTCAATGCCAGCAAGGGCGTGTGCGCGGTGGCTATGCCCAGAACAGTCTTTGCCATGGGTGAATGCGCTTTCTCAATGATGCGTTGTGCGAAAGAAAAGAGCCGAGGACGGCTCTTTTCGATGTGAACGGCCCGGGTCGGGCCGCTCGCCCCTGGAGGTCAGTCCTTCTTGAAGCGCGAATAAAGGCGCGTGCAGTTGCACTCGAAAATGTTTTCGCGATCCTTCTCGGACAGGAAGGAGATGTTCTCGATCACGGGCTTCAGGTCGTCCAGGTCCAGGCCGGTCTCGGGGCTCTTGGCACTGCCCGTTCCCGGCTTCTCGGTGCCGAACAGCACGCGATCGGCGCCCACCTTCTTGATCAGGAGTTCGATCGCGTCCTGGTCGTAGGTGCAGGTGTCGAAGTTCAGTCGCTTGAGCTTGTCGTCGAAGCTCTCGCCGCGGCGCACGGCCCAAGCCCSGAAGCGGCCCATGTGATAAGGAATGGCGCCGCCGCCGTGCGGGAAGATCAGCTTCAGGTTGGGGAAGCGCTCGAACACGTCCGAGTTCAGGAGCGAGATGATCCCGATGCTTTCCTCGTTGATGAACTTCAGCGTGTAGCTCTCGCGCGGCTGGCAGCTGCCGGCCGAGTGAATCAGCGCAGGGATGTCGAGTTCGCACAGCTTCTCGTACAGCGGGAACCAGAACGGGTCGCCCAGTCCGGGAGGCGGCGCGCCGTCGCCCTCGGTGGGATCGGGGTTCAGCAGGCAGCCGATGAAGCCTTGCTCCTTGACACGGAAGTCCAGTTCCTTGAAGCAGTTGACGGGGCTCTCGTCGCGGTACTGCGGCAGCCCGGCCACGGCGCGGAAGCGCTTGGGGAACATCTTGACCGTCTCGAAAACCAGGTCGTTCATGTGGGCGGTCCACATGGCCGTCACCTTGGCCGGCTTGATCGAGTGCATCTGCATGTACGGGCGCGGCGACAGGAACTGGATGTCCGTGCCGACGCGGTCCATGATGTCGATGATCGACTGGCCGGCCGCGCGCACCGACGCCTCGACCAGCGTCGGCTTGCGCACCGGGTTGGCACGGCTCGACACCAGCTCGCCCATGAACTGGTAACTCTCCTTGGGGATCACCACGTGGGCGTGGGAATCGATGATGAGTGGCATTAACTTCTCCTGTTGAATTTGCGGAAAACGGATGGGGAAATCGTCGACGGGGCTCTCAAAGGTCCAACGTCAGCTCGGGAGTGAGTGCGCGTGACACGCACAACTTCATGCGGTCGCGCGGGGGCCGCGACGTATGCCGGTACACCGGATCGAGATGCTCCGGCAGTCCATCGAGCACCCTGACTTCGCAGGCGCCACAGTGGCCCGTGTGGCAGGCATGGCGGACATGCACTCGGGCGTCGAGCACGATGTCGAGGATCGAACGCCCGGCGGGCACGTCGAGGCTGAGCGCCGACCGGGCGAGCACGACCCGAAGCGGACGGCGCGGGAGAGCTGCTGGGACGTCGCTCATGCAGCGCGCACCACATCACAGCATTTCGCGCCACTTGGCCTCTCCGTCGAAGACCTCGGCAATCGGACGAACCGTGCGGTAGTCGATGTCGTCGTGCCTTGCAAAGGTCGGCAGCTTGCCCTGCATGAAGTCGCGCACGGCCGTGAGCAGGCACCGGCGCACCTGCACCACCGCACCGTCGCCGGCGCCCAGGTATTCTTTGCTCCGGTCGACGATCGGACCCTGGCTCTCGAGGATGGCGAAGTCCTCCGTGCCCAGCGCCTGCAGGAACCCGGTGAAGTGGCCCTGGCGCATTGCGTCGCGGTCCTGGCCCCAGTTGTCGTCCGGGCCGCCAGGCGCCGCGGGCGGCCAAGAGTTCGGGGTGCTGGGGCACCAGTACGGGTCGTAGGGGACCGGGCCGTCGAGCACGTAGGTGATGTGCCAGTACCAGATGTTTTCGTCGTCGATGGGCACGGAGAAGAACATGCCGGCGCGCGTCTTCTCGTTGGCGGTGCGCGGCGCGATGACGCCGAACCACGGCATCACGAACGAGTTGGCGCGCACGTAGGACTTGCCGTCGGGCAGCTCACGGATCGACGCGTAGCGGAAGCCATAGGGCTTTTGCTCGATCTGGTAGACCGGCGCCTGGTTGACCGACGCATTGGCGATGTCGCTCACCAGCCAGCTCTGGTGCAGCACGCCCAGGTGCGCGGAATCCATCGTCGTCTCGACACCCTGCAGCCAGTTGCACTTGATGCGCTGGCGAAAGGCGGACACGTTCGCGGACGGAAGGCCGGTGAACGGGAAGTCCTGGAACTTCGGCGGCGTGTCGCCCTCGCCCAGCCACACCCACACGATGCCGGCCTCCTCGCGCACCGGGTAGTGCTTGAGCGGCACGTGCTTGCAGTACTCAGCCTCGTTCTGCGGCTGGGTGGGTACTGCGACGGTGACGCCGTCGACCGAGAACTTCCAGCCGTGGTAGATGCAGCGCAGCGCGTTGTCTTCATTGCGCGCCAGGGCCATCGACGCGCCGCGGTGCGGGCAGGCTTCGTCGAAGAAGCCGACCCGCCCGTTCGTCGCGCGGAAGGCGACGTAGTTCTCTCCGAACAGGCGCACGCGCTCGGGCTTGCCGTCGGCTTCCAGCATCTGGGACAGCGCGGCCGGGATCCACCAGTGCTGCCTGATCATGCAGCCCATGGGCGCGCCGTTGGATACACGGGTCAGCAGTTCGTTGTCTTCTTTGGTCAGCATGAGAGGAAATCCGTAGGAAATATGGGTGGCAGTGGTGTCCGGTGAAGCACGCCGCGGCCGTCAGCGGCGCATGGCCTTCGGGTCCATGGCGTCGCGCAAGGCATCGCCCAGGAGGCTGAAGGAAAACACCGTCAGGCTGATGGCCAGGCCGGGAAACAGAATGACCCAGGGTGCCGTCGAGAAGACCTCGATGCTCACGCCCGACAACATCAGGCCCCATGCCGGCGCCGGCTCGGCCACGCCCAGCCCCAGGAAGGAAAGAGACGCCTCGAGCAGGATGGTCTGCGCGGTGAATGCGCTGACCATCACCAGCCAGGGAGACAACAGGGCCGGCAGCATGTGGCACCGGATCACGCGGGCATGCGAGAAGCCCAGGGCCTTGGCCGCATCGATGTACGGACTGGCGCGAACCGTCAGCGCTGCGCCGCGCATCACGCGAGCCATGACCGGCACATAGGGCAACGCGATGGCGAGCAGCAGGTTGATGTCGATGCCGCGGACCTCGTTGCGGCCGAGCACCGCGACCATCACCGTCGCTGCGACGATCAGCGGCACCGACTGGAAGATCTCGGTGCCGCGCTGGATCACCGTATCCACCCGCCCGCCGAAATAAGCGGACGTGACGCCGATGAGACCGCCCACGATGGACCCGAGCAGCGCGGTGCTGATGCCCAGCAGCAGCGCCGGGCGGGTGCCATACAGCACGCGGGACAGCACGTCCCGCCCGTAGCCGTCCGTCCCCATCCAGTGCGCGGCGCTGGGCGCCTGCAGCAAGGCGTCGAATCGGGTTTCGAGTGGATCGTAGGGCGCCACCTGCGCGGCAAAGGTGCCCAGCAGCAGCATGGCCAGGATGCCGAGCAGCGCAAGCAGGCCGAGCGGCTGGTTGCGTGCGAACCGCATGACCGCCTGCACCCAAAGCCCTTTCGGAATGATGTGGGTGGCTCCGGCGTGTCCGGCCGGCACGGTGGATTGCTGCAATTGGGAGTTCATCGCGGACGGTTCAATGGAAACGGATGCGGGGGTCGAGGAAGGCGCAGAGCACGTCCACCACGAAATTGGTCAACACATAGATGAGGGCGAACAGCATCACGAGCCCTTGCAGCAGGGCCAGGTCGTTGACGTTCACGGCCTGGATCAGCAGCCTGCCGATCCCGTTGATGTTGAAGACCTGCTCGGTCACGACCAGGCCGCCCAGCAAACCGGCGAACTCGATGCCCATCACCGTCACCACCGGAAGCAATGCGTTGGACAGTGCATGGCGCCAGACCACCTTGCGCGGCGACACGCCCTTGGAGCGCGCGGTTCGGATGTAGTCCTCGCCCAGGATTTCGAGCAGGGACGAGCGGAGCAGTCGCGCGTTCACCGACGACAAGCGCCAACCCACCACCAGCGCGGGGAAAACCAGCTGCGCCAGGTACTCCATCGGCTGCCTCGTGAAGCTCGCTGCCTCGATGGATGGAATCCAGCCGAACAGGGAGAGCAGCGACAACAGCACGAGCATCCCGAGCCAGAAGCCCGGCACGGACAACCCCGTCACCGTGAGCACCCGTATCAGCTGGTCCAGCCACGTTCCGCGCGCGAGTGCCGCGGTGACACCGAGCGGCAGTGCGAGCAGCGATCCGATCACCATCGCGAGGAAGGCGATCTGGATCGTCACGCCGAGACGGCTGGAGATCTCCTGCGTGATCGGCTTCTCGCTCCACAACGACACGCCGAGATCACCCCGGGCAAGACCGCTGATCCAGGAGATGTATTGCCCGGACACCGGCTTGTCCAAGCCGAAGCGTGCGCGCTCCCGGGCCAGCGCCTCGCTGGAAATTGTTCCTCCCGAATGGGTGTACTTGAACTCCACCGGATCACCCGGCAGGACGCGCAGCATGAAGAAAATCAGCGTTGCGACGCCCAGGAGCGTGACCACGAACTGAAGAAGTCTACGGAGCAGGAATTGGGTCATGCGCAAGCCTTACTGAAACCGCAAGCAGGCGACCTGATGTCCCGGCTTGATTTCGCGCAACTGCGGCAGCTCGCCAGCGCACTCGGCGATCGCCACCGGACACCGGGTGCGGAAGGCGCAACCCGATGGGGGCGAGGACGGGCTGGGCGGCTCGCCTCGCAGCGGAATGGTCTTGTAGGACCGCTCGCGCTCCGGATCCGGGCTGGGCGCCGCGGCCAGGAGAGCCTGCGTGTAGGGATGCAGTGGGTTGGCATAGAACTCGCCGCAATCCGCGACTTCGACGACCCGCCCCAGGTACATGACCATCACGCGGGTCGCGATCTGGCGAACCACGGCCAGGTCATGGCCGATAAAGAGGTAGGACAGCTGCAGCCGCTCCTGGAGATCGCCCAGCAGGTTCAGCACTTGCGCCTGCACCGACACGTCCAGCGCAGACACGGCCTCGTCGCAGATGACGAAAGAAGGCTTCATCGCCAGCGCGCGCGCGATGCCCACGCGCTGCCGCTGTCCACCCGAGAGCTGGTGCGGGAAGCGGTCGAAGAGATCCGTGCGAAGACCCACGTCGAGCAGCAGCTGCGCCGCCATCTGGTCGGCATCGTTGCGGCTGCGCGCGATCTTGTGAACACGCAGCGGCTCTGCAACGATCTCGCCGATGCGCTGGTGAGGATTCAACGACGCATACGGATCCTGGAAAACAACCTGGCACTGGCGGCGGAACGAACGCAGGTCGTTGTCGCCCAGATGCGTGATGTCCTGGTCCTGGAAAAGGATGCGCCCTGCCGTGGGCTCCTCCAGCCGCAGCAGCAGCTTGCCCAACGTCGATTTGCCGCAGCCCGACTCGCCCACGAGGCCGAGCGCTTCCTGGCGCCCGATGGTGAAGTTGACGTCGCGCACCGCCTGGATGTCCACTTTCCTGCCGAACATCCCCGTGCGGATCGAGTAGGTCTTCTCGAGGTTTTCGACGCGGATGAGGGGGGTGTCATCCGCGTCCGCGGGCGCCACCGGCTGCTGCGTGCGGCCAGGCAACTGCGCGGCGGCCTGCGCCTGCCACTGGATGACGCCGTCGGCAAGGTCGCCGGCCCGCACGCACGCCGACATTGAACCCACGTCGGTGCGCACCATCGTCATGACCCCACCGCATTGCGCAATGGCGTGCGGGCAACGAGGTGCGAATGAACATCCTGCGGGGACGTTCCGCGGATTGGGAGGCAAGCCCTCGATGGCTTCCAGCCGCTGCGACAGCGCACCGCTGAGCCGGGGTACCGAGGCCAGCAGTCCGGCGGTGTAGAGATGGCGCGGCTCGGCGAAAACCACGCGGGCGTCGCCCTGCTCCACCAACTGGCCGGCATACATGATCAGCACGCGATCCGCATAGCGCGCCACCAGCCCCAGGTTGTGCGTGATGATGACCAGCGCCACGCCCAGCCGTTTGCACAGGTCCTGCATCAGATCCAGGATCTGCGCCTGGATCGTGACGTCCAGCGCAGTGGTCGGCTCGTCGGCGATCAACAGCTCGGGGCCGCATGCCAACCCGATCGCGATCATCACGCGCTGACGCATGCCGCCGGAGAACTGGTGGGGGTACTGGTCCAGCCGGGCTGGCGCATCAGGAATACCGACCAGCCCCAGGAGCTCGACGGCGCGAGCGCGCGCCTGCTCGGTGGTCATGGCCAGGTGAATCCGCAGCGGCTCGATCAGCTGCGAGCCGATCGTCATCACGGGATTCAGCGCCGTCATCGGGTCCTGGAAGATCATGCCGATCCGGCGACCCCGCAGCGCCCTGAGCGAGGGCTCATCGAGCCCCAGGAGTTGGGATCCATCCAGCTCGATGCATCCCTGCGTGACCCGCGCCGCCCCCGGCAACAGGCCCAGGATCGACAGCGCGCTGACCGACTTGCCGGAACCTGATTCCCCAACCACGGCGACGATCTCGCCCTTTCGGACCGCAAGCGTGAGTTTCTTCACGACGCTGAAGGAGCGGCCGTCATCCGAGAACTCGACGGTCAGATCCCGGACATTCAACATGTCCGGATCATTTGACCGCAGGTGCGGGGATGCTGCACCGCTCGACGACGCCAGACTCGTTTCTGATGCTCTCAAGATTGCTTCCTGCATTTCTTCATGATCGTATCGCACTGCGTTTTTGCCCATGACAACATTATTGAGTCACGCTTCATCTTTGGCAAGTATACTGACCTGCGATCGAGCCACGTTCCCCGCGTTAACCCTCGGTCAGCGCGCGCCACCCGTGCGGTAACTCGGCCTTTAGCAGCACCTGCGAGACTCTTGTGACATGAACAGCACCACCGACTCTTCGCCCCCTCTCTCGTGGAGCGACACACTTCTGACCGGCTACGCGCCGATGGACCACGAGCACCGCGAGTTCGTCGCGACGGTGTGCGCATTGCAGACCTGCCCCGACGAGCACTTCGCCGCACACCTCGATGAATTCCACGTCCACGCGCAGTCCCATTTCGCGGGCGAGGACCGCTGGATGGCCGACTCCGA
The DNA here is from genome assembly GCF_056398605.1 of Variovorax sp. 01T432. NCBI lineage: Bacteria > Pseudomonadati > Pseudomonadota > Betaproteobacteria > Burkholderiales > Comamonadaceae > Variovorax > Variovorax sp. 01T432. The sequence continues at coordinate 8,408 of NZ_JBFTPS010000094.1, forward strand.
GTACCCCAAGGGCGATTGCCACGTCGCCGAACATCGCGCGGTGATGCAGTCGGTTGAAGAAGTGCGCGAACTGATCGCCGCCAACGCGCCGGGCGCCATCGCGGTCGGCCGCAGGCTTGCCGATGAGCTGGCCAACTGGTTTCCGGCCCACGCGCAGCACCTGGATTCGGCGCTCGCGCATTGGGTGGCCCAACGGACGCTCGGTGGCAAGCCTGTCGTGCTGCGTCGCAACGTGTCGAGTTCGGCCCAGGGTCCGCTACATGAAGGGAAGACGATGCCGAACGGGATGGCCCAATGAAAATCGCGCGGTTCAACGAAGGACGGCTCGGCGTCGTGCTCGACGAGCAGCACTTCGTCGACATCACCGACGTGATCGGATGCGACCCGCAGCAGTGGCCGCCTGTCGGCGCCACCTCATTGATCGCAAGCTTCTCGTCGCTTCAGCCCGCGATCACGCAGGCCCTCCCGGGCCTGCGTCGCATTGCACTGAGCTCCGTCCAGCTGCTGACCCCGGTGCCCTGGCCCAACAAGGTGATCGCCTACCCTGTGAACTACCACAGCCACGGGCAGGAGTTGCAGACGAACTACCGGGCAAGGCAACAAGGCTTTTTCCTGAAGCCAAACTCGTCCCTCTCAGGGCCATCCGAGCCACTGGTTCTGCCCCTGGTACCCGGGCGCGAGGTACATCACGAGTCCGAATTGGCCGTGGTGATCGGCAAGCAGGGCCGGAGCATCGCGCGCAACGACTGGGAGGACTACGTTTTCGGCTACGCCTGCCTGCTGGACATGACAGTGCGCGGCCGCGAAGAGCGCGTGTTCCGCAAGGCGTACGACAGCTTCTGCCCGGTAGGTCCCCGGATCACTACAGCCGATGAGGTGGGTGACGCACCACTATTCGGGCAGCTATCCCGCTGCGCGCTTCCGCGCCGGCGTCTTCGTGAAGGCGCCGTTTCAGAAGGCTAGGCTCGCGGGGGTTGGCGTCTTCAGCGTTCCGATGAACCAAAGAGTGATCCCCGCGTACTTCCAGGATCTTGATGCGTCGCAGGGTGTTGAGCTCGGCCGCTTTGTTCTTGAGGAGAGCCTAGCGGCCAACGCCGAGAGCTGGGCACTTACTCGCATGAAGAGACTCCTGCGTGAGGCCCTGCCGACGGTGCGCGGCGTCGTCGCCTATTCCGACCCCATTGAACGACGCGACGAAGCCGGCGTCCTCGTGAAGCGTGGCCACGTGGGCACGATCTACAAGGCAACCAATGCGGCGTATCGCGGCCTATCGAGCGCGCGCACATTGTGGCTGGCAGCCAACGGGGCCAGCCTGGCAGATCGACTGCTCTCGAAGGTTCGCAACTCGGAGACCGGGGAGCGCTACGCGATGGAGCGCCTCGCAGCACTTGGAGCGCCGCGGCGCCAGCCGCATGAGGAAGGAGTCGCGTACATCGGCCGCCTGAAGCACGAACTCTGGCTCAAGCCGATGCGTCATCCGGGGAATCACGCATTCACCTGGAACATTTGACGCCCCCCGCTCAACGGTTCGGTCCGCGCGTACCATGTGCTAATTAGGCTCTGTTGAATTTCAAGTGGGTTGCGGGGCATGCGGGTTGATCGCATGAAAGTCGAGCTTTCCCGCGATCAGGAAGATGACGGTCTTGATGGTGGACAGGCGCACGAAGCCGCGTGCGCGACGCTTGGCAGCCTGGAACAGGCCGTTGATGGCCTCGAGGAAGCCCTTGCAATAGGTCCTGTCCACTACGAGCCAGACCGCAATGTTCCGCCGGATTTCTTGGTCGGCGGCAGTGTCGCGGTCGAAGTGCGGCGCCTCAATCAAAACCACGAATGGTCGGACGGAACCTACGAAGGGCTTGAGCAGTTGTGGATCCCGCTCTGGCAACGCCTTAGGAGGCACCTACCTTCTCTTGGCCCTTCTCTGGCAGGTGAGTGCTGGTACGCGTGCTGACCCTGCCTCGATTTCACGTACAGCAAGAAGTTGGTAACTTCTGGAGTACGGAGAAAATGAAATGAGAGATGGCAAATTGCCGAAGCGGCAGTACACGGACGAGTTCAAAATCGAAGCCATCAGGCTGTCGGATTCGGTGGGCGGCCATGAGGCTGCGCGGAGGCTTGGGATTCCCTCAGCGACGTTGAGCAACTGGTCGCGCAAGCGCAGGCCAGTGGACGTGGGGTCGGCGCCAGAGACGGCCACAGCGCAGCCGCTTCGTCGACCGGTGACGGAATTGGAAGCGGAGAACAGCCGACTTCGCAAGGAACTCGCTGATGCGAAGCTGGATGTGGAAATCCTTCGAAAAGCGACGGCGTACTTTGCCAAGGGGTCGCGATGAAGTACGCTTGGATCGAGAATCATCGCGACGAATACACCGTCAGCCGGCTGTGCCGAGTTCTGTCGGTGTCCCGCACGGGATACTGCCAATGGCGCGTGCGAGCGCCCAGCACGCGGGCCCTGGCAAACAAGGATCTGGATGCCAAGGTGCAGGCCGTACACCGCGACAGTCGAGGTAGTTATGGTCGACCGCGCATCACGCAGCAACTCCGCCAGCAGGGCGAGCTCGTGAGCACTGAGCGGGTGCGCCGAAGCCTCAAGCGTCAAGGGCTGCGTCCGGTGTATCGGCGGCCTTGGGTGGCCACTACCGACTCAAGGCATCGCTTGCCGGTGGCACCCAACCTCCTGGATCGTCGCTTCGATGGCTGGCAGCCCAACCGGGCCTGGGTGGCCGACATCACGTATGTCGCAACCGACGAGGGCTGGCTGTACCTGGCCGTGGTGATGGACCTGGCGAGCCGCCGGATCGTGGGCTGGTCGATGTCCGATGCAATCGATGCGAAGCTGGTCTGTGCGGCACTGAGATCGGCCTACTGGCAGCGAAAGCCCGGTCCAGGGCTGCTTGTACATACAGATCGTGGAAGTCAATATGCAAGCCACGAGTACCGCCGCCTCGCGGCGGACTTCGCCATCACGATGTCGATGAGCAGGAAGGCAGACTGCTGGGACACTCAATTTAGGATCGATCTGAGCGCTGCTTTCGGTCTGACCCGTGCTGGGATTGGTGTCCTGCCTTTGCGTTGACCTGTCGGTCGGAATGCAGTGCTCATCTCGGCAATGCCGAGCCTGCTGCGAGTGACCTGATAGGAGCCTTGTCCTGCACCGTGAGTGTCCTGTCCTTCGGCATGGTTTGGTGACGCCAAAACTTTGTTGGCTGAAGGAAGATTCATGGAAAAGGTTGAAAGTCAAGCGGAGGTAATTCTCGGCGTAGACACGCATCTCGACGTTCATGTCGGCGTCGTCGTCGATACGATTGGCCGCGTGCAAGGGACTCTTGCGATCGCGACGAATCCCGATGGCTACGAGCAGTTGCTCACTTGGGCCCAAGGCTTCGGCGTATTGCTTCGGGCGGGAGTGGAGGGGACCGGATCCTACGGCTCCGGACTGACGCGCTACCTCGAAACGCGCGGCATCGCGGTCATCGAGGTGAATCGGCCAGACCGTTCCCGTCGACGCAGCCGCGGCAAGAACGATCCGACCGATGCAGAAAGTGCAGCGCGCACCGTGCTGGCAGACGATGCGAGATGCATCCCCAAGGCCCAGAGCGGCCTGGCAGAGGCTCTACGTACGTTGAGCGTGGCCCGTCGCAGCGCCGTCAAGGCCAAGACCCAAGCCATGAATCAACTTCGAGCACTGCTGGTAAGCGCACCGTCATTCATTCGCGATGTGGCCCTCAAGGTCAAGCCGGAGCATTGTGTTGCCGCCTGTGCGAAGCTGCATCTGGACGATGCCAGCCCTGTCGTGACCAGCTTGAAGACGACACTGCAGTTATTGGCAAAGCGGTGGATCGCGCTGCACGATGAACTTCGCGTCCTCGACAAGGAGCTCACGCGCCTAACGAAGCTGGCAGCCCCTCGGCTACTCGCCCGCTTCGGCGTCGGACCTCAGACCGCGGCGACCCTGCTCGTCACGGCTGGAGACAATCCTACAAGACTACGCAACGAAGCCGCTCTTGCTGCTCTGTGCGGGGTCGGCCCCCTCGAAGCATCCTCAGGGAAGGTATGTCGCCATCGATTGAATCGCGGTGGTCAACGGCAGGCGAATAACGCACTGTGGACCATTGCCATGGTTCGGATGCGCAGCGACGCACGCACGCGCGAATACGTCCTGAGACGCACCGGCGAGGGTCTCTCGAAGAAGGAAATCCACCGCTGCCTCAAACGCTACATAGTTCGCGAGCTGTACCCCCTGATCCTGGCCGACTTGAAAGATTCAATGCGTCCTGCTTGACATAGGAGCGTCAACGCGGCCATGGAGAGCTTCTTCAAGACGTTGAAAGTCGAGAGGATCTACCAGGTACGCTACGACACTCGGGCGCAGGCTCGCCTGGACATCGTGGACTGGATCGAGGGCTTCTACAACCGCGTGCGCATGCACACAGCCATCGGATACCTCGCCCCGGTCACAATGGAGCGCAGCCTCTCGGCTGCATGACTTGCTGTACGTGGAAACGGGGCAGGGTCATGCATCGACTTCGGCCGTCCCCTCGAGCGGTGGAGAACACTTCGGCCGCTGTTGGACTCAGCCTTGCGTGCATTCATGCTTGATCCAGAGCGCCGCCAAACGACCATACGACTCACGCCACGCTTTGCCGTTGAGCTTCTTCGATCCGGCAAGGATCACGAATCATTCTTCGTTCTCGGCGCCAGCAGCGACAACGATTCCGGAGGTTGGCTAATGGGCGAGGTGGAGCGAAACCTCCGTCTTTGCGTTGAGGAGAAGGAACGAAAGATCGCGCCATATCGCAAGAAGTACAGTAGGTGGTGGCTACTGCTGGTCGATCACATCGACTATGCGATGGAAGAGGAAGACCGCGAGATCTTTCGTCGCGAGGTCATGCCGACCCTCCAGCACTCATTCGAGAAGATCATCCTCGTTGATCCAAGGGATTACCGACGAGCGTTCGACGTCTGACTACTTGTTCGGTATTGACCTAAGTTCTCATTCTGCAACGGCGAGGGACGACCGATCGCTTCGCCGACGCTTTCTGACCAAGATGCGGCGCCAAGACGGTGAGGGATCGCTTCCGCTTCCGCTCGACCTCCGTTCAACCTAGCGCGTTTGCGGTCCGGTCTGTATCTTGGTTCGCAATGAACCGAAACTCCCAAGAACTACAAGCCATCGAACGCGCCGAAGCCGAGCTG
>NZ_JBFTPS010000095.1:0-13069 GCF_056398605.1 Variovorax sp. 01T432
AACTGGTCACTGCCATTGACGAGTACGTCGCTCATCACAACAAAGAACCCAAGCCATTCATCTGGACCAAGAGCGCGCGCGACATCCTGCAAAAGGTCATTCGCGCCAATAGCCGCTTAAGTTCCAAACAGAATGCAACACTACACTAGTGCTGCCCGGACCGGCATTGGATGGCAAGAGCCTGCACGAGCTGTTCGAGAACGAGGGCGTGACGCTGTCCGCTGGCGTGCCCACCGTCTGGCAGGGGCTGCTGACGCACATGCAGGCCAGCAACCTGCGCTTCTCTACCATGAGACGCACCATTGTCGGCGGATCGGCCTGCCCGCCCGCCATGATGGAGACGTTTGAAGACACGTATGGGGCAAAGGTCTTGCATGCCTGGGGGATGACCGAATTGAGCCCGATCGGTACTGTCAGCATTCTCAAGGGGTACCAGGAACAATTGCCGTTGAACGAACGGCGCACTATCCAGTTCAAGCAAGGTCGTATGCCCTTCGGCATCGACATGAAGATCGTCGACGCCAACGGCGCCGAGCTTCCGTGGGACGGGGAGAGTTCCGGGGAGCTGCTGGTCAGCGGTCACTGGGTAGTGCAGGACTATTTGCGGGGCGAGCATTCGCCACTGCTTGATGGTTGGTTCCCGACGGGCGACGTCGCCAATATCGATGCAGACGGCTTCATGCAGATCACCGATCGAGCCAAAGACGTGATCAAGTCCGGTGGTGAATGGATCGGCTCCATCGACCTGGAGAACATCGCCATGGCGCATCCGGCGGTCGCGATGGCTGCATGTATTGCGGCCAAGCACCAGAAGTGGGACGAACGCCCATTGCTGATCGTAGCCAAGAAGCCCGGTGCAGAACTCAATTGCGAAGACTTGCTGTCGTTCTACGACGGCAAGATTGCCAAGTGGTGGACGCCGGACGACGTGGTGTTTGTAGACAGCATCCCGCTGGGTGCTACCGGCAAAATGCTCAAACATCAGCTACGTAACCAGTACCAAGACTACCTGCTGCGAAGGGTCTGATTTAATGAGCTTTACCGCCCATTTGAGAGACATGATGTTCAACCTTCAGCACCTCGCCGGCTTGGACAACGGGGCGCAACAAATTTTCGGCTTCGAGGATGGCGTTGAAATCGCGCAGGAGCAGTGCGTCAAGCTCAACGATGGCGTGATCGCTCCGTTGAACTTCGACGGCGACGAGAACCCGTCGTGGTTCAAGAATGCTCAGGTCACCTCGCCAGGCTTCAAGGATGCGTTCAAGCAATTCACGAAAGGCGGCTGGCAAGGCCTGAGCATCCGGTCGACTTCGGCGGCCAAGGCCTGTCCAAGACAGTCTGCGCGTCGGCGGTGGAGATGATCAACACCGGCGCTGCCCGGTACTACTGCGACGCCAAGATCCTGCCCTGCTACGAAGGCACGACCGCCGTCCAGGCCAACGACCTGGTGGGTCGCAAGACCGCGCGTGACGGCAGCCAGGGCGCCAAAGCCATCTCCGCCCAGTCCGGAACACAGAGGGTGAACAGCGCGCCGGCGGCAATGCCGCGGCCTCGGCCGTGGGCTCGCCTGCAGAACGCTCGCGACTCCGTCCTGCACTCGATGGAGGTCATCGCCGCGCAGAGCCAGGCCGATTCCACTGCCATCTCCGCCGGCAGTTTTCATCACCTGATGCTGACCGGCGGTCCGGACGTCGGCTGGCAACTGGGCCATGTCTTGCAGGTGGCCGAACGCGAACTGGGCGAGGGTAACGACGAAGCCTGCATGAGTGCCAAGGTCGCCACCGTACGTGCCTACGTCGATCACATCCGGCCGCGCGCCAGCGCGGTGCAGTCGTCAGCGGTCATCAGGGCGTGTGCGAGATGGCACTCGACGCGTTCTGAGCAAGTCCTGACAGGCACAGAGCATCAAACTGAATTTCTATATTGGAGATCCCCATGACTCGTGAAGTCGTCGTTGTCAGCGCGGTGCGCACCGCCATTGGTACCTTTGGCGGCAGCCTCAAGGGCATCCCCCCCACCGAACTCGGTGCGTTGGTGGTCAAGGAATCGCTGGCCCGTGCCCAGACCGAGGGCAAGGACGTCGGCCACGTCGTCTTCGGCCACGTGGTCAACAGCGAACCCAAGGACATGTACCTGTCGCGCGTTGCTGCCCTCAACGGCGGTTGCGCCGAAGGCACCCCCGCCTACAACGTCAACCGCCTGTGCGGCTCAGGCTTGCAGGCCATCATCTCGGCCAGCCAGAGCGTGTTGCTGGGCGACTGCGACATCGCCATCGGCGGCGGCGCCGAGAACATGAGCCGCGCCCCGTTTGCCAGCCTCAACACCCGCTGGGGCGCTCGCATGGGGGACACCAAGCTGGTGGACATGATGATCGGCGCACTGCATGACCCTTTCCACAGCATTCCAATGGGGGTGACGGCCGAAAACATCGCCGCCAAGTGGGGCATCACCCGTGAAGACCAGGACCGCCTGGCCGTCGAGAGCCACAACCGCGCGCAGAAGGCCACCGAAGCCGGCTACTTCAAGGACCAGATCGTGCCGGTGATGCTCAAGAGCCGCACGAGCGAAGTGGCCTTCGCAACCGACGAGCACTTCCGCTCCAACGCCACGATGGAAGACATGGCCAAGCTCAGGCCGGTATTCCTGAAGGAAAACGGCACCGTGACGGCGGGCAACGCCTCGGGCATCAACGACGCGGCTGCCGCAGTGGTGCTGATGGAAGCTAAGACCGCGCAAGCGCGGGGCTTGAAGCCCCTGGCGCGCCTGCTGGCCTACGCCCACGCCGGCGTGGACCCCCAGTTCATGGGTATCGGCCCGGTGCCGGCATCCAAGCTGGCGTTGGAGAAGGCAGGCCTGACGGTCAAGAATCTTGACGTAATCGAGGCCAACGAGGCGTTCGCCGCCCAGGCTTGCGCTGTGACCAAGGACCTGGGGCTGGACCCAGCCAAGGTCAACCCCAACGGCTCCGGCATCTCCCTGGGCCACCCGATCGGCGCCACCGGCGCGCTCATTACGGTCAAGGCGCTGTTTGAACTTCAGCGCATCAACGGCCGCTACGCGCTGGTGACCATGTGCATTGGCGGTGGGCAGGGTATTGCCGCGATATTCGAGCGCATCTGACATCAAATTCGAGCCTCGGAACCAGCCTGGAATCACCTGTTGTTGTCAAAGTAAGTAGCGCGACTTCACGGTAGAAACGCTCCGGCCGCGCCGCCGGAGCACCAGGAGACGTTCGACGGGCGGTTGACTGCGGCTTCGACCGACGCGGCGCACCCGCTTTTTGGCGACGCTAGAGATTTGGCGAAATCTGCCGATATAGCTCGGTTCCCCCAGCCTCAGCAACAGGCTCCCTATCGACAACCTCACCATAAATGCACGAAGCCCTCCACCCTCGGACCGGCCGCAAAGTAACCGTCCACACCTATCTAAATGAGTTTGGCAGGCTTGAAACTGACCATAAAGGTCCAGACCCGCGTCCCGCAGCACTCTGCCCGTTCTGCCGTGAGCCCATGTCTCCCCGAGCCGATAAACGCAACTCAACTTCGGGACACTTTGCACATCGACCCAACAGTGGCTTCTGCCCGTCAAAAGAGCCGACGGGGCGCCCGTACCTCGACCTGACGCCGCGTCGCCCCGACCGGGCGCGTTCGCTTAGCCTGAGAATCCAGTTCAAGGCGAGTTGGCAACGGCATTACCGAAGGCTAGAGAGCATTGTTCCACGCCTCCATGTCGCAGAGTTCTTGAGCCTGATGTCGCTCGCCGACCGTTGGCGGATATGGGAGTACGTCGACCTACACCTGGGCCACACTCCGTATGTATTGGTCACGTTGGCGGATTTTTCGCCCAGGACCGGACGACGTACCGGGGGAACCCCGAATCGCGATTACTGGTTCAGGTTCATCTATGAGGCGTCGTTTCGCCACATAGAGGACATCTGGATTCGGCCCCCCAACAGTCCGAAACTCTATTGCCTTACTTACAGCCCTCCGCGAGGAGCGGCGGCCCCTACAGGAAGACACCTCTTGAGGGACGACCCTATTGATTTGGACGCGACATTTCTCACGAGCCCTTTTTTCCCCGTAGCCACATACGTTGAGTCAAAGGTTCTGGACTGGTTCACCGCAAACTGGCCGGACGTGCCGTAACGGGCCACTGGATGCCGCAAGCCGGAAGGTCATCCGCTCGATCTCGAATGACCCGCGGCACCCCTGGGCGAGGCACTCAACGACTTCCTCAAGAAATGCATGCTCGGAACGTGCGGCGTCTTTGGATACAAGCACAACATGAAGGCGACGGAGGCCCAGGGCCTCTCGCAAGGTTGCCCGCAGGGGCACCTTGCATTCGAAACAATGCCTGAGGTCATTGGAAATTCGCCACGCGTTTGAAGCGCGCAGGCCAACAATGGCAGCCGTCAGCGCGCCGCGCGAATCACAGTGTTGAACGAAGGATATATCTCCGTTGGCGGCCGCATCCTCGAGGTCGCCAAAAGCAACCAGCTGATAGGTATTGCTGCGGTCGTCCACCAACCCGGACGTGCGTTGCCGAATGGCACGCACTACGGATTCGAAATGGACCTCAATCTCCGAAGCGTCCGTATTCAAGAATCGTGGGAGCCAACTCCGAACGAGGCGGCGACCCGTGCATCCGGAAGGTAGCAGCAAGTCAAACTCTTCCAGACGACCGCAGCCGTCATTCATCGAGAAGGCCGGCTGGAATTGAGGGACAGTTGTCTTGGATTGGAGGGACGTCGCGTTCATGCCGTCGTATAGCGAACCGGCATGCGGCGCCGCACAGCCGTGCCTTCGCGTGCCAGATGTCTCCAAACCCTGTCGGCGCCATTGACCTGCATGTTGGCCTGCCAGACGCGTTGGATCTCTGGCATGAGGGCATCGTCGCGTTGCGCTCGGCCCCCGTGGCGCGAGCCGTAGAGGTTACGAAGGTCCCCGCCTGCAAGGCGAAGGGAGGCTCGTCGCTATACGACCTGACTCAGTTCTTCCTCGCCTCCATGCCAACCATCCAATCTTCATCCTGCGACGCGCACGGCAACCTGGGAATCGACGCTTCCATCAAAGCGGCACTTCAAGTGCCATGCATACAAATTGGCCGGCATCGTCGGGATTCCCTTTTCCATGAAGAGCTGGATGTATAGACATTCAGGAAAGAATCTGTGGGCATGCGAATTCGAGGGCCATCATGGCCATGCATCTTTGACGCTTGTGGATTGCGGCCAAACCGCCATCCCGGGGGGCCTCTCGAATGCCGAGATAGTCGAGGTACGAGACGCTGACATCGCCCACTACTTCCTGGAAGAGTTGTCGCGTTGGACGGGCTTCCTCCCCGGGTAGAGAGCAATGTGCTTGAGATTCGCCAGCTTGAATCGCTGTCCGCGGTCCACCCACTGCCCTCTTCCCCATGCGTATGCTGAGAGGTAGGTGTATCCCTTCGCGTTGTCGACGATCTGCAAGAGTTCCCTCCTGAAACGATAGTCCGACACTTCTCTTGATGAGACGTATAGCGTCACATCAAAATCGAGCAGTCTGTCGAGAACCGGAGCCGAAAGCCCAACCGGGAGGGTCGAAAGCGCCTCATCGAGTGACCGCTCAAGAATTAATCGTCGGGCGCGGCAAAGAGTTCAGCGACCGGCACTGCCAGTACGACGGCGAGTTTCTGCACGTTGTCTATGGTGACGTTGGCTACCCGCCGCTCGACTTGACTAATGTAGGTCCGATGGAAGCCGGCTAGCTCCGCAAGTCGCTCCTGAGAGTGCCCAAGCTCGAGTCGAATTCGCTGGACGTTCATCGCCAGTAGCGCTCGCGCATCCTCTGGCTTCCTAAAATTTATTGTCATCTAAACAGGTTGCCTAAACACTGTCCTAAACTCTACAGTCCATACATCTACCGTACAATCGTCTACTGGCTATTCGTCTAGATTGGTGGTAGGCTCCGTTTCGGGAGCCCTCTTCCACCAACGGAGGCCAAGATGACGATGCTCGGAACCCGCTGCTGCGGCCACATGGACTGGGCAGTTCGAGTTGGGATTAGCGCCACACAATGCGGCGGGGTGCACCACGCCTGGTTGCGCCGAGGTGCCAGGCAGGCCCAGCAACGAATTGCGGAGATGTGCCAACAACTCTGCGCGCCTCTGCAATGGCGCACTGAGGCTTGACCCATGGGGCTGCTTCTCGAGGTTCCAGCTTCTTCTTGGGTGCGACGACCTGTGCTGTTCCTTGATTTGGACGACACGGTGAGCTTGCCCCCCCCATACGGAGGCTACGACGCTGCGTTTGCACTTTCGAATGAAGGCCAGCGCGCCAACGCCGCTTCGACAAGCTCATGTGCCGAACTTTGGGAACAGCTCTTTGACGTCCGCGCCGTGGGCTTTCTCCGATCGCTCAACGCTGAGTTCTGCCCTCAGTACGTCCTCTCAATGTCCTGGTGGTGGCTCAAGGACGACCCGACCCTCAGCGAGGCCCTGCGTCGAGGTGGCCTCGATCTTGTTGCCGACAACTTGCATCCGGACTCGACAACGCCGAAAGGCGCGCGACCGGACAGTCGGTGGACTGAAATCAATGCCTGGCTGCGCTTGGCGGAGCGAGGAGGGCTAATTCGTGACTATGCCGAGTGAACGCACGCGAGCGGTGGTCGAAACACGGCGATTCCTGGAGAAACTGGCCGCAGGACGGATGGTGCGTGAATCGCCCCAGCGGCTTCAAAACTACGCGATGTCACTGTTGCGGCACTACCCGAGCGCTGCTGATATGCACTTGACATCAGCTGCGCTGCCAGCATGGTGGTCGCCTCCTGAGGAGCCTCGGACATGACAGGTGTTGCCCACGCGAAGGTCCCGCGCGGACGCGGCGAACTTATTCTCTATCTGGATTACGATTCCCCGTTACATCACGAAAATGTTTGGTGGCACCCCCGACGAGGCCCGTACATAAAGGCCGGGCCGGAGTTCTCATTGTTTCAGCACGTGCCGTTGCTTATCGACGTGCTGGAGCCGTACCCGGATGTACTCATCGTCTTATCGACCTCGTGGGTTCGAAAGTACACCTATTCAATAGCTGCGAAACGCCTGCCGCCCGAACTGCGCAGAAGAGTCGTGGGAGCGACGTTTCATAGCGAAATGCACGAAGGAAGCTTCGCCGCGGCACCGCGAGCCCTGCAAGTGTGGTCAGACGTATTGCGACGTCAGCCACGAGATTGGCTCGCGTTGGACGATGATGACCTGCACTGGCCTGCCTGGTGCCGTGACAGGCTCATCAGAACGCACGATGAGCTTGGCATCAGCGAACCGAGAGTCCTCGCTGAACTGAAAGCGAAGCTCGCGCTGATGTGCGCCGGGGGAGACACGATGTGACCAAGCCCCGCAGGGATGCCAACCGAGCGGCGAAGGTCGATGCGTTCGAGCGCGCGCGGGCGGCGGCTCGCGAGCAGGTTCGAGAGCCAAGCCACTACTTCCTTGAAAAGGCAGACGCGGAGTCGGGGCTCGACAACCTGGCAGCAGCTGATTCCAGGCCTCCCCTGGCTCGACGCGAAATAAGGGCGGAACTCGTGCCTTTGTCCCGGCTGCTCGCAAGAGTTCTCAGGCACAAGCCTCAGCTTTGGCACGTGAAGCTCGACACGGCGGGCTGGTGCACGCTCGCGGCGCTGATGGAGGGTGCCGCAAAAAGCGGCCAGGCCTTGACCTTGGACGAACTCCGCGAGATCGTTGAGACCAACGACAAGCACCGGTTCACATTGTCCCCAGATGGCCTCCGTATCCGCGCCGCTCAAGGTCATTCCGTCCCCGTTGACCTCAAGCCGCGCACATTGGTGCCCCCACCCGTGCTGTATCACGGAACTGTTCGCAAACACCTGCCGGCGATTCGCCGTGAAGGCCTGAGGCCAATGAATCGGCACGCGGTGCATCTGTCCGCAACGAAAGAAGCGGCGGTCGTTGTCGGAGGACGTCGCGGTGCCCCGGTGGTACTTGTCATAGACAGCTACGCGATGAATCGTTGCGGATACAGGTTCCAGCGAGCCGCGAACGGGGTCTGGCTGACCAGCGAAGTGCCACCCAGATTTATTCACACAGCCCGCGCTTCAGCCGAACCCACGAAGTTGCCAGCAGAGAAGAGGAGCCTGACGGCGTTGACGCCGTTGACGCCGTTGACGCCGTTGACGCCGTTGATGCCGTTGATGCCGTTGCAGCATGAGGCGATTGCCAAGACCAGTTCAGAAAAGCGTGGCAGGGTCATCGAATCGTTGCTGCAACGAAACCGCTGACCATGTTCCTTCAACCCTCTGCGATGCCTACTCTGTTGAATCCAGACCTGCGTGTCGCGGAAGGCCGGACCATCGGGGCGAAGAGCGCCCCATCGCAATAGGCCCGTCGTGCGAATTCAACTTGCCTCCGACCTGCATTTGGAATTCCTTCAAAGCCGCTTTCCCGGGGAGCGTGTCATCGAGCCAGCGCCTGACGCTGACCTGCTGGTCTTAGCTGGCGACGTCGCCAACGGAATTGACGGCGTGTGGCTGTTTGCAGATCGATCGCGTGGGCGCCAACCTGTTCTTCCAGCTCATCAGCCGGCGCTACGAGCGCGGACCAATGATCCTGACCAGCAACCAGAGCTTCGGCGCCTGGGGCGAGGTGTTCGGCGATCGCATCGTCGCCACAGCGATCCTTGATCGGCTGCTGCATCACGCGGTGACAGTGAACATCCGCGGCAACTCCTACCGCCTCAAGGAGAAGCTCAAGGCCGGATTGAATCAGTCACACCACGACGACAGTTCTCAACCGGGTGGGGAAATTTGAGTTACCACACGGGGGAGAATTCGGTTGCCCTTGACAACATTGCAGGATCGGAGGCCTTGCCGTGCGATCGCCACCCACCACCAAGCAGGCGCAATCATGGTCAGCGCGATTCACCAGCCTGTGGTCCTCGGCACTTCTCGCGCGAGACCCGTCACACATTGAACAATACTGACTCGTCAACCGTCCCCGTCCGTAGGCGAGTCGCCCGTATTCGCTGGGTGCTCGGGATCGGCTGCAGGAACATGAAAGCCGAAATTCGATCCTGCGATCATCGCTTGATGCTGCGCGTCAGTCACGCCCATGCGCACGTTGAGGCGATCCACGAGAATCCGGGCCTCTGCAAGGTCCATGGTGACGCCGTCGAAGCTGGTGACGTAGTGCCCACGCACCCCGGCCTTGATCGCGACGATCCTACGACCGGGGACATTCTTTACGATCAAAGCATAGCAAAAGTCAGGAAGCTTTGACAGATTGCACTGCTCACGCTCGACTGGCTCGTCGTTCGCTAAAGGGACGCCTGCAATACTCTCTGCAAGAACCAGCTTCGCCGCCTGCAATGCGTTGAAAGCCTCAAAGGCCGCTCCTTCAAGATGGGAAACGGTTGGCGCTGGCAGAGCACGCAACCGCGCTCTCGCCACGTGTTGCCGCGCGCGACGCAGCCGCTGTCCAAGCTTCAGAACAATCGAGTTCGCGGCCCCTTCCCCCCGGCTTGCCAATTGTTGAGCCTGTAGGGCTCTGGGAGTGACGTTCGTGGCGGGAGCTGTGATGTTGTCTAGTGTTTTCGCTTCGCTCGTGGTGGGCATTTTTCGGTCCGCAGTGGTGAGTGCATCGTCTATTTGTGAATGGTGGAAGGTCACGCCGACATAGTTGTCATTGCAAGATGGCGGCCGCATTGAGCCGCATTCGACCGCGTTGGCTATTGCGGGCGTTGGCGATGCGAAAGATCTCGGCGCGGTAATTCGGGTGGTTGCTGAGGCTGAGAGCTTGTCCTTGTTCAAGAGAACTGAAATCCGCACAAAAGCTGATTGATCCCATTGAGCGTTCCGGCTTATCTTCGCTGTCGCTGTCGCTGTCGCTGCCGGCGTCCATATCGGACAGGGTCATGAGGCGAGGCTTTGAACGCTCATCGGAGAACGTCGAGCGTTGAACGGCAAACAGGTCGTATGCACCGATGTCACGATTCATGTATCTGCCGATCTGTTACGTCAATGTCCGGGCGAATTTCGAGTCGCCTTACATGCTCAAGAGGGCACGGCTAAGATGGCGATGATCGGGAGTTACATGGACCCCGGGCCAAAAGGAATGTTGTCGCGCCGAATACAGAATGGTTCAAACCTATTAATAGACCCGTTCTCGGAAGAGGTTATCAGATCCCCGGATGGCCCTTTCCCGGCGCTGTTAATCGCGGTGTCCTCGCGCATGTCTGGACCTGGCTGGCAGCGGCGACCCGCTAATCAGCACTTCTCAAGCACCCCAATACTACAAGCCGCGATGGTGAGCAAAGCCATCCACAAGCCTAGCGTCAGACGTAGGTCTCTTGGTCGCTCGATGCCCCGGAGATGGCCGAGAAGAGAAATTATTTGCTCGGTCCCAAAAGAAAAGGCGGCCGAAGCGGCAGTGAATACGACTGAAGTACCCCAGACGCAGATGTTGGCAGATCCTTTCAGTGACAAGAGGCTCTTGCCACTAGTGAATAGGACGAGAGCGATCGGGAGAGCCAGGACCGTGACTGCCACGAAGAGCGCGGCGATGCCCGCCGCGAAGAGGCGATCGACCAGATTCGGGTGAGTGATTTGCAAGTCAGCTAGCAGTGGTGCCCCAAACGTTGAGAAGAGGGACTCTCCTTGCTGGCCAGCGACTCGTATCGGCATAGAGCGCACCTTGTAGTCCACCGCATCGGAAACGTAGCCGTTCTCCGTAGGGGCTTTGCAAGTTGGGTTCCTCGCGTCCGGTCTCATGTCATTCGTCTCAGCGTCACGTAATCAGCAGGACGCGATTGCTCCAAGTCAAGCCCATCAAAACGCACCCGTTTCAGTTGAAAGTGTGGCGGTCTCAGGGGAAGGATGTGTTGTCATACTCTCGATTGGTAGACGCGCGATTTCATTTTTAAGTAAAACAAAGTGCGACACCATCTTCTTAGCCGAACTCGAACCACCAAATTGAAATGCGGCGCATCTTTTCGCAATGAAATCGGCGCTAGAACGAAGCTATCCCGAGGGCCCAGCCATCCCAATACGTACGCGCCAAGGACTCTTGAGCTAGAGCTGTCTAGAACTTCGTCCAGTCGTCTGCGACCCCGCTGGTCATGGTCAATTGGGGAGCGGTGCCCGCCTCTTTCTTCCCGTGGACCCTCCGCGCTACGTTGGTTGCAGCACTGGCGGCTTGCACTGGTGTTATCCGATTGAAGGTGGGCATTACATGGGGACTGGTGTCCAGTTTGAAGACGCCAACTGCCTCTACCAAGCTGCCCGCTTGCTCCTGCAGCGACTGCGCGGCAGCCGAGGCCTCTTCCACCAATGCCGCGTTCTGCTGTGTCACCTGGTCCATTTGCGTGATGGCCTGATTGATCTGCTCGATGCCGGATGTCTGCTCATGGCTGGCCGCCGTGATCTCGCCCATGATGTCGGTCACGCGCTTCACGCTTTCGACGATGTCGTCCATGGTCTTTCCCGCTTCGCCCACGAGTTGGCTTCCCGCAGCCACTTTACTAACCGAATCGTCGATCAGGCCCTTTATCTCCTTCGCTGCGGCGGCCGAGCGCTGCGCGAGGCTGCGCACTTCAGAGGCGACCACCGCAAAGCCTCGGCCCTGCTCGCCCGCCCGCGCCGCTTCGACCGCGGCATTGAGCGCAAGGATGTTGGTCTGGAAGGCGATACTGTCGATAACGCCGATGATGTCGACGATCTTCTTGGAAGACGCGTTAATTGAGGCCATCGTTCCCACTACCTGGCTGACGACGTCACCACCCTTGACGGCAACCTCAGAGGCCGAGAGTGCGAGCTGATTCGCCTGGCGGGCATTGTCAGCGTTCTGCTTAACGGTGGAGGTCATCTCTTCCATTGAGGCCGCCGTCTGCTCCAGCGAACTGGCCTGCTCTTCAGTGCGCGCGGACAGGTCCTGGTTGCCCGCGGCGATCTGACCCGACGCCGTGGCAATGGTGTCGGCGCCGGCACGCACTCCACCCACCACCTTGGCCAGGCTCTCGTTCATGTTCTTCAGCGCTTTCAGCAATTGACCGGTTTCATCTCTGCTCGTCACGTCGATGCGACCGGTCAAGTCGCCGGCGGCGACGCTTTGTGCAACTTTGACAGCTTCGTTCATTGGACGGGTGATGGACCGGGTAATCCACACGACGACAACACCACCCAGAACAGACGCCAGAAGAGCAAGAAGCGACATCATGTTTCGGGCACTCTCGTAAGCAGAGGCCGCCTCCTTGCCATTTTCAATCACGCCTTCAGTCTGATGCTTGATGAGTATTCCAAGGGAGCTTAGATAGGCTCTCTGCGCCTCGCGCACCTTGGACATCAGCAGTTGAATAGCATCTTCTTTTCTTCCAGCACTGACGTGGTTCAAAAATTCCTTCTGCCCTTCGCCGTACTTGGCGCGTGCGTCCACTACAGTCTGTAGTAGGGCCGCATCTTCTTCCGATTTGTTCAATTCCTCGATTTTGGCAAAATTCGCATCGTTTATCTGCTTCGATTCTGCTATGCGCTTCTGCACCTGCTTGATTTCATCTGGATCTGATAACAACAAAAGATCGCGCATCGAACGCGCATTCTGGTTCACGACGCCTATGAGCTCATACGCCAAGACGGACTTGGGGTAACTTTCATTAACGATTTTATGCGTGCCATCATTGAGATGACTCAAACGAGAAATGCCAATCAAAGTGACACCGACTAACAGCAGGAGGACTAGGCTGAAGCCAGCTCCCAAGCGCACGCTAATTTTTAGATCTGAGAATTTCATTTGATTTTCTTATAAAAAATGGATAAGAAATAAGGGACCCCCCCTATCCCCCCTTGTGTTAGGCAGCCAGCTTCTCGATCAATCCAATTTCCGTACTGGACATCAATCGTTCGATGTCCACTAGGATCAGCATCCGCTCGTCCAGYGTGCCYAGCCCGATCAGGTAGTCCGTGTCCAGCACCGACCCCATCTCCGGCGCCGGCTTGATCTGCTCGGCCGTCAGCGTGATCACGTCCGACACGCTGTCCACCACCATCCCCACCACCCGACCGCCGATGTTCAGCACGATCACCACCGTGAA
>NZ_JBFTPS010000096.1:0-12972 GCF_056398605.1 Variovorax sp. 01T432
CCGAAGGCGTAGTCGAAGCCGCCCTGGATCGCGGGCTTGAACGCCTTGTTCTTGCTCGTGTCCTGGTCCTGTCCGCGGAACTTGTAGTTGCTCGTCAGCGACACGTTCGCGGTCAGCTGCGCGCTGGCAAGCATCGGCAAGGCGGCAAGTGCAGCCACGGCAAGGGGTCTGAAAGAGAGAGTTCTCATTGTTTGAAGCGTTCGAAAAAGGGAGCGGCAAGCGTAGATCGAGGCTCATAAAAAGCGCGTAAAAAGCGGGAGGGAAGGCGTAAAGAAATGGTCCGTCTCCTGCGCCGGGCGCTCCCGTGGCAAGATCATTCGTTCTTCTCCATACCGGTCGCTCGCATGCTCATCAATTGCGTCGTCTACGAAGACGGCACCAAGCTCGCAGATATTCCCGTCTCGAAGATCAGCGAGTACATCTCGCTGCCTCGGTGCTTCGTCTGGGTGGCGCTCCACGAGCCAACGGCCGAGGAACTCGCCGAGCTGCAGGTCGAGTTCGGCCTGCACCCTCTCGCGGTCGAAGACGCGCAGCATGGCCACCAGCGGCCCAAGGTGGAGGAATACACCGACTCGATCTTCGCCGTCGTGCATCTGCTCGAGCCCGACGACAAGGCGCCCGGCACCCTGCGGGTGGGCGAGCTCAACATCTTCGTGGGCCACAACTACGTGGTGTCCGTGCGCAATCGCAGCGAACATGGCTTCGTCGAAGTGCGCGAGCGTTGCCAGCGCGAGCCCGAGCTCTTGCGCAATGGGCCGGGCTTCGTGCTCTATGCGCTGATGGACGCGGCGGTCGACCGCTACTTCCCGGTGATCGACGCCCTGGAGGTCGAACTCGAGACCATCGAGCAGCAGATCTTCAACAAGGGCGAGGCGCGCGACAACATCAAGCGTCTCTATGAACTGAAGCTGCGGCTGACCGTGCTCAAGCATGCGGTCGCGCCGCTGCTCGAAGGCATCGGCAAGCTGCACGGCGGCCGCGTGCCGCAGATCTGCATCAGCTCGCAGGAATACTTCCGCGACGTGGTCGATCACCTCGGCCGAATCAACAGCTCGATCGACGCGGTGCGCGACACCGCCGCCACGGCGATCCAGGTCAACCTCTCGATGGTCACCATCGAGGACAACGAGGTCACCAAGCGCCTGGCCGCCTGGGCCGCCATCTTCGCCGTGTGCACCGCCTTCGCGGGCATCTGGGGCATGAACTTCGACAACATGCCCGAGCTGAAATGGCGCTATGGCTACGTGGCGGCGCTGTCGCTGATCGTCGGCTTCTGCGGCTACATCTATTACAGATTCCGTCGCGCGGGTTGGGTGTGACCGCATCCGCCCCTCGATGAAGCGGCCTTATCCGACAAGCGCGAGCCGGGACATGGGGCAAGCTCGACGGGTTTTGCGCTCCCGGCTGCCTCATGAAAATTGCGTCCACGATCGACCGTCAGGATTTCCAACGCCTGCTGAGCCGAAACCTGAAGCTGCCGATCGCCGGCGGCGTGCTCGGCGCGCTGGTGTTCGTCGCGCTCATCTTCTATCTGTTGTCGACCATCGCATGGGTGGAACATACCGATCGCGTCACGCGCAACGCGGCTGAAGTCCAGCGCCGCAGCATCGACATGGAAACCGGCATGCGCGGTTTCCTGATCACCGGCGACGCAAGCTTCCTAGAACCCTACGACAGCGCGCTTCCCAGGGTCGCGAGCGACCTGGCCGCGCTCCGGACGCTGGTCTCGGACAATCAGGCGCAGCTGGAGCGGGTCGACCGGATTGCTGCGCTGCAGAAGGCCTGGAATGACTTCGCGCGCGAGATGATCGACTTGCGGCGCGCCGGGGGCGATTACCAGCAGCCGGTGCGCCTCGGCCGCGGCAAGCGGCTGACCGACGACATACGCGCCGAATTCGACGCGTTCATGGATACCGAGAAGGCCCTGCGTTTCCAGCGCAACGAGCAAGCCAACCGCACGAGCATGACCATCGTCGGCCTGTTCCTGCTGTTCACTCTCGTGACCACCGGATTGCTGGCCTTCTTCGGCCGCCGCCAGCTGCTGCGGCTGTCCGGGAGCTATGACGCCGTGCTCCAGGAGCAGGCGATGCATTCCGAGACCCTGCAGCAACAGGCCTGGCTGCGCGGCGCCCAGACCGAGCTGAGCGGGGAGCTGGTGGGGGAGCTCAGCGCGCAGGAGCTGGGCCGCAAGGTGCTGGCCTTCTTCTCGCGCCAGCTCGGCAGCGCCGTCGGCGCGATGTACGTGCGCGAACGCCATGGCGCGCTGCGCCGTGTCGCCAGCTACGGCTTCTCCGGCGCGGCCGAGTCCTCGCCCCAGGTCTTCTCGCCCAACGAGGGCCTGGTCGGCCAGGCCGCGGTCCAGAAGCGGATGATGGTGGTGGCGCCGGTGACGGCCGAGTACCTCAAGGTGAACTCCGGTTTGGGCGAGATGACCCCGGCCGCCGCGGTGCTGCTGCCGGCGACCAACGACGGCATCGTCAACGGCGTGGTCGAGCTCGGCCTGTTGCGCCCGCCGGAGGGGCGCGCGGCCGAACTGCTCCAGCTCGTGGCCGGCAACATCGGAACCTCGATCGCGGCCGTGCGCTACCGTGAACAGCTGCAGGAGGTGCTGGCCGAGACCCAGCAGCTCAACGAGGAGCTGCAGGTCCAGCAGGAAGAGCTGCGCACCGCCAACGAGGAACTGGAGGAACAATCGCGCGCGCTGCGCGTCTCGCAGGCCACGCTGGAGAACCAGCAGGCAGAACTGGAGCAGACCAACAGCCAGCTCTCCGAGCGCACCGAGGCGCTGGACCAGCGCAACGCCGCACTGCACAGGGCGCAGCGCGACCTGGAAGAGCGGGCCGAGGAGCTGCAGCGCGCGAGCCGCTACAAGTCCGAGTTCCTCGCGAACATGTCGCACGAATTGCGCACACCGCTCAACAGCGCGCTGATCCTGGCGAAGCTGCTTGCCGACAACCCGCAGGGCAACCTGAGCGCCGAGCAGGTCAAGTTCGCGGAGTCGATCTACACCTCGGGCAACGACCTGCTGGTGCTGATCAACGACATCCTCGACATTGCCAAGGTCGAGGCCGGCAAGCTCGACATAGTCACCGAAGATGTCGCCACCGAGAAGCTGGCCTCGAACCTGCAGATGACCTTCATGCCGCTGGCCGCGCAGAAGCGGCTGGCGTTCCGGCTCGACCTGCGCCCGGACGCGCCCTCCACCTTCTTCACCGATCGCCAGCGCGTCGAGCAGGTGCTGAAGAACCTGCTGTCGAACGCGCTCAAGTTCACGGACCGGGGCGAAGTGGTGCTCAGCATTTCGGGGGCGCCCGGGGGCGGCGTGTCCTTCGCCGTGTCCGATTCGGGCATTGGCATTGCCGCCGATGAGCAGGAGGTGATCTTCGAGGCCTTCCGCCAGGCCGACGGCACGACCCGACGGCGCTACGGCGGCACCGGGCTCGGCCTGTCGATCTCGCGCGACCTCACGCAGCTGCTCGGCGGAACGCTGAGCGTGCACAGCGTCCCCGGCAAGGGCAGCACCTTCACGCTGCAGCTGCCGGCGCGGTATCACGGCGCGGCCCAGGAAGCGCAAGCGGTCTCGCCCGGCACTCCCGCCGTGCCTCCCCCGGCGAGGGCGGCCGCCGCGCGGCAGGCGCCGTTGCCCGCGAAGGTGCCGGCGCCGCAGTTCCCCGACGATCGCGCGCTGCCGCGAGACCAGGCGCGCCGCGTCCTCGTCATCGAGGACGAGCCCCAGTTCGCCCACATCCTCTACGACCTGGCGCACGAACTCGGCTACCGCTGCCTGGTGGCGCATGGCGCGTCGGACGGCTTCGCGCTCGCCACCCAGTTTCTGCCCGACGCCATCCTGCTGGACATGGGCCTGCCCGACAGCCCGGGCCTCGGCGTGCTGCAGCGCCTGAAGGACGACCCGCACACGCGCCATATCCCGGTCCATATCGTGTCCGCGCAGGGCGGCTCCGAGGCGGCCATGCACATGGGCGCCATCGGCTATGCGCTCAAGCCCGCCTCGCGCGAGCAGCTCAAGGAGGTGTTCCGGAAATTCGAAGACAAGCTCACGCGCAAGCTCAAGGCCGTGCTGCTGGTGGAGGACGACGCGCGGCAGCGCGACAGCGTGGTGAAGCTGATCGGCGACGACGACGTCGTCATCACCGCCGTGGAATCGGGCGAGGAAGCACTGGAACTGCTGCGCACCCGTGTCTTCGACTGCATGATCACCGACCTGCGGCTGCCCGACATGCAGGGCAGCGAGCTGCTCAAGCGGATGGCGACCGAGGAAATCGTGTCCTTCCCGCCGGTCATTGTCTACACCGGCCGCAACCTGACGCGCGACGAGGAAGCCGAGCTGCTGCGCTATTCGCGCTCGATCATCATCAAGGGCGCTCGCTCGCCCGAGCGCCTGCTCGACGAGGTGACGCTGTTCCTGCACAAGGTGGAGTCCGACCTGTCGAGCGAGCGGCAGAACATGCTCCGGACCGCGCGTGGACGCGACCGGGTCTTCGAGGGGCGGCGCATCCTGCTGGTGGACGACGACGTGCGCAACATCTTCGCGCTCGCCAGCGCCCTGGAGCAGCGCGGCGCGACGGTCGAGATCGGCCGCAACGGGCGCGAAGCGCTGGAGAAGCTCGACCAGGTGCGCGACATCGATCTCGTGCTGATGGACGTGATGATGCCGGAGATGGACGGCCTGGAGGCCACGCGCCGGCTGCGCCAGGACCCGCGCTTCGAGAAGCTGCCGGTGATCGCCGTCACCGCCAAGGCCATGAAGGACGACCAGGAACAATGCCTGGCCGCGGGCGCCAGCGACTACCTCGCCAAGCCGGTCGACCTCGACCGCCTGTTCTCGCTGCTGCGCGTCTGGATGCCGAAGATGGAGCGGCTGTGAGCATCCAGCCGCCGCATTCCCCGCAGTCGCCGCCCAGCGACACCGACATCGAGCTGCGCCTGCTGATGGAGGCGATCTACATGAAGTACAGCTACGACTTCCGCGATTACACCGGCGCCTCGCAGAAGCGGCGCGTGCTGTATGCGCTCGCGCAATTCGATCTTCCGAGCATCTCGGTGCTGCAGGAGCGGGTGTTGCGCGACGCGGCCGTGTTCAGCCAGCTCCTGCAGTACCTGACGATTCCCGTGAGCGAGATGTTCCGCGACCCGGCCTACTTCCTGTCGCTGCGCCGCCAGGTGGTGCCGATGCTGCAGACCTACCCGACCGTCAAGGTCTGGGTGGCGGGCTGCAGCACCGGCGAGGAGGTGTACTCGCTCGCCATCCTGTTGCGCGAGGAAGGGCTCCTGGAGCGCACGCAGATCTATGCCACCGACATCAATCCGGCCTCCCTGGAGAAGGCGCGCCTGGGGATCTTCCCGCTCGACTCGATTCGCCACTACACGGCCAACTACCAGCGCGCGGGCGGCGTGAATGCCTTTTCCGACTACTACACGGCCGCCTACGAGGCGGCCCGCTTCGACCCCTCGCTGTGCGCCGATGTGATCTTCGCCGACCACAGCCTGGCGACCGACAGCGTCTTCGCCGAGACGCAGCTGGTGTCCTGCCGCAACGTGCTGATCTACTTCAACCGCCAGCTGCAGGACCGGGCGCTCGGGCTGTTCCACGAGTCGCTGTGCCACCGCGGCTTTCTCGGGCTCGGGGCCAAGGAGAGCATCGACTTCTCCGGCTATGCCACGCGCTTCGACGTGCTCTCGCGCGCCGAGCGCATCTACCGGAAGGTGGCATGACGATCAAGAGATCCCGGTCCTCCCGACCCCTGCAGCACGTCGATGCCGTGGTCATCGGCGCGTCGGCCGGCGGCGTCGATGCGCTGCTCGCGCTGCTGGGCGATCTGCCCGCCGGCTGGCGCCTTCCGGTGGTCGTGGTGATCCACCTGCCCGAAGGGCATGAAAGCCGCCTGGCGGAAGTCTTCCGTCATCGCCTGCCGATCCCGGTGCGGGAAGCGTGGGACAAGGCGCCGGTCGTTGACGGCACGCTTTATTTCGCGCCCCCGAGCTACCACCTGTCCATCGAGCGCGACCGCCGCTTCTCGCTGAGCTGCGAGCCTCCGGTGTTCTTTTCGCGCCCCTCGATCGACGTGCTGATGTGTTCCGCGGCCGATGCCTACGGCCCGGCGCTGGCCGGATTCCTGCTGACCGGCGCCAATGAGGATGGCGCGCGGGGCATGCTGTGCATTCACCGCGGGGGCGGCCTGACGGCCGTGCAGGACCCCGCCGAGGCGCTGGTTGACATCATGCCCAACGCGGCCATCGGCGCCCATGCGCCCGACTTCGTACTTCCCCTGCGCGAGCTGCGCGCCTTGCTGCTGCAACTGGATTCAGCCCATGCCCCTTGATGCCGAAAGCAAGCTGCTGATCGTCGACGACCTGCCGGAGAACCTGCTGGCGCTCGATGCGCTGATCCGTGGCCCGGGCCGGCCCGTCTACAGGGCGGGTTCGGCCGAGGAAGCGCTCGGGCTGCTGCTGGACCACGAGTTCGCGCTCGCCATCGTCGACATCCAGATGCCGGGGATGAACGGCTTCGAACTGGCCGAGCTGATGCGCGGCACCGAGCGCACGCGCCATATCCCGATCATCTTCGTGAGCGCGGCCGGCCGCGAGCTGAACTACGCGTTCAAGGGTTACGAGAGCGGTGCGGTCGACTTCCTGCAGAAGCCGCTGGATGCGCACGTGGTGACCAGCAAGGTCAGCGTGTTCGTGGACCTGCACCGGCACCGGAAGGCGCTCGCGCGCGAGATGGAAGCCCTGGCAGCGGCGAACCGGCAGCAGGAGGCCCTGGTGCAGCAGCTGCAGACTGCACGCGGTGAACTGGAGCGCGCGGTGCGCATGCGCGACGACTTCATGTCCATGGTGTCGCACGAGCTGCGCACGCCGCTCAACACGCTCTACCTCGAAACGCAGGTGCGCAAGCTCCACCTGTCGAAGGGCAACCTGGCGCCCTTCGATCCCGCGCGCCTGCCGGCGATGATCGAGCGCGACCAGCGCCAGATCCAGAACATGGTGCGCCTGATCGACGACATGCTCGACGTCTCGCGCATGCGCAGCGGCGCGCTGTCGATCCAGCCCAAGCCTGTCGACCTGGTGGCCATGGCGCGTCGCGTGGTCGAAAGCCTTTGCCAGCAGGCCGAGGCCGCCGGCTGCACCATCGAACTGAAGGCGCCGGCCGGCGCGCAGGGCGTCCAGGGGATCTGGGACGAGTTCCGCATCGAGCAGGTGCTGACCAACCTGCTGACGAACGCCTTGCGCTACGGCGGCGGCAAGCCGGTGGAAGTCGTCGTGGAAAAAGCCGGCGAGGCCCGGGGCGTGGCGCGGATAAGCGTGCGCGACCAGGGCATGGGCATCGCCCCGGAAGACCAGGCGCGCATCTTCGAGCAATTCGAGCGCACCGAGGACAGTCGCAAACAGGCCCCGGGCCTCGGTCTGGGCCTCTACATCACCCGCCAGATCGTGCGCTTGCACGGCGGACAGATCGATCTCGAGAGCGCGCCCGGCCAGGGGGCGCTCTTTACCGTGAGCCTGCCACTGCAGCCGCCGCGACAGTGACAGTAGAAAAGCTCCTACAAGCTCAGTGGGCCCCGGCCCCCGATACTCTGGGGCTTTCGTTTTCAGGGAGTTTCCGATGAATGTGCTGATCGTCGACGACAACGAGGCGGCCGCGGACCTCTTGCAGGAGCTGCTGGTGCTTCAGGACCACACGGTTCGCTGCGCCTACACCGGCCAGCAGGCGGTTGATGCCGGGGCCAGCGAGGACTTCGACGCCGCCTTGATCGACCTCACGCTGCCTGACTTTCCCGGTACGGAGGTGGCGCGGCGGCTGCGCGCCAAGGGCGCCGGCGTGTCCGGCCAGCCCTTGCTACTGGTCGCCATTTCCGGCTTTTCCGCCGGGGAGTCCGGAGGGGCCGCGGCCGGCCTCTTCGACCACCACCTGCAGAAGCCGATCGACTTCGAGGCGCTCGACCGCATCCTGGCACAGTGCGCCGCACGATGAAGGCCTCGCCCGGGGCTCGCAGCTGGATGGCGGCCGGCGTGCGCCACGAACTCCTCACGCGCGCCCTTCCGACCTTGCGCCACGACATGGCCGCGCCGGTGTCGGTGATCCGCATGGGTCTGCTGCTGCTGAAGCGGCAGGCGCCCTCGGGCGATCCGCAGGTGGCGGACGAGCGCCTGGCACTGATCGAGGGGCAGTTGAATGAATTGGTCGCCGCCGTGCGCTCGCTGCGCGACTGGGAACTCGCTGTCGGCGACGAGGGCATCACGCGCAGCGAACTGGTGAAGCAGGGCACGGCGCTGATGCGCTCGGCCTACGAACTCAACGGCATCGGCCTTCATGCCGAAAGCGGGCTCTTGCCCGAGGCGGATGAACCCCGCTTCCCGGCCGCCGCCGCGTTGCGCTACATGTTCCTCGGCGTGCTCGGCTACCTGCACGACAGCGCGGAGTCGCTCGGCGCGATCCACGTCGAGCCGGATGGCGTCGACGCGCTGCGATTCACCGCCAGGCACGGCGAGGCCGCGCCGGCCGATGCGATGGCCGGCGCGCTGCGGGCGCCGCGCAAGCTGGCCATCGACGCCGTCGCGCTGCAGGCGCTGGCCGACGACCTGGGCTATGAGGTCGCGGTGGGGCGCGATGTCGTGCGACTATCGCTGGCTTCGGCCTGATCCCCCTCTCGATCCCGGCGGGGTTCTTCCGTCGTTCTCCTTCGCTCCCCCGTAAAGAAGACTGACACGGGCGGCTGCCCAGGCGCCCGAGCATCAAGGCCATGACTTCTGCGGCTACATTGCTCATTCCGCCCCAGGAACGCGCCTCCACAGGCATCGCCGGGCTCGACAACGTTCTGGGCGGCGGCTTGCCCGTCGGCCATCTCTACCTCGTGGAAGGCGAGCCCGGGGCCGGCAAGACCACGCTCGGCATCCAGTTCCTGCTCGAGGGGGTGGCCAGAGGCCAGACCGGCCTCTATGTGACCCTTTCGGAAACGGCCGACGAGCTGCGCACGGTCGCGGCCTCGCACGGCTGGACGCTGGAGGGGCTGTCGGTGTTCGAACTCCTGACCGCCGAGGGGCTGGGCCCCGATGCTGAGCAGTCCATCCTGCATCCGTCCGAGGTCGAATTGGGCGAGACCACGCGCGGCGTGATGGCCGAGGTCCAAAGGCTCCAGCCGCAGCGCGTGGTGTTCGACAGCCTGTCCGAGATGCGCCTGCTGGCGCAGGACCCCTTGCGCTACCGGCGGCAGATCCTGGCGCTCAAGCACTTCTTTTCGAGATGCCGCTGCACCGTCCTCATGCTGGACGACAGGTCCTCCAAGGCCGGCGACCTCCAGCTGCACAGCATCGCGCATGGCGTGCTCAGCCTCGACCAGACGACGGGCGCCTATGGCGAGAACAAGCGCTTCATGCGGGTCGTGAAGCTGCGCGGCGTGAAGTTCCGCGGCGGCGACCATGATTTCCGGCTCGACACCGGGGGCATCGCGCTCTTCCCGCGGCTCGTCGCGTCCGAGCATCGCGGCAGCTTCGAGCAGAGAGCGGCCAGAACCGGCAATGCCTCTCTCGATGCCATTCTGGGCGGCGGCTTGAGCTACGGAAGCAATACGCTCTTCGCGGGGCCCTCCGGCGTCGGCAAGACCACGACCGCGATGGCCTGCCTGGCCGCCGCGCTGGCGCGCGGCGAGAAGGCCTCCTACTACCTCTTCGATGAAGGGCTGGGCACGCTGCGGACGCGCTGCGCCGCGCTCGGCATCCCGATCGCGCAATACATCGACCGGGGTCTGCTGGAGATCGTCGCCCTCGATCCGGCCGCCGTCTCCCCCGGCGAATTCGCGAACATGGTGCGCCATGCGGTGGAGAAGCGCGGCGCGACGATGGTGGGCATCGACAGTCTGAACGCCTATCTCCAGGCCATGCCGGGCGGCAAGTTCCTGCTGCTGCAGATGCATGAATTGCTGACCTACCTGAACCAGAGCGGCGTCGCCACCATCCTGGTCCTGGGCCAGCATGGGCTCTTCGGCGAAGGCCGCAGCGACGTCGACCTGAGCTACCTGAGCGATGCCATCCTGCTGTTCCGCTTCTTCGAAGCGCGCGGCAGCCTGCTGAAGGCGGTGTCGGTCGTGAAGAGCCGCACCAACAGGCATGAACTCACGATCCGCGAGTTCCGCCTCGGGACACGCGGCATCGAGGTCGGCGCGGCGTTGACGGATTTCGTGGGCGTCCTCAAGGGCGTGCCCGCATACGCCGGCACCCAGCCCCTCCTGAGCGACCCGCCCGGCGTCATCGAAAGCTAGCGATGGAGTTTCGCGTCATGGTGCATGCGCCGCGCGGGCGCGATGCCGAGGTCGTGCAGACCGTGCTGGCCGCGCGCGAGATCGCGACCCATGTCTGCCTGTCGGTGGATGAATTGCTGGCGGGCCTGCAGGAGGGCGCGTCGGCGGCGATCGTGACGGAGGAGGCCTTCACCGTCGAGCCCGGCGACCGCCTGAGCCTGTGGCTGATGCGGCAGCCGAGTTGGTCGGACTTCCCCTTCATTGTGCTGACGACCCGTCAGACCAAGCGGCGCTCGGGGCCGGCGCGGGCATCGCTGCGCGCGCTCGGCAACGTGGTGCTGCTGGAGCGGCCCGTGAATGCCGAGACGCTGGCGAGCGCGGCGGATGCCGCCGTGCGCGCGCGCGTGCGGCAGTACGCGACACGCCGCAACCTGGAGGAACTGGGCCAGGCGCGCGCGACGGTCCAGCAGCTCAACCGCGAGCTGGAAGACCGCATCGAGGCCCGCACGCGCGAGCTCGCCGGCGCCAACGACCGGCTCATGGCCGAGATCGCCGAGCGCGAGCGCGTGCAGGCCACGCTGGCGCAGGTCCAGAAGATGGAGGCGATCGGCCGGCTGACCGGCGGCATCGCGCACGATTTCAACAACCTACTGCACGTCGTGAGCATGAACCTCGACCTGCTGGCGCGCATCTCGCAGGAGCCGAAGGTCGAGAAGATCGCGTCGCAGGCGCGGCGCGCGGTGGGTCGGGGCGCCAAGCTGACCGGCCAGCTGCTGTCGTTCGCGCGGGCGCAGTCGCTCTTGCCGCGGCTGACGGATGTCAATGCGCTGCTGCTTGGCATGCAGGAGTTGATCACGGTGTCGGCGGGCGCCGCGGTGCGGCTGGAATGGAAGCTGGGCGTGGGCCCGGCGTGGGCGAAGGTCGATCCGAGCCAGCTGGAGATGGCGGTGCTCAACCTCGTGGTGAACGCGAAGGACGCCATGCAGGGCCGCGGCCGGATCGTGCTCGCCAGTGGCGTGAAAGATGAGAGCGCGCCCGGCGCCGAGGGCCGGCGCGTGGTGGTGTCGGTCACGGACGATGGCGCGGGCATCCCGCAGCACTTGCTGTCGAAGGTGTTCGATCCTTTCTTCACGACCAAGCCGCTGGGCAGCGGAACGGGGCTGGGGCTGAGCCAGGTGTATGGCTTCGCGCAGCAGTCGGGCGGGGCCGCGCGGATCATGAGCGAGCCGGGTCGCGGCACGACGGTGGAGCTCTCGTTCCCCTTGCTCGACGAGGGGCCTCCGCAGGCCGTGCAGGAGGCCGTGGATGCGCCCCCGGCGCTGGCCCGGCGGCGGCGCATCCTGGTCATCGAGGACGACGAGGACGTGCGGCGCGTGATCGTGGAAAGCCTGCAGCATGCCGGCCACGCCGTGCGGGCCGCCGCGGACGGGCGCGAAGGCCTGGCGGAACTGGAGCGGGAGCTGCCGGACCTGATCGTCGTCGACTACGCGATGCCGGGCATGAACGGGGCCGAGGTGATCAGGAAGGTGCGCAAGAAGGCGCCGGCGCTGCCGGTGATCCTCGCCACGGGCTATGCGGACATGGTGGAGGTCGGGCGGGTGCTCGGAACGCAGTCGATCTTGACGAAGCCCTTCGACATCGCCTCTCTGCTGCGCGCCGTGGAGGAGGCCACTGCCGATTCGAGGCGGGGCTGAGTCGTCCCGCGTCGTCGGCCCGGTCTACCAGTGGGCCGCGGTCCGTCCGCCTTCTTCGAGAGGCGCGGCGGTGCGCGGTGGCGAGGCGGGACCGCGCACGGGATCGGCGGGCACGCAAGGCAGTGACGCGGCCAGGTCCTCGCCGGTGCCGCGCAGGTTGGCGAGGCGCTGTTCGAGTTCGGCGATGGTGGGCAGCGCGGCGGCTCGAGCGGAGGGGGCCGGATCGGCAAGGGCCTCGGTTTCTTGTTCCCGCCGGGGGTGTTCCTGCCGAGGCGCCGGTTGCACGCGCGCGGGGCTGGCTGCCGCGCTCTCGGCGGCCGGCAATGTGCCGTCGCGAGGGGCTGGTTGGCGCGGTCCTGCACGCGGCGGGTGTCCTGGGCCATGGCGGCGTGCTCGGCGCTGGCGCGCTGAGCCTGCACGGCGGCGTCGCGCGCGGCGGCATTGGCGACGGTGGCCTGCGCGTGCGCGCGCAGGCGGCGGTCCAGGCTCTGGAGCATGTTGCCCACGTCCGCGCCGGTGAGGTCTTGCAGCATGCGATGGAAGTCGGGGTGGTCCTGCTCGCGATAGGGCTGGCCGGTCTCGGCGAGATGCCGGCGCACGGCCTGGCCCTCGGGGATGGACAGCAGGGCCTGACTCACTGCCTCGATGAGATGTTCGGGCGCGGTGGAAGGGATCGCGTGAGCGGCTGCGGCGTGGCTGGCGGCGCCGACGGGATCGAGCATCGCGCTCATGGGCAGGTGAGGTGGAGCGAGGCTCCTGCGGGCCCCGCGCGAGAGCCTGTCCCACTGGCTGTCGATGGCGTCGCGCACGGCGGAATGGATCGAGGCGGTGGCGGCTTCCTCGCGCTGGCGCTCGGCCCATTGAAGCTCCTGCGCCGCGCCGCGCTGTGCATCGGCCGCGCGCGCGGCGCGGATGTCCACCTGGCCCAGGGCCTGAACGACGTCGCTCAGTTCAGCGCTTGCCTTGGGCATCGCGGGCAGGTCGAGCGCCTGGCTGGCCTTGCGCTCGATGGCGTCGAGCTT
>NZ_JBFTPS010000097.1:0-11276 GCF_056398605.1 Variovorax sp. 01T432
AACTGGTCGTAGCTCGGCGTGCCCAGCGAGAACTTGATGCGCATGTCGATGATCGGCACGATGATCCCGCGCAGGTTCACCACCCCCTTGATGTACTCCGGCGCGTTCGCGATCCGCGTCACCGCGTCGTAGCCCCGCAGCTCCTGCACTTTCTGGATGTCGATGCCGTATTCCTCCTCGCCCAGCGTGAAGGTGACGACCTCCAGGCGGCTGCCGCCGACCGCCGGTGCGGCGGCGCCGGTGCGTTGTTGAAAGCTTGCAATCTCTGCCATGAGGTTCCTTGGGTTGGGTTGGGCGTGACTCGGAATCAGCCGAATTTCTGCATGATGCGAACCAGCTTCGCGCCGTACTCCGGGTCGGTCGCGTAGCCGGCGCGCTGCAGGCCGTGCGCGGCGGCCGCTGGATCGTTGGTGGCCAGCACGTTGGCGTAGCGCGGATTGCGCGTGATGAAGTTGGCGTAGTCGGTGAAGGCCTCGTCGTAGGAGGCGTAGGCCCTGAACTTCGCGCGCACGCGCTGCGGCTCGCCGTCCACGTATTCGGTGGTGGTCGTCTCCACCACCGCGCCCTTCCAGTTGCGGTCGGCCTTGATGCCGAACAGGTTGAAGCTCTGGGTGCCGTCGTCGGCCTTGATCTCGCGCTTGCCCCAGCCGGATTCGAGCGCGGCCTGCGCCAGGATCAGCGGCGCGGGCACCCCGCTGGCCGCGCTCGCGGTCTGCGCCGATGCGCCCATGCGGGCCACGAAGTCGTCGACCTGACCCTGGAGACTGGCGCTGGCGCCGCCGGCGTTGCCGCGCTCGCCGTTGAATCGATAGACGCTGAGGTCGGCGCTGCCGCGCACGGCCGTCGTCCCAGGAGTCGGCGCCGAGCCCAGCGGAATGCCCGTCTGCGGCTTGATCGGAAAGCCGCGCGGCAGCAGCGACATGCCCGCCGTGCCGGAGCTGCCGTCGTCACCGGACGCGGCCACGGGGAGGGTCCTCTTGAGCTGCTCCAGCATCGCCTCGGCCAGGCCCACGCCGCGCCCCGAGAGGTTCTGGGTGAGCTGCTGGTCGAACATCGACTGGAACATCTTCTCGTTGCGGCTCTCCAGAAGGCCGCTGGAGGGCGTCGCCTCGCGCATGCTCTTGAGCACCATGCCCATGAACATCGCCTCGAACTGCCGGGACACCTGCTTGAGGCCTTCCTCGGGCGAGTTGCGCACGGTGCGGCGCAGCGCGTCGACGCCCTGCACGTCCAGCGCGAAGCGCTGGTCCAGCGCATCGGCGCGGCTGGCGTCGCCGCTGTTCCATGTGTTGGCTGCTGATACGCTCATGGGGTCCTCAGATGATCTCGAGCTCGGCGCGCAGGGCACCGGCCGACTTCATGGCTTGCAGGATGGACACCAGGTCCTGCGGATTGGCGCCCAG
This sequence comes from Variovorax sp. 01T432, assembly GCF_056398605.1. Taxonomy (NCBI): domain Bacteria; kingdom Pseudomonadati; phylum Pseudomonadota; class Betaproteobacteria; order Burkholderiales; family Comamonadaceae; genus Variovorax; species Variovorax sp. 01T432. The sequence goes on from NZ_JBFTPS010000097.1 coordinate 1,404, forward strand.
GCTGTTGAGGCCCTTGACGACATCGGCCAGCGAAGCGCCGCCGCGCACCATCTGCAGCGCGCCGCCGCCCTGGTTGACGGAGATCTGCGAGGTCTGCGCGGCCACCGTGGTGCCGCCGGACAGCGCGCCGGGCTGGCTCACCGAGGTATCGGTGTTGATGACCACCGAAAGGTTGCCGTGCGCCACGGCGCAGTCGTTCACGCGCACCGCCTGGTTCATGACGACCGAGCCGGTGCGCGCATTGATCACGACGCGTGCCACCGCCTGCCCGGGCGTGACGTCGATGCTTTCCAGGCGCGCGAGAAAGCCGACCCGCTCCTGCGCGTCGGGTGCCACGACGCGGATCACGCGCGCGTCCATGGCTTCGGCGGTGCCGCCGCCGAACTGGCGGTTGATGGCGTCGACCGCGCGCTGCACGGTGCCGAAGTCGGAGCGATTGAGTTCGAGCGAGAAGGCGCCGTCGCTGCCCACGGGTGCCTCGACCGCGCGTTCGACCTGCGCGCCGGCCGGGATGCGGCCCGAGCTCAGCTGGTTGATCTGCACCTTGCTGCCGTTGGCCGAGGCGCCCGCGCCGCCGACCACCATGTTGCCCTGGGCGATGGCGTAGGTCTGGCCGTCGACGCCCTTGAGCGGCGTCATCAGCAGCGTGCCGCCGCGCAGGCTCTTGGCATTGCCCATGGAGGAGACCGTCACGTCGATGGTCTGGCCCGGCCGCGCGAAGGAGGGCAGCGTGGCCGTGACCATCACGGCCGCCACGTTCTTGAGCTGCATGTTGATGCCTGCCGGGATCGTGATCCCCAACTGCTGCAGCATGTTGTTCAGGCTCTGCGTGGTGAAGGGCGTCTGCTGGGTCTGGTCGCCGGTGCCGTCGAGCCCGACCATCAGCCCGTAGCCGATCAGCGGGTTGTCGCGCACGCCTTGAATGGATGCCAGCTCCTTGAGCCTTTCCGCATGCACAGGCGCGCAGATCGCGCCAAGACAAAGCACGGCAAGCCCCAGGCAGGCTCGAGCAAAGCGAAGAGCCCCCCCATCCGGGGAACAGCGCGGAACCGCCTTCGCCGGGCCGCTGCTGTTGCCCCCTGCAAGGGGGAAGGAGGCCACACGAAGTGGGCAAGCCTGGGGGTTTTTCATAGTTTCAAAACGGCATGACGTTGAGGAAGAAGCGCTGCATCCAGCCCATCTCCTGCGCTTCATTGATGTAGCCCTTGGCGGTGTATTCGATGCGCGCGTCGGCCACCAGCGTCGAAGGCACGGTATTGCTGCCCGACACGGTGCGCGGGTTCACCACGCCAGAGAAGCGGATGTATTCCGTGCCCTGGTTGATGCCCATCTGCTTCTCGCCGCTGACCATCAGGTTGCCGTTGCGCATCACGTCCGTCACCGTGACCGTGATCACGCCGTTGAAGGTGTTGTTGGCGTTCGCGCCGCCCTTGGCGTTGAAAATGTTGTTGCCCGACAGTTTGGTGTCCTGGCCGTCGAGCAATCCGCCGAGCAGCTTCGGAATGCCGCCCGAGAAGATGCCGCTGGTGCTGCCGTCGCGGGTGGCATTGGCGCCCGAGTTCTTGGTGGCGTTGACCTTTTCGCTGATGACGATCGTGAGGATGTCGCCCACATTGCGCGGCCTGCGGTCTTCGAACAGGGCATTGCCGCCGGGGCCGTCCTGGAAGATCGCGCCGGCCGAACGCCTGGTCTGCAGCGAGGCGAACGGATCCGCGCGCGCCGTCATCGGCTGGGCCACCAGCGGCTCTTTCGGAATCTGCGCGCAACCGACTGCCATCAGCACAACAAACGGCGCCAGAATTCGCCGCCACCCAGAAACACCGCGGAACCGGCTCCGCCGGGCCGCCGGTGTTGCCCCCTGCAAGGGGGTGGGCGAAGCGACACGAAGTGCGCGAAGCCTGGGGGTGTTCATGAGCTTCATGGGCTTCATGGGCTTCAGAGTTGGGCCAGGCGCTGCAGCATCTGGTCGGAGGTCTGCACCGCCTTGCTGTTGATTTCGTAGGCGCGCTGCGTGGCGATCATGTTCACCAGCTCTTCCACCACGTTGACGTTGGAGCCTTCGACCGAGCCCTGCACCAGCGTGCCGGCGCCGTCGACGCTCGGGTTCAGTTGGGTGGGCGCGCCCGAGGAATCGGTCTCGGCGTAGAGGTTCTGGCCCAGGCTCTGCAGCCCGGTCGGGTTGACGAAGGTCGCCAGCTGGATCTGCCCGACCTGCACGGTGGCCGTGCTGCCCGGCTGGGTGACAGACACCACGCCGTCGCGGCCGACGGTGAGGCTCTGGGCGTTCGCCGGAATCGTGATCACCGGCTGGACGAGGAAGCCGCTGGAGGTGACGAGCTGGCCGTCCTTGTCGGTGTCGAAGCTGCCATCGCGCGTGTAGCTGGTGGTGCCGTCGGGCATCTGGACCTGGAAGAAGCCGTCGCCGGTGATCATCAGGTCCTTCGGCTTGTCGGTCTTGACCGGGTTGCCCTGGGTGTGGATGCGCTCGGTGGCGACCACCTGCACGCCGGTGCCGACCTGCAGGCCCGAGGGCAGGCGTGTCTGGTCGGAAGTCTGGCCGCCGACCTGGCGCAGGTTCTGGTACATCAGATCCTGGAAGCCCACACGGCTGCGCTTGAAGCCGGTGGTGCCGACGTTGGCCAGGTTGTTGGCCACGACGTCGAGCTGGGTCTGCTGCGCGTCCAGGCCGGACTTGGCGATGTAGAGGGAACGAATCATCTGAAAAACTCCTGCGGGGGTTTGCGGGGCGGGATGGGCTGACAGGGTCCTGTCAGCCGTACGCCAGCAGCTTGTTGGCCGCCTGCGCATTGGTGTCTGCGGTCTGGATGGACTTCATCTGCATTTCGAAGCTGCGCGCGTTGGCGATCATGGCCACCATGGCCTCGACCGGATTGACATTGCTGCCCTCGATCGCGCCGCTGGCGACCACCACGTTCGGATCGGCCTCGGCCGGCTGCAGGCCTTCGCGCATGCGAAAGAGCCCGTCCTCGCCGCGCACCAGGTCGGCGGTCGCCGGGTTGACCAGCTTCAGGCGGCCGACCTCGCCGACGCCCACCAGCGGGTCGCCGGCACCGCGCGCGGTGATGAGGCCGTCGGCGCCGATGTTCACCGTGGACCCCGGGGGAATCACCAGCGGGCCGCCCTGGCCGACGACAGGGCGCGCGCCCATGGTCACCAGTTGGCCGTCGACACCGACCTGCAGGTTGCCCACGCGGGTGTAGGCCTCGCCGCCGTCGGGCGTCTGCACGACCAGCCAGCCTTCGCCGCGCACCGCCACATCCAGGTCACGGCCGGTTTCGGAGATCGGGCCGTGGCTGAAATCGGCGCCGGGCGTGGTGGCGGCGACAAAGGCGCGCGTCGGCGCCTCCTCGCCGACCACGGGCACGGCGCGGAAGTTGTTGATCTGCGCGCGAAACCCGGGCGTCGAGACGTTCGCCATGTTGTTGGCGACCGAGGCCTGCTGTTCCATGGCCTGCTTGGCGCCGCTCATGGCGACATACAACATTCGATCCACTGGTTTCTCCTTGAGAGGGGGGTCTTCGTCGGTTCAGGCGTGCGCGTCAGCGGATGTTCATCAGCGACTGCGTGACCTGGTCCTGCGTCTTCACGGTCTGCACGTTGGCCTGGTAGTTGCGCTGGGCGACGATCAGGTTCACGAGTTCCGAGGTCAGGTCGACGTTGGACGACTCCAGCGCGCCCGACTGGAGCGAGCCTTGCTTGGTGCCTTCGCCCGGAACGCCCGTCAGCGCCTGGCCCGACTCGGCGGTCTCGGCCCAGACGTTGTCGCCCTTGGGTTCGAGGCCGTTCGGGTTGGCGAAGGTCGCCAGCACGATCTGGCCGAGCAGTTGGGTCTGGTCGTTGGAGAACTTGCCGGTGATGGTGCCGTCGGGGTTGATGGCATAGGCGGTCAGCGTGCCGGCGGTGTAGCCGTCCTGATTGCGGTCCAGCATGTCATTGGCGGTGCCGACCTGCGTGGTGCCGGAGAGGTCCACGGTGGCGGCGAGCGGCGCGGCGCCGTTGGTGAGGGCCAGCACCGGAAGGGCGAAGGTGCCGGTGGCCGGTGCCGTGAGGTTGCCGTTGGTGTCGAAGGTCACCGTCGTGAGGGGTGCGCCGCCGTTGAGCGCCACGTTGTCGGCGGTGCCGTAGACGTCCCAGGTATTCGCAGGCGCGGCCAGCTTCACGAACATGGCGGCGACTTCGTGCGGATTGCCCAGGGAATCGTAGATCGGCCCGATCGAGTTGGAGTAGCTGTAGGTGTCGGAATCGGTCAGGTTGACCGGTGTCTTCGTCGGCGGCTGCAGACGCGCATCGAGGTTGAACTTCGCTTCGATGGCCGTGGTCGCCTTCGGGCTCATGCTGTTGAACGGAATCACGATCGGCGCCGGTGCGCCGCCCATCACGTTGCCGGCCGCGTTCACGCCGAAGCCCGTGACCTGCAGGCCCTGGGCGTTGGTGAGAAAGCCGTTCTTGTCGCGCGTGAACTGGCCATTGCGCGAATAGGCGACTTCGCCGCTCGGGCTGGTCAGCCGGAAGAAGCCGTTGCCGTTCAGGATCGCCGTGTCGAGCGGACGGCTGCTGGTCTGCGTCACGCCCTGCGAGAAGTTCTGGACCACGCCGGACACCGAGGCGCCGAGGCCGACGCGCGAGCCCGCGTAGATGTCCTGGAAGGTGGCGGCGGCCGACTTGAAGCCGATGGTGCCCGCGTTCGAGATGTTGTTGCCGATGATGTCGAGATTGGTGGCTGCGACGGCCAAGCCGCTGATGCCTTGGGAAAAACTCATGATCGATCCTTATTTCAATGCAATGAAAAGATGGCCTGCAGCGCGACGGCTGCAGCCGAGGAAGAAGGGGTTGCCGCGAGAGCTCAGAGGAACATGCGCACGTCGGCGAGGCCGACGCTCTGGCCCGAGGCCAGTTCGAGCGTCACGCCGCTCGTGCCCTGCTTGACCGCGGCCACTTGCGAGAAGGTCAGCGCGGTGGCATCGACGGGCGTGCCGCTGTTCGAAGCGGCGACGGTGAAGCTGTAGGAGCCTGCGGCCACCACATTGCCGGCGTCGTCCTTGCCGTCCCAGGTCACGGCGTTGACGCCTTCGGTCATCGAGCCGGGGTTGAGCGTGCGCACGGTGTGGCCGCTGGCGTCCTTGATCGTGATCTCGACATCGGCGGCGGTGCCCGGCAGCTGCACCGCGAAGGGCACTGTCGCGGGGTCCTCGCCCTCCTTCGGCGTTGCCGTGTTGAGGGTGCTGCCCGGCGTCAGGACATTGGTGCCGATCAGCGATGCCGACTGCAGCACCTGGTTCGAGCCGGTCTGGTCCACCAGGCCCGACAAGGTCGTGTTGAGCTTCTCAATGCCGCTCACGGTGCTCATCTGCGCAAGCTGCGAGGTGAGCTGCGCGTTGTCCATCGGGTTGAGCGGGTCCTGGTTGTTGAGCTGTGTCACGAGCAGCTTCAGGAAGCGCTGCTCGGTGTCCGCGGCCGAGACGCCGCCGTTCAGGGCCGCGGCCGCATCCGCGGCGCCGGATGCGCTGGCGGCGGCCGCGGCGGAGGAGGAGGCGGCGGCGGGGAGATCGTTGACTGCCATGGGTTTCTTCTTCGGGTTGGGGGTTTGTTACTGGCCGAGGGTGAGCGTCTTGACCATCAATGTCTTGGCGGTGTTGAGCACTTCGACGTTGGCCTGGTAGCTGCGCGAGGCCGAGATCATGTTGGTCATCTCCTCGACCACATTGACGTTGGGCATCGCCACGTAGCCATCGGCATTGGCATGAGGACTCTTGGGATCGAAGACCATCTTGAAAGGCGAGGGATCCTCGACCACGCGCGCCACCTTGACGCCGCCGATGTCCTGCTGGCCGCCGGCACTGTCCACTTCGAAGACGACCTGCTTGGCGCGATAGGGCAGACCGTCGGGACCCGCCACGCTCTCGGCGTTGGCGAGGTTGCTCGAGGTGACGTTCATGCGCTGCGATTGCGCGGTCATGGCTGAGCCCGCGACGCTGAAGATGTTCATGGATGAACCGGGGTATGGCATGCGTGGCTTTCCGGACGGGTTACTGCTGGACCGCCGACATCAGCGACTTGATCTTCGCGTTGAGCACCGTGAGGTTGGACTCGTAGCGCAGCGCGTTGTCGGCGAAGTTGACGCGTTCGACATCCATCTCGACCGTGTTGCCGTCGAGACTGGACTGGTTGGGCACGCGGTAGAGGAGGTCCTTGTCGGGGATCGACGGCGCCTCGACGCGCATGTGGCGCGAGGAGGTGGTGGTCATTGCGAATGAATCCGAGGAGCGGCCCCGCTCGACCGCATCGCTCAGCCGGGCGCTGAAGTCGAAATCCCGCGCCTTGTAGTTGGGCGTGTCGGCGTGGGCGATGTTGGCGGCCAGGACTTCCTGGCGCTCGGCGCGAAGATTGAGTGCTTCGCGATTGAATCGAAGCGCGGCATCCAGCTTGTCCATGTGTTGTTCCATCGGTTGAGGGATCGCTTCCGCACAAGGCGAGGCGACTGATGGAAAGCGAGTCTATGCATGCGTCGCCGTTGCAATGGCTTGAACAAAGGGGGTTTTGGCCTGCACTTCGCGACTTCGGATCGGGGGCGTCTTTCTAGAATGACCGGGCGCCAGTACGTGTCCACATCGCCATGGCGCACACTCAATGAACCACCTTCAGCACCGGCCCCGCCCTCTCCACATCGTCGCGCTCGCACTGGCACTGGCGGGCGGCCTCGGCACGGCCGGGGGCTTCGCCCAGACGCCGCCGGCCGCCCCGCCGGCGGGGACGGCCGAGGGCGCGATCGAGAATTTCGTTCGCACCCAGACGGCCGGCCTGCCGGGCAAGGTCACGGTGAAGCTGCTGGCGCCGGGCGCGGTCGCCCTGCCGCCCTGCGAAGCGTTCGAACCCTTCCTGCCGGCCGGTGCCGCTCCGCGAGGCCGGGTATCGGTGGGCGTGCGCTGCCACGGTGACAGGCCCTGGACGCGCTTCATCCAGGCCTATGTCTCGGTGGAAGGCAGCTATTTCGTGGCCACGCGGGCGATCGACGCCGGCCAGACGCTTGGCGCGGGCGACTTCGCCGAGCGCACGGGCGATCTCGCCCTGCTGCCGCGCACCGTGATCACTGATGCCTCGGAACTCAACGGGGTCGCGGCCAGCAACCGCATCGCCAGCGGCGCGCCGCTGCGCAAGGACACGGTGCGCGGGGTCGTCGTCATCCAGCAGGGCCAGACGGTGCAGTTGGTCGCGCAGGGCCAGGGATTCGTCGTCAGCACCGAAGGCAAGGCCATGACCCGGGCCGCGGTCGGCGCCGTCGTCCAGGCCAAGACGCGCGACGGACGTCTTCTGTCCGGCGTCGCTGACGAGGAAGGCCAGATCAAGCTCGCGCAGTAGCGCTCCTGGCAAATTTCTTGCAATACGTGACTAAAGTTCTTTCCTACACTGCCGATATATGGGTCAGCCTTTGAGGAATCATCGTGAAAATTGATCAACCCGCCCCGTCGGCAATGCCCCTCACCCGCCTGTCGAAGACCGGCGCCCCGGCAACGTCCGGGAGCGATGCCGCCGAGCGTGCCAAGGATTCGGGCCAGGTCTCGGGCCAGGTGCACGCCATGCCGGACACGTCGGGCGACTTCGACGCGGCACGGGTGGCGGCCATCCGCGAGGACATCCGCGCCGGGCGCTATGAAATCAAGCCCGAGCGGATCGCCGATGGCCTGCTGGACAGCGTGCGCAATCTGCTCGATTCGAAGGAACAGCCATGAACGCCCTTCTGGCCCATCTGCGCGAGGAAAAGGCCTGCGTCGAAGAGTTCCTGTCGGTTCTGGACCGGGAGGAGCAAGCCATGAAGAACGGACAGTTCGCCGAGCTGATCCCGATCACCGAAGAGAAGTCACAGCTGCTCAACCGCATGGCCGAACTCGACGTCGGCCGGGTGTCGGTGCAGGTGTCGCTGGGTTTCGAACCCAGCCGTGACGGCGCCGACGCCGCCGCCTTCGAGGGCGGCGTGGAAACCCGCCAGCTCTGGGCCGCCCTGCTGGCTCTCGCCGAAAAGGCCAAGGCCGCGAACCACCGCAATGGATCGATGGTGTACACCCACCTCGACTTCACGCAGAAGGCGCTTCACTTCCTGCAGGCGAGCGCGCAGCTCTTCTATGGCCCGGACGGCACGCGCAGGTCCACCTCCGGCATGGGCACGCGGCTGGCAATGGGCTGAGCCGCCGGCCGAGGCGCCCTATGCCTTGCCGGGATTGAGCAGGTATTTCTCGCCGGTCGCCTGCTTCGAATAGACGGCGATTTCCTCGGGCTTCAGTGCTTCGACGAGCGACACCTCCTTGGTGTAGTGGCTCGCGAAGGTCGTCTTCAGCTCGGCCGCCACGCGGGCCTTGAGCTTGCGCGCCCCTTCGGCGCCGATCTTCTGCAGGAAGTCGAACAGCAGCCATCCGCCCATGCCCCAGGCCATTCCGAATCCGCGCGTGAACTCGGTCGGGCCGCGGTCCAGCCCACCGTAGATGTAGACCTGCTTGTGGGTCGTGGAGCCGTAGCGGCTGTATTCCTTCGCGGTCTTGTTCAGCGCCGCCTCCATGCCGTTGAGGATCTGCCCGGCCAGCTTGCCGCCGCCGGTGGCGTCGAAGGCCAGCGTGGCGCCGGTGGCCACCAGCGCATCGGTCAGGTCCTGCATGAAGGTGGGCGCGCTGGCGTTGCACACATGCTTCGCGCCGAGCGCGCGAAGAATGTCTTCCTGCTCCTTCTTGCGCACGATGTTGACCAGCCCGATGCCGTCCTGGATGCAGATGCGGTTGAGCATCTGGCCCAGGTTGGAGGCGGCCGCCGTGTGCACCAGCGCCTTGTGGCCCTCGCGCCGCATGGTCTCGACCATGCCCAGCGCCGTGAGCGGATTGACGAAGGAGGACGCCCCCTCGGCCGGCGTGGTGCCATCCGGCAGCAGCATGCACTGGGCGACGTTGATCAGGCGGTACTGCGTGTACATCGCGCCGCCGAGCACGGCGACGGTCTTGCCCAGCAAGGCCTGCGCTTCGGGCGACGAGCCGGCGACGACCACCACGCCGGCACCTTCGTTGCCCACGGGCATCGATTCGTCCACGCGGCCCGCCATGCTCTTCATGGCCGCTTCGGGGATGGTCGCGGTCACCACCGGCCTGGACGGCGTGCCCGACAGCCTGGCGGTGCGCATGTCGGCGGCACCGAACAGCAGCCCCAGGTCGGAGGGATTCATCGGCGACGCTTCGATCCGCACGATCACCTCGTCGGCCGCCGGCGCGGCCAGCGGCACCTCGACGAGCGACAACTCGAGCTCGCCGCTGCGCTTGACGAGGGAGCGGAGTTGAAGCGTGGTACTGAAAGCGGGTTTGTCCATGGTCATGGCTGTGTCTCCGGGGGTGGGCTGGCAGTATAGGAAAATGCGGGCCCCGTCTTCGACGCTGACAGCGGCTGCGCAGGCGCAGCTTTGCCCTGCAGCCAGCGCTCGCAAGCCGGGTCCCCCAGGATCAGGCTGCCGCTGACGCCCGAGCCGCAGCGGCTGAGCACAAACAGGATGTCATCGTCCGACCATTCGTTCGGCTCGGCCGGGACCGCGAGCTGACCATGCTCCGCCAGCGCGAACTGGCGGCCCATGTAGCCCTGCGGTCGCATGTCGTACAGCGGGTAAGGCAAACCCTCCCACCATCCGTCGCGCGCTTCGTCGACGACAGGCCACCCGGCCTCACCGATCGCCATCCAGGCGCCTTGTATCTTTCAGGGTCGCTGACCAATAGTGGTCGAAGGCTGTGGGGCTTGTGGGCGAAGGCGGGCGCGGTGGGCAACGCGCAGCGTTGTCCACGGCAAGCCTGCCGGTGCGGCGCCAGCCGCATCGTCCACAAATCCACAGCC
>NZ_JBFTPS010000098.1:0-9911 GCF_056398605.1 Variovorax sp. 01T432
GCCTTGAACTCGTCGCTATGCAGCCGGCGTCGCCGCCGATCGCCGGAAGCCTGAGGAGAGATAGTGTGCACGTGTCCACCAAGAGTTAGTGGATACGAGCATCCTTTGCTCCTACCGCGAATTCAAGATGGGATCGCCGGACGCTTACCTTGCACGACGCGCGCCAACAGGCGCTCGGCGCCCGCGCGCATGTCGATGGGGTCGGCCGCCAGCCACATCGCGTCGATGCGGATCATCGAAGCAGCTCGCGCATCCAGGCCGCGCACTCGCTGGCGGCGCTCGCCGGCCAGGTCACGGTGACCGCCATCGGCCCGCGTCGCAGCTCGATCCGAACGTCTGGGACATGAGCCGGCTGGACTGGTGGCGGCAAGCTGACCGGGACGAACAATGTCTTGGCTTCTTGCGTCTTGGGGCCCTGGGCGGTGGTCGCGTTGACGACGATGGTTCCCGACTTCATCTCTGCGTCGCGAACCCATCGGCGCAGCAGATTCGCGTTGACGCCTTGGGCCATTGCCACCGCCGCCATCGACATGCCCGGCTGCATGCAACTGGCCACGGCGTTTGCCTTGAAATCGTCGCTGTGAATGCGACGTCGCCGGCGTGTGCCGGCTTGTTGATCGGGGATAGTGCTCACGTGTCCACCAAGAGTTGTTGATGGGGACTAGGCTCCTATGCTCCGAGCAGGCTTTCAAGATGGCTGGACTGGACGCTCACGGAAGGGTTGCAGCATGCGCGGCTGAGGTACCGAAGTCTCGGTGCGAGGACGAGGCTGGACGCAGCACGGTCCACACCGCCGCGGCCGAAGCGTCGCCGCTCGTGCGCAGCATCGCCGGGCCCGGCCTCCTTGTCAGCTCATCTACAGCGAGTGACTACTGGCACAGTGCACGGAATCCCGCCGCGCAATACCGTACCAGCCGGGGAGCGATAGCAGCAATATCTGAAGTCTTGCAAGCACCGCCCGACAGGATGTCCAGCCGCCCTGTATCTGACAGCGTGAGCATCAGTGCGCCGCTAAGCATGTGATAGCTCCAGTACAGATCCTCCTTGCGAGCAGATGGTAAGGCTTCGTGAATCAGCCCTATGAGGCGCTTGACCACAGGGTCGAAATAGCGCGCCATCATCTCCCCGCCCCAGGACGTAGAGTTGCTGACCTGGGCCGTAAGCGCGAAGTAATTGCGCCAACCCGGATCACGGTGTCGCTTCAGATCCATCAGCGGTCGCAGAAAGGCTTCAATCACACCTTCAACGCTTAGATCGCCGGCGTGCGCAGAAGCGTAGTCATTCATGGCGTCCATGCGCTCTTGATTAACAACTTGCGCACGCCGATCCCATACTGCGTCAAACAGCCCCTTTTTGTGCTGAAAGTAGTAGTGCAGCAGAGCAGTATCCACCTCCGCTCGGTCGGCGATCGCTCTTAGGGTCACGCCATAGAAGCCGTGCTCAGCAAAAAGTGCCTCCGCTTCGTCCAGGATGCGAGATGCTGCGTCAGCGTTGCGCCCCCCACTCTTACGTGGGCGACCAACACTCTTGCGAACCTCAATGTTTTTCTTCATTTACTAGTTCAAGCAACGGCGTAGCGGCCCCATGCTCTGGATACGGATGACAGCATTTTATGCAAGTGACATCAGTCGCAATCTAGGAATCGGCACCGCAGAGCGCGCGCTGCTTGCTTAGCGTATGGCTTCCTCGCCTCGTCCCATGCGCTCGAGAGAACGCACCCAGTCGGGGTTGGCGGCAATGCCTCGCTTGTACAACTCGCGCACTGCCTCGATCAGACGGCCGCCGCGGCCCAACAGCTCGTCCGCGTACTGGATCATCAAGGAATTGGGCCATGCTTCGGGCCTCATTCGGATGAGGTGGTCGATAATGGCGACTTCATCGCACTTCGGAACCGCCTGAGCCCAAATCATCACGGCCGCCGCGGTCGAACGCGATTTGCCCGATAGGCAATGAATGAACAGGCGCGCATTCGAGTCATTGCTGGCGTGGCGTCCAAAAGCGAGGATGTCGGCGACATCCTCGCGCGTCGGCAAGACCCGTTGCGGCCCTCGCTGAATATCATCGTGAAACCGCTGAAGCAGCCAACGATCGGGTCGCCAGGATCTGAACTCCCGAGGTTCGGGCCATTCTGGATCAATGAGCGAGAGTATGTGCGTGTGCCCGACGGGATCTGTCAGCTCGCGCAAGCCGCAAATCGTCGTGCCGTCCAAGAACTGATTCATATGCAAAATGCTTCGATAATGTTGTCCAGCGTGAACGTGATCGTTCGGGATTCGGCGAATCGCACGTTGCTGCAAATGCGCGATAGTGCGACAAGGACTTCGCCGTTGCTGTGGGGTTTTTGGGGTGGCGCGGTCGATACCATCGACGCAACCGCGTATCATGCCGCGGCTCGCGAGCTAAGTGAAGAGTTGTGTGTGTCCGCGGCACCGAATGACTTTGTGTGTCTCGGCAAGCGAGTTAATAGCCACGGACATTTGGCAAAGCTTTTTTGGTACCGCCCGCCGCTTTCTTGGAATCGCATTCGCGTGTGTGAGGGCGCGGGGGCGGGTTTCTTTTGGCGTAGAGAGATCGAGCGATTGCCGATCGCAAACGTTGTCGCGTGGTATCTGCAGCATCATCCAGAATTTTTTCCGGATTCGTGATCCTCGTGGTGGGCATGGCAGGCCGAAAGATCGGCCTGCGTGACCCCACAGTCAAGATCACCCGCGTGCGACCGGATTCGCCCACGACCAGGCTGAAACTTCAGCCACCTAACCGGAACCCGCTTGGCATCCTTAGACCCAGGTGATCTTCGAGAATGATGAGTGGGACCGACGCGTAGCTCGCGCGTGCGCTGCCGGTCGGAAGTAAGGTCGGACGACCCCCGCTCCATTTCCTCCGCATGCCACGCGATGACGGCATCCGTCTCTCGTAGTTTGCGACACCCCGCAGCAGAGTCATTCTGCTGCACCGATGCAAATTCCTCGTCCTCCCCAAGCTCCTCTTGGACATTCGAACGGTGAGCAATTTTTCTCAGGCTTCTGAATTAGCTATTGCCCTCGGGTGACAAATTTCGACTCTTCTCGGCTAGTCTAAAAGACGGGGACAAGAGCGTTTACAAATTTGAACGGCTTGGTAGACCTCGAACCAGGAAAGTAATGCTCAAGAATAATAGCCCGCAGTACACCCCCGTGTTGAAGTGGAAGCAGGGGGAGCATCTCGCCGTGAAGCCGTTGACCACATCACAGCGGTCCAAGCTACTGCCAATCGCTGAACTTCCGGACCGGCCTTACGACTGGAAAGATTCGAAGTACACCAAGTCATGGGACAAGCACATTGACGCTTTGGTCAAGGCGACGTTGACGAACTGGGGAACCACCGATGAATTGGCCATAGACCAAATCATTGACGGAAGCGACGTGCTCGCGTCGAATCCGGGATCGCCCTGGGAGTATCTGTTCGCGGAGCTTTGGAGTGCGGGCGTGAGGGCGATTCCTGTCGTGAGTACCCGGGCCAGCGCTTCCCAGCAAGCCGCCCTTATCAACATCACGAATGCGCACAAGAAGACCCGGTGGCTTCTCCGGTTCCAGTCCGACCCGCAGGGGGAGGTTCCCGCAGTTGCGCACGTGCAGAGTTGGTTCGCGAACGCAGTCGCGGTCCTTGGCGGCAAACACGCTCAGATGGATGCCGTCCTAGACCTTGGCCATGTTGGTGGCGACCCCAAGGGGCTCGCGGCGACCACGGCCCAGGCGCTAAGCGCCGTCGCGGCGCTCGGGCCATGGCGGCAGGTCTCGCTGGTTTCAGGCGCGTTTCCCAAGGACCTCTCGGGTGTGCTGAAAGGTACGAGGCAAATTCCCCGGGGCGATTGGGACTTGTTCAAGCGCGTGTCCGCCAGGCCCGAACTCAAGGACTTCGATTTGGGGTACGGGGACTATGGCATTACTCACGTCGACGCATTGAACGAAGACCCGCGCAAGATGGTCATGTCTGCCAACCTCCGATATACCCATTGGAAAGATTGGCACGTCCTCAAAGGTAAGAGCGTCCGCGACTACGGGTACGACCAATACAAAGACTTGTGCAAAATCCTCGTCGCCTTGCCCATCTACATGCAGCCCACATTTAGCCAGGGGGACGCCAACTATGACCAGGTGGCAAGCAATCCTAAGGCAGGGCCGGGCAACGCTACGCAGTGGCGCCGAGACGCGACAAATCACCACATTCACGTGGTGCTGCATCAACTCGCCAGTCTCTCCGAGACTTAAGGCATGTTCGCACGTAGTCGGCAAGTTCCTGCACGGGAAGTGCTCCCGCCAGGGCGGCATACAGCGCGATCTTCGGCTTTGACTTCAGCCCCTTGCTGGCGCCCAACTCATCGAGCTTAGACAGCAGCTCGTCGCGCCAAAGCAAGCGTGCGAGATGGTTGCCGTCGCGCCGGCCGTTTCGTTTGGCCGCCCTGACTGGGCTGAGAGTGCTGCCGGCTACATTGGAATAGGCAACCATCAAGCCCCATTCCTTGGGCACCAATTGACGCACTTCCGCCAAGTGGGCTGCTGTCGTCACCACCCAGGAAAACTCGAACACCTTGCTGTACGCATCAACCTGATTGGGGAGTCGAGCGAGAGTGTCCTTCCCCGCCTTGATTTCGAATCCTTCCAAATGGCCATTGACCAGCGCGACGTCCGCCCGGACGGCACCAAATGCGAGATGAAACTCGTCCACGAGCAGGTCCTCGCTGGTAATGCGCTCGGCCAGGTGCGCCTTCAGCAGGCTGCGCAGCTGATGGTCGTGAGCGATTGCGTCCATAAGGGGGTCGGGTCGGCGTCTGTTTAGTTTCGGCAAAGTGTAGCTCGCTCTATGCATTATGCGATAATTAATGCATGAACGTGCAGAATGTGGTGAAGCGAATCCGGCTGTTCATGCGTGACCAGGGGTATAGCGAGTCCAGTTTGGCGCGATCAGCAAGTATTCCTCAGCCAACCATTCATCGCGCGTTGAAGAACCCGGTCCGGCTGACGAATACTCATCGTGCCCTATGCAAATTTGCCGGCATAGACCTTGATGCGACGCCGGGACCCCTTGAAGCCAAAGAGGAGCTTGTCCAAGAAGTGCTAGACATCTGGGACGGCAGTCGGGAGCATGCGCATTCGCTCGTTAGACTCCTCAGGGCTGCCGCAACCCTCCAGGCTTATGCTGCCAGCCAGAGCAGTCGAATTCGTTGAGTCACCATGGTCGCCGCCAAGAATCCAGCCAAAACCCTCATGAGCTCCTTCAAGGAGCTCGGGTTGACTGCGACCCAGGTTCGCCATTTCGTGCCCGAGTGGTGGGAAGATGAGGCCGCGGCCGAGGAGAGCGGGCTACTCGAACTCCAGATTGTTCTCGCTCGACGCCTCAACGTTGCCCTCGAGAGCCTTCAGGTCGCGGCACCGAAGCCGCAGTTTCAAGCGTCGACTCGGCGATTCAAGACCGTGCATCCGGAGGGCTCCACCCAGTTGGCCGTGGCAGCAGGCATTGGGCATGGACTGGCTCACGTGCTCGCAGACGCATGTACACAGGCGCCGCTGAGCAAGCTCGTCTCTTCTGCTGACCTCCGATCTCGCATCCTGGAAAAGTACCCCGCAGTCACCCTGGAGGGCCTATGCAGCTGGCTATGGGAGCACGGCATTCCGGTGGTGCACATAACGAACTGGCCCAAGCAGGTGCGTCGGCCTGACGCAATGTGCGTTCGCGTGGGAAGTCGGCCTGTCGTGTTGGTCGTGCGTAAGGAAGTTGCGCCCGCCCGGCTGACGTACCTCGTCGCCCATGAGGCTGGGCACGTGATGTCCGGCCACCTGCAAGCGGACAACAACGCAATTCTTGTTGATGACACTCTCCCCGTCGAAGGCCAAGCGTTTGTCAAGGACGACGACGAGAAGCTCGCCGATGTCTATGCGATGGACTTGCTTGGCGGCGCGGCGCTCAGGGCTGCGTGCAGATCAATCGGCAGTCAACACGAAGAGGTGAAGCTTGCGGTTGCTGCACTCAATGTCAGCAAGGGCTCTGGCCTTGATGCTGGCCAGGTGATTCTTGGGTGGGCTCGCCTCACGGAGGATTGGAAGCTCGCCGGGATGGCCATGCGGTACTTGATGACGACAGGGGCGGCTCCGGCCGTCGTGAACGACGTGGCAAAGCGCTACGTTGACATCGATGCGCTTTCGTCCGACGGGCTGGAGCATGTCACTCAGCTCACTGGAATGCAGTTCAACGACGAATGAAGCTCTTTGTCGACAATGACGTCGCGGTGAAGATGGCCCAGTGGGGGCTGCTCCAGCGCTTCCATCTGCACCTGACCAAGCAGGGTGGGGCGGAGCTGTTCATCCTCCCCACGTTACGTTGGAAGTTCAAGCTCGCAGAGCCTGCGAAAGCGGCGGCGCTGTTGGGGTCTGCGGAAGCTGCCAAGCAGCTCACTGAATTTGTGGGTTTGTGCAAGCCCGCGAAGGGGCACAACCAGCAGGTTGCATCGGCGTTGGCTGGGATTCCCCAAATTGATGCCGGTGAGGCGACCTTGTTCGCCGCTGCGGCAACCTATGATGGCGCTCTCGTCGACACTGGTGACAAGAAGGCGTTGCGGTCGCTGGGACGCCTGGGCACAGGTCACGTGGCCACGAATGCGCTGCTGGGCCGAATAGCGTGCCTTGAGCAGACCATGCACTACCTTGTCGGCCGTTGGACCTATGCGCCGATGAAAAATGCGGTTCTGTCTGCGCCGCACGCGGACGCCGTGACGTTCAAGTGCTTCAACGGTCAGCTCGAGCCTGCGGCGCTCACTGCTCTGCACACCAAGGTGGAGGAGCTGAGGCCGCAATGCGCCGGAACTCTGTCCTCTGCACCCTTCTCCTGGATTACCTAGCGACTTAACACCGGGCCAGGCGTCTGAAGGCCGTAATCGTCCGGCCAGCCCGTCAGCACCTGCAGTGCGTCAGTCGGATCGACCCATTGATGTGCCGGCCACGAGTCAGAAATTTGGCAATGCCACGGGCCAACTGCAACATAGCCTGGTCGCCTCATTTCGCGTTTCACAACGTCTGCCGAAGACCTGACGGGTATTTCGGAGCATCGTGACTGGTGTTTTTCGGCATCGTGGCCGACGGTGTCGGACTGTTACGAACAATGTGAGTTCAGCGTAGGAGGGCGCCACCTAGAAAGCTGTAGCCAAGTTGAAGTCAACCACGGCGGCCACATCTCAGTCGTTGTCAGGGTATGGATCGGGCTCTTGTCCGCAGGCGTCCCGATATGCATCCCGTAGCGCCCGCAACACGAGACCATTTCAACGTCTTGGTCGGACGACACGAATGACTCGAGCCGATCGAACGACACGCGTTGCTCGAGGCCAGTTGACCTTTAGCTCGCCGAGCTCGCGGCCGCAAAGGGTTACCCAAAGTCGAAGACCTGCCGCGGCCGTCGGCTGGGTTTCTAGCCTCGCACCGCGCTCCTGAAGGCAGCCGAAAGCGCGGCGAGCGCATCGCGCGACCGCCCGTCCTTGACCCTTGAGTGAAGCAGAACTGGCAAGCGCGGCAATTCGGGAAGCCCGAGCTTGGCGCCCACGTCAACTGCTCCAAATGGCAGCATGCGTGGAGCCAATGCAGCAACGCCCAGCCCGGCCATGACGGCTGCAGCGACCGCCGCAACGCCGCCGCCGACGAAGATTTCTGTCCAGGGAACGCCTGCCGCATCGAGAAGCTGTCCAGCCATCACACGAACGCCGCAGGGCTCGGCAAGCGTGGCGAGCGGCAGGGGCTCGTCCGCGCGATGCTGCCAGCTCGGCGCCGCAAACCAACCAAATCTTTCTTCGGTAAGAAATTCTCCATCACTCCGCCCAACATGCAGGCGGACGATGACCGTGTCGAGTTCCCGCCGGTCGTAGCTTTGAAGCAGATCCCCCGACGAACCGATTCGGATTTCGATCAACAGTTGCGGGTCTTGCGCGCTCATGCGCGCGATCAGCGCGGGGAGCTCAGGCCCCGCAACATGGTCGCTGATGCCGATGGTGAGGCGCTGCCGGGCTCCGCCGAACACGGCGAGCGCGCGACGGTGTACCTCCAAGAGCTCGCGGGCAGTTTCGAGGAAGGCGGCACCCTGCGCCGAAAGCTCCACGTATCGGGGCGTGCGCTCGACCAGCCGGCAGCCGAGTCTTTCTTCGAGCCGCTTGAGCTTCAGGCTGACAGCGGCCTGTGTTGTCTGCATGGCTTCAGCTGCGCGCGTGAAGCTGCCCAGCTCGACGATGCGAATGAAAGCATCGACGGCATCCAAATCGAGAGGGCGATCAATCATTTCAGTTCGTTATTTTTGATATATAAATCAATAGCCAGTAGAAATATATAGCATAAAGCCAGGACACATAGAAAAGGACTGTTGATGCCGCTCATACACATCTCCCTTCGCGCTGGAAAGCCGGAAGCGTACCGGCAGGCTATCTTCGACAGCCTCTACCGCGCGATGCGCGAAACGTTCGATGTGCCCGAGGACGACCAGTTCATGACCATCACGGAGCATGACGCTGCGAACTTCCGCTACGGTGCGTCTTATCTTGGTATCGCCCGGAGCCACGATCTCGTCTTTATACAGATCACTGCGAACAACACCCGCACGGTGGAGCAGAAGAAAGAGCTGTTCCGGCGGATCGCGGACCTGCTCGGAAAAAGCCCCGGCATCCGGCCGGAGGACGTATTCGTCAGCCTGATCGAAGTCGCGAAAGAGAATTGGTCCCTCGGCCACGGCCTCGCGCAATACGCTTGAGGCGACGCTGTAGAGCGCGGCCGCAGTTTGCGGCCTGCTGGTCGCTTTCGTCCTCGAGCGGCTGAACCCTACACGGGTTTCGGTATGCGCCCTGCCTGCTGCAATCCAGGCAAGCCGGTCGGAAAATACCGCGTTGTCGTTTCCCATGCCTGCGAGTGATGGGCATGGTTGCCGGCACGGATCTCGAAAAGTCAAGAGCCTCGATTGGCCCTCGAATGGGAACGCGCCCCGGGCGAAACTGGCCATGCCTCAAGGTCATCGTCGTTTCCGCGGCCCCAACAAATCGGTCAGAAGGGAACTTCGCTTCGCCAGCTGATTGCAAGAAAGATTCAGCTCTGGCCCCGCCGCGTGGGTAAGCGTCCAAGCCTAACGCCGGCCTGGAAGGTGTCGTCTCGGCAGATTGAGGCCGATTTATGGCTTGTTCAGACGCAGGCGGCCAGCGTTGCGAGTACTCGCTCCTCGGGCAGAACTATTTGTCCGCGCACTGAAAAAGGCCTTTGAAATCAATGACCTAGCGGAAGCAGAGTTCGCACGTCACTTCCGGTGACGTGAGATGCGCGCGTGTGCAGGGCGAGAAGGCGCTGAACTGGTGCGAAACGAGCGGCGCGGAGAAAGTTAATGGTAGCAACGAGTTATGCGCTCGGAGGAAGGACTCTTTTGTGCCGCTTCTGCTGAATCTTTAAGCGCACGGGAAGTACTTTCCATGGTTTGTTCGCAGGGAACGACTCTTTGTTTGGGAGGCACTCTTTTGGACAAGACCACTTCCAGACCCAGCAAGGCGCGGCTTTGCACCAAAGACAGACTCATTCGACTCCCTTTCACCAAGATGGTGCGCCCATCTCTTATCATTGTTACCGCGTGCATCCTCTTCGTGCCCGCGCCACCAGCTGTTTGACAGTTTGGCACGCTCCCTGCTTTGAAATGAATTCCTACCCATTTCAAAACCTTCCGAGGAGTCAGTCGATGATGCACCGTAAATCCGTTCAGGTTCTGGCCGTGGCCGCCCTTGCCGCCTTGCCGATGCTTGCCAGCGCGCAGCTGACCGCGAACGTGTCGCTGACGAGCAACTACAAGTTCCGCGGACAGGACCAGGACACGAGCAAGAACAAGGCGTTCAAGCCCGCGATCCAGGGCGGCTTCGACTACGCCTTCGG
>NZ_JBFTPS010000099.1:0-9713 GCF_056398605.1 Variovorax sp. 01T432
TCAGCTGCACACGGTGGACATGGGCACGGGTGAGATCGTCAACGTGCAGATCAAGCGAGCCAAGGTCATGGAGCACTTTGCCAATCGCCAGCCCTGTCTGATCGCCATTGAAGCCTGCGGCGGTGCGCATCACTGGGCGCGTGAATTGACGGGGCTAGGCCACAGCGTGCGCCTGCTGCACGCCAAGGCGGTGCGCCCTTTCGTGAGCGGCAACAAAACCGATGCGACGGATGCTCGAGCAATCTGGCTACTGGTCCTTGGCGTCGAAGACCATGCGCACCGCGCGATCCATAACCTCGGGGGAAAACTTCGGGGACTTCCTCATCTTGGCTCCATTCTCTATCGAAGGAGCCTCCTCAAAATCCGGGGCGGTTCAGGCCGCATGCGGCGTGAGGCCGAGAAGTTCAATGAACAATCAACCCTCAACCGAAAGGATATTGTCCAGTCTTCGCAAGGGCAGTGAGGCAGCAACGAGTGAAGTGATGTGAAACAGGTCAGACCGGGACGAGCTAAACCTGAACTGATTGCCGGACATAAAGAGTCCGTCCCTGAGACGAGGTGCTTGTCAGCGGATATGCATCGGGGCCAGCGGGCAAGCCTGGGAAACCAGACGAACCATGCAAACAAGGCCGGATATATACATGGACGCCCCCAGTTTGCAAGGCTACAGCCCGACGACATCCAGCAGCTTGTCCTCGAAGCGCGGGTCTCGCGAGAGCTTGAAGCTGCTCTGGCGATGCGGCTTCAGGCCGTTTCGCTTCCACACGCGGCGGATGGTTGTCGGCCCCACCCCGAGTTGCGCAGCCAGCGTGCGCGTGCTCCAGTGCGTGGCCGCGATGAGCTTGTCGTGAAGCGTCTTGTCCACGATGCTCGATTCGAGCTCGGCCGTCACACTGGGAGTGCGCCCGGGGCGCGGCGCATCATGCATCAGGGCCTCGACCCCGCCGTCCAGGAAGCGCTGGCGCCACAAAGCCACCTGGCGCCGATCCAGGTCGACCTCGGCGGCGATGTCCTTGTTCTGCCAGCCCTGGGCGGCCAGCAACACGATCTTGGCCCATTGCTGCACGCGGGCCTCGACGCGGCCTCGCCGCGCCAGGGCAGTCAACTCTCGTTGAACAGCAGCATCCAGTTCGATCCTTGGGGCAATGCGCATTACGACCTCCGTCCGGGTCGGAGTGTGCCGCATCAAATAAGTTCCACTATTTCGAGCGCACTACACTAGCTTGCCCCCCATTCAAGGAAAGGGAGATCATTGAGTTCTTACACGGGGCCGAGGGCAGCGGTTGTCTGTCTGGGCAACTTTACTCCGGCACGATGTTGGCGGCGCGGATGACTCGCCCCCAGCGCTCACTTTCCGACTTCAGCTTGGCGCGCAACGACGCTGCGTCGGCGAATTCCGGATCGATTGCCTGCACAGCGAGGCGCTCCTTCAGTCGAGGCTGACCCAGTGCCTTTTGCGTGGCCGAGGCGATCGCCTTTGCCACTTCGGGCGGCGTGCCGGCGGACGCGAAGAGACCCCACCACGACGTCACGTCGACCTTGGGAAAGCCCGCCTCGGCCATCGTCGGCACAGCAGGCAGTGTCGGCGCGCGACGGGCGCCGGTCACGGCCAGCGCCCGGATCTTGCCCGCATCGATCTGCGGCCTGGCGCTGCTCAGCCCGGTGAACAGCATCGAGACCTGCCCTCCGATCACGTCGGTCAGTGCGGGCCCGACGCCTTTGTACGGGACATGGATCATGTCGGTGCCGGTCTCGGTGCGGAACAATTCGCCCGCGATGTGGGGCGGGTTGCCATTGCCTGCGGAAGCGAAGGAGAGGCGGCCCGGATTCGCCTTCGCGAAGCTCACGAGTTCCTTCACGTTGCTGGCCGTCACGCCGGGGCCGATCACCATCACCAGCGGCGCGACGGCCACTCCGGCAATGGGTTGAAGGTCCTTCATGGGGTCGAAGGGCATGCGCTTGAACAGGCTCGGATTGACGGCCAATGCTAGGTCGCCCAGCAACAAGGTCGTGCCGTCCGGCGCTGCCTTTGCCACGTAGTCGGCGCCGATGTTGCCGCTGGCGCCGGCCCGATTCTCAACGATCACCGTGTTGCTCAGCTCGGTCCCCAGCGCCTCGGCTAGATGGCGGGCCAAGATGTCGGTACCGCCGCCGGCCGCGTACGGCACGATGATGCGGATGATCTTGCCGGCCGGCTGCGCCAGCAGCTGCGCGCCGCCGGTCATCAGGAGGACGGCGAGAGCCGATCCGGCCAATTGGCGCAGGGCCGTCCGCCTGGCCGCTCTCTTGGCCGGTCGAAGGAAAGATGAGCTAAATTTCATGCGTTATCCAAGTGGTCTCTGTTGTAAGTTGCCGGTCGTCAGTCGCGCGACCAGGCCATGAGCAGATCGGCCGCTTCGTCGATCATCGATTTCTGCGTCAGGTAGTGCGGCGCGCCGACGATTCGTCGAAGCGCTCCACGCTGGCCCGCCGCCGCCTGCCATTGCGCGATGTGGCTCGGGAAGACGGTCTGGTCGGCCGTGTAGTCGACGATCAGCACGGGGACGCGGGTATCGGCAAGGCAAGCCGGTCCGTGGGCACGCGTGTGCCGCGGACTCCATTGACTGAGAAATGAGCGCAGGGTGCAAAAGCGTGCCAAGCCGTTCGCGGCCGCGTTGTAGAGCCGTGCGTCCCCGCCGAGCCCACCCGCCGCTCGATCGTTGGCGTCCAGCGTCAGGTCGACGGTTCTGGGATCGGCCTGCGTTCGGCGGATGATGAAGGCGTCGTCGGCCACCTCGGGCGCGCAAGTGCGGTCGAGCACATGCAGGCGTTCTTCGACCCAGGCGGTGATTTTCTCCAGGCGCGCGGCTTGAGCCGCCTGGAAGCCTGCGACCCAGTCGCGCGGCAACGGGGTCGCACGCGCGGGCTCGAAGAGGTCGAGCGCCGGGTCGATGCGTGTGGCATCGTTCTCGTCGAGCACCGATGGATCGATCTTCGCCAGCAGTTGGGTGGCTCGTCCGGGATGCGCGGCCACCAACGCGATGGCGTCGGCGGGTGGCAGTGCCGCGGACGCGATGCTGCAGGGGCGTCCGTCCGGCGTGGTGCTGATGGTGGGCTTCTCGGCTTGCTGCTGATAGAGCGCGGCGAGCGAACCGCCGCCGGAGTTGCCCAGCATGACGATCTTGCGGTAGCCCTGTTCGCGCAGGAAGCGCATCCCCGCGCCGATGTCGTGCAGAGCGTTCTCCATCAAAAGCATGGTGTCATTGCCCACGTAGCGCGTGTTGAGCGCGAGAATCCCGGCGCCGCGCGCCGCGATCGGACCCAACAGGTAGTGGCCATGGAAATTACTCGTCGGATGAAAGACGATGAACGCCAGCTCCCGCGACTGGTCGTGCGCGGGGACGTAGTGTCCGTAGACCAGCGGATTGCTCCGTTGGAGCCCGCTCTGGCTTTCCATGTAGCCACCGTGCTGGGTCGGCAGGGCAACAAGCTGGGAATTCATTGCTTCCCTTTCGCGAGCGCCAGCAGCGGCTTGGGCTTGAAGTGCTTCTCTTCGAGGATCACGCGGCCGATCTCGTGGTTAGCCGCGAACATTTCCCGGCACCATAGATAGGCCTGGGCGATGCAGGCGGCGGGCTTGTCCTTGCCGCCCTGGCTAGACCATTGGTGCAGGCCCAATTCGCCGATCTTGACGGCCATCGCCGCCGCCAGCGCGGCATGGGCGGCGGCGTTCGGCCCTGGAGGTGTCTGGGCGACAAGGCGCTCCTGCAGCTTGTCTTGGAGTTCCGCGTACCAGGCCGCGCGCCGGTTGACGAAGTGCCGGGAGCGAAGGGCGCGCAACAGGCGCACCAGATTGAGCGGATCCTTCGAGAACTCTTCCATCTGGTCGATCCGCGCCAGCACCGCGGCCGACAGGCCGTCGTCGGCTGGCAGGTGCCGATCCAGGGCGGCGAAGTACTCTTCCATCGAGCGCCGCAGGTCGAGGTAGATAACGTCGGCCTTCGACTCGAAATGGCGAAAGAACGTTCGCGTCGAGATGTCCGAGCGCGCAGCGATGGCCTCGACCGTCGTGGCCTCGAAGCCATTGCCTTCCTCGCCGCCGTTCTCTTCGAACAACTTGCCTGCCTCTTCGTAGAGCGTCCTTCGCAGGCGTTCGTGACGGCGCTGGATGGTGCTGAGGCCGGCGGAGGGCGCGAGTTCGTCCGCGTGCGGCATCGATTGGAGTTTTTGCTTCATGGGGTCAGGCTCCGCGTACGCGGTCGATCAAGGATTCGAGGCCTTGTGAGGGAAGGCTGTCGCCCATCCAGGCGACGTGCTGGTCCGGGCGCACCAGCACCAGCTTGGCCGAATAGGCGTGCCGCACCGTAGGCTCGAGACAGGTGACGACCTGAAGCGGCAATTGAACCGCGGCGGCCGCATTGGCGAACTGGTCGATGGCCTGGCCATCGTCGGCAAGGGCCATCAGCGTGAAGTCCTTGCCGAACAGGTCCAGCGTCGATCGGCCATCGGCCAGCCAGACATGCGGCGCCCGGGCTCCGACGCGGGCACCGTAGGGATAGACCATCACTTCGGCGGGCGCAAGCTCTTCCCATGGCAGGTCGATCTGCGCACCGTCGGCCAGGTGGACACCCAGGCGCTGCCGTTCGCGCAGCGTGGTGGCCGTCACGGGCGAGCCATCGCTGAAGAAGGCCGGCAATCCATTGCTGTCGCTGCCCCGTGCATCCGCTCGCGTCGATTCGCCTTCGCCCGCCTGGCAGATGGGCGAGCCCGCGTAGCAATAGGCCAGGTCGACGCCGAGCTTGTACCACTCGCGCAGCATGGTCGCGGAGAAGCTGCGGCCCAGGTTGTAGCGCGCGATCGCGCCCTCGCGGGTGGCGTCGAGCAGGCCCGGCTGCCGGCCCGGCGAAAGGGTCCGCATCAGGTTGCCGGTGGCCTCCTTCACCGTGCGCAGCGCGATGGCGCGCCGTTCGGTGTCGTACGACGCGAGCAGTCCCGGTCCTCCCCAGCCACGCAATGCGCCCTGGAGCTTCCAGGCCAGGTCGACGGCATCCGCGATGCCGGTGTTCATGCCGAAGCCGCCCGTGGGGGACATCACATGCGCCGCGTCGCCGGCTAGGAAGATACGGCCTCGGCTGAAGTGCGTCGCGACGAGTTCCCGGCGCGCCCATGGCATGGCCGACAGCACCTCGAACGGCAGGTCGGCACCGATCGCACGGCGGATCGCCGCTTCGATCTGCTCGGGCGTGAGCTTGCCGGTGTGTCCCACACCGATGAGCGAAAGCCGCCAGACGTCGCGGCCGCTGATGGCGACCATCGAGCCCCAGGTGCCTTCCTCGCCGATGAAGAAGTGGCGGTACGCGAGCGGCTTGTCGTAGACGCCGTAGAGGTCGGGGCAGCGGAACATCACGTTCGTCGAATAGGACAAGACGTTCTTCGACGCCGGATCGGCGCCGATGGCCTGGCGGATGCCGCTGCCGCCGCCATCGCAGGCGACCAGATAGCGCGCCGTCAGCGTGTGCTCCTCGTTCGTCTTCAGGTTGCGAACTCGCGCCGACACGCCGTGTTCGCTTTCCTCGAAGCCCAGATACGAGTGCTCGTACTTCAACTCCACGTGCTCGAACGAGCGCGCGTGGCGCTGCAGGATGGGGTCGAACATCGTCTGCGGGCAGCGGATGCGCGATTCCGGACTGTGGCCGGTGCGGCGCTCCTCCGCGCCACCCGAGGGCGTCGCGAAGCTCTCTCGCCCGATTTCGTAGCCCGCGATGCCGGTCAGGTAGACCATGTCCTGCGGATAGTCCTTGGGGAAGTCGCAGGCCTTCATCTCGTCGACGATGCCCCATCGGCGGCAGAACTCCATCGTTCGCACGTTCACGCCATCCATCTTGGGCTGTGCGATCACGCCGTCCGTCTGCTCGACCAGCGCGCACTGGATGCCTCGCCATCCGAGTTCGCCCGCGAGCGCCAAGCCCACCGGACCCCCACCAACAATCAGAACCTCTGCTTCACTCATAAATCCCGCCATTCCTTCAAACGAAGGGCGATTCTATGATTTATGGCATCAGTGTCAATATGGCATTGATGCCATTTATCGCGCACAATGCGCCTGCGCAGGACATCCGGTCCTGCAAGCAACAGGAGCACCTATGACTTTCACCCCGCTCGGGCTGGACCATGTGGCGTATCGCTGCAAGGACGCCAAGCAAACGACCGAGTTCTATACGAAGTTGCTGGACATGCCGCTCGTGGCCGCGATCACTTCCGAATATGTGCAGTCGACCAAGGAGCGCTGCCCGCACATCCACATCTTCTTTCACATGCGCAACGGCGGCTGTGTCGCATTCTTCGAGGTTCCCGAGGAGCCGCCGATGGGCCGGGACCCGAACACGCCGGAGTGGGTGCAGCACCTGGCACTCGAGATGCCCGACCGGGAGAGCCTCATGGCGGCCAAGGCGCGACTGGAAGGCGCGGGCGTCCAGGTGATCGGGCCGAAGGACGGTCACATGTGCGTGTCGATCTATTTCTTCGATCCGAACGGCCACCGCCTCGAACTCACGAACCGCAAGGTGGTCCCCGACGAGCGTACCGCACGTGATGCCTATCGCATCCTCGAACGCTGGAGCCAGACGAAGGCCGAGGTTTGCGATCTCGAGTTGGAGCACCCCATCTAACGAAAGAGGAACTCAAGCGCATCCGATCAGCGAACAGAGGCTCTGGAGGCCCATGGCGAGCGGCGGCGCATGACTTGGCTTGAGACAGGAGGGCAGGGGCGCCGGCGAGAGCCCTTTTTTGGAATCCGCCCATGGTTCCTCGTCCATCTTCGTTGGCCATGCGACGGCGATTCAAGGACTGCCCAAGGTCAGACCCGTGCTCACTTGGATGGCTTCTTGCCCCGCGCTGCCCGAGCGGCCTGAGGCTTCCCAACGGTCTCCGCCCGTCTCTCTGCCGGTCTAGCCTCGAGCTGGCGTAGCGTCGTCGCCTGCTCTTCGCGCAAGCGGACTGTTTCGCGCTCGGCCTTCTCTTCCTGGCGCCGCAGCCGATCGCCCAGGGCTGTTGCGCGCTGCTCTGCTCCGGCGACGCGCTCGCGCAGGGTTGCCAGCTCTACTCGCATCTCCTGCTCTTCGCGCGACCAGGCGGCCGCCGTCACGCTGTGCGCGGCCTTCTCGGCCTGTAGCGTTTGGTCTGCCGTGGCCTGAGCGGTACGCGCTGCCTCGAGCTCTACCGCCCGGGCCTTCTGCTCCTTCGCGAGATCTGCGGCGGCTTGGCGCGCGGCCCCCGCTCACGGTCGACGTCGGCAAGGAGCCGGCGTTCGTGCGCAACATGGCGCTGCTCGGCTTCCCTCGCGTCACGCTGAGCCGCGCTCAGTTCCATTGCTGATTTCTCGCGCAGGGCTTCCTTGCTGGCCGCGGCCTCCTCGAGCGCCTTGCGCAGGCGCCGCACTTCGGCTTCCGAGTCGCTGAGGAGGCGCGCTGATTCCCGCTGCTGGGTGTGCATCTGGGCCTCGATGGCCGCGACAGCCTGACGCGATGAGGCCAGCGCCTCATCGAGCGCGAGCCGGGCCTGCTCGAACGACACCTCGCGCTGGCTCAGTTCGGATTCCTTCTGTGCGAGCGCTTCGCGCTGCAGCTCGAGCTCGCGCCGGGCCGCTTCGGTCTTCTGGACCTGCATCTGGTCGGCTTCGCGCCGGGCTGTCTCCCAGAACAGCTTGGCAGCCTGGACGATACCCAGAGGCAGCTGATGCGCCTCGCCGTCGGCCAGGTTGGCTCCCTGGCCCTCCAGGCGCTTGCCGAGCGTGGCGAACCATCGTTCCAGCATGGGGCTCACGGTGTTGGGCGAGCCGCTGCCGATCTTCTGTCGCACGCGCTCGATCGTCGGGCGCAGGCCTTCCTGCAGCAGCACATCGGCCGCTTCCCAGACCTGCGCCTCCTGGATCCCGCGGCCGCCGCGAATCGGGTGAATGTTGTCGCTCGAACTTTTCAGATCCATGCCCTACTGCTGGGTCCTACTTTACTTGCGATAATAAAAAGGTAACGCAAGGTCTCCCTTGGCGACTGGCCCGGGCCGCGGGGGGCACCGGGAACCTCTCGAGCGTGTGATGACCATGCTGCGGCGGCCGCGCTTGATGGCTCACGGGGCGTGATGCCGGCCTGTCGCCGGCAGAGGCGAGCCCCTTGAATGCGTCGAGCCATGGGAGCGCTGACGACAGCGGAAATCTCGAACAATTGAATTGAATCCTCGAACCTGGCCATCCCGGCTTGCCAGTGCTCCCGCGGGTGAAAGCGCATCGGCCCCGCTTGCCGCTCCAAGCATCGTCGTGACCTGTCGGTCTTGACAACTATTGATAGTCGCGCAATCATGACACATGAGCACGAACACGATGAGTTTCGCCCTCCCGGAAGCCCTTCGCAGCTATGTCGACCAACGCGTGCGCTCTGGTCAGTATGGCAATACCAGCGAGTACCTTCGTGAATTGATCCGGCGAGACCAGGAAGAGCAGGCAAAGAAACGTCTGCGGGAGTTGATCGAGGAAGGGCTGAGCTCAGGCAGTGGTCGCACGCTCACGCGCAGCGTCGCGGTTGAGTTGAAGGAGCGTGCCCTGGGCGCTACGCGTTGAAGCCGGCCAAGGTGCGCCCGCTGGCCGAGCAAGATCTGGTCGACACCGCGGCCTACTACGCGCAAAAGGGCGGGCGGGCGTTGGGCGAGCGGATGTTCGATGCAGCCCTTGCCGCACTCAAACCGATTCAGCGGATGCCGGCAATGGGCTCGCCGCGGCTGGGGCAGTTGTGCGAGATCGCCGGTTTGCGGTCCTGGCACGTCACGGGGTTCCCAGTCCAGTGGCTTTACTTTGAAACCGAGGACCATCTGGATGTGATTCGCTTGCTTGGCGACCGGCAAGACGTAGCAGCCATCCTGAGTACCGGCGATTGATAAGCGTATCAGATCGGGAAGGTCAGCATTTGGCTGCGGCAGTCGCCTGGATCGCATGCGCTGCAGGGCTGGGAGGCAAAGCGTCCATCCCGCACCGCGCGGCGCAGAACACCATTCGGGATGCATTGACAACGACATCGTGCGGACGGTTGGCAACGGACGACCAGAAAATACGCGGCTCTCATCTGACAGCGCTACGACGACTGGAACGTCACTGCGCCATATCGAACAGTCGGTGAGGTCTCATCCCCGGGTCACAGTTCAATCGGCAGGTGGGGATCAAGATTCAATCGCGCCCAACCCTCAGACCCATTCCGACATACGATTTCGCCATCATGAACGACGAGTTCCACACCACCCTCCACGACTTGCAGGACAGGTTTGAACATGAGCGCCGGTCAACGCGCAGGACATTTTTGTTGACGGCCTCTGCGTTGCTGGGCGGCACTGCCATCGTGATCCTGGTGAAGCTGTTCGCATAGCCGCACCGGCGCGACGACATCGTTGCGCCAGCAACCGCGCGGGTTCAAGAGCGTCAAGAAGGTGTTCGGGAGTAGCCAACCTGGCCGTTGGGCCGCGCGTGGACCGGGCCCTTTTCCCTTGCGCGCGCCCGAATTTTCGGGCGCGGAGCACTGCCGTGAACGGAAGTCTTTCAGACATCGGACTGATATGGCCCGTTTTGTCAAGAGGGCACGAGGTATTTCCTCGCGAAGCTTCGCGATAGCGCATGGGATGACGAAGTTAAAAGAACGTCACACCGCACCTTGGACTCGACGCATGCAGCTTTAGCGACGATGAATCACGCTGAT
>NZ_JBFTPS010000100.1:0-9174 GCF_056398605.1 Variovorax sp. 01T432
GCGAAGCAGCCGGTCGTGGTGGTGAAATGAACGGCCGCGCGGCCGCTGCCGGTCGAGGCGGGACGGCATGAATCTCGACGACCTGAACGACGATCCCGAAGACACCGCGCACAGCGCCGCCGAACGTGCGGGCGCGGCGGCGCGGAGCATCTGGGTCAGTGTCGGCGTCAACCTGCTGCTGACCATCACCCAAGTGGCATCGGCGGCTCCGGCAGGGACATGAAGGACGCCGCGCCCTCCACGGCCGATCCGGCCACGGCGAGGGGGCTGGGCGAGGGCGACGCGCTGCAGAGACTGGGTCGGGAGGGCCCGAACGAGCTGCCGGCCTCGCGGCCGCGCGGCGTGTTGAGATTGGCTCGCGAGGTGGCGTCCGAGCCGATGTTCCTGCTGCTCGTGGCCTGCGGGGCCGTCTACATGCTGCTCGGCGACCCCCAGGAGGCGCTGATGCTGCTTGGCTTTGTCTTCGTCGTCATGGGCATCAGCTTCGTGCAGCAGCGGCGCAGCGAGCGGGCACTGGATGCCTTACGCGACCTGTCCAGCCCCCAGGCCCTGGTCATGCGCGAGGGCAAGGTTCGGCGCGTGGCCGCGCGCGAACTGGTGGTCGGCGACGTCGTGCTGCTGGCCGAAGGCGATCGTGTCCCGGCCGACATGGAATTGAGCGAGGCGTCCAATCTCGCGATCGACGAGTCGCTGTTGACAGGGGAATCCGTGCCGGTGTCCAAGGAGGCCTGTTCGCCGGCGCGGTCGGAAGGCGTCTCGAGGGCGTTCTCCGGCACCCTGGTGACCCGAGGTTCAGGGCGGGGTTGTGTGATCGCGACCGGTGAGCGCAGCGCGCTGGGGCGCATCGGCAGCTCGCTCGCGGGCATCGCGGTGGAGTCCACGCCGATCCAGCAGGAGACGCGCCGCGTCGTCAAGTACTTGGCTGTTGTCGGCCTTGCGCTGGCGGGCGTGCTCGCCATCGCCTACTGGATCACCCGAGGCGACTGGCTGCACGGCGTGCTGGCGGGGCTGACGCTCGCGATGGCTATCTTGCCGGAAGAACTCCCGGTGGTCCTCACGCTCTTCCTGGGTCTGGGCGCGTGGAGGCTTGCGCGCGAGAAGGTACTGGCCAGGAGCATTCCGGCGATCGAACGCCTCGGCGCCACCACCGTGCTGTGCGTCGACAAGACCGGCACGCTGACCGCCAATCGCATGACCGTGAGGCGACTCTGGTCCGAGGAGGCCGTTCACGACAGGCTGCAGTCGGGGAGCGCGGCGCTGCAGGAGGAATTGCACGGGGTCCTCGAATACGCCGTGCTGGCCAGCCATCGCCTGGCCTTCGACCCGATGGAGTCGGCCATCGGAGCGGCCGGGCGGCATCTGCTCGCCGGCACGGAGCATCTGCACGCCGAATGGACCCTGGTCGACGACTATCCCCTTTCGCCCGAGATGCTGGCCATGTCGCGCGTCTGGCAATCGCCGGACCACCGCGACCGTCTCATCGCGGCCAAGGGCGCGCCCGAGGCCATCGTCGACCTGTGCCACATGGACGCCGATCAGAGTGCGAGAGTGGCCGCACAGGTGCGGGCGATGGCGCGCGATGGCCTGCGCGTGCTGGGCGTGGCGCGGGCGACCTTCGGCGCGGCCTCGCTGCCCAGGCTGCAACACGATTTCGAGTTCCGGTTCCTAGGGCTGGTGGGACTCGAAGACCCCATGCGTACCGAGGTGCCCCAGGCCATCGCCGAGTGCCGTGAAGCGGGCATCCGGGTCGTGATGATGACGGGCGACCATTCGGCGACTGCGATCTCGGTGGCTCGGCAGGCCGGCCTGCGGGCCGACGCTGACGTCATCACCGGGCTCGAGCTCGCGGCGCTTTCGGACCAGGCGCTGGCCGAGCGGCTGGCCGAGACGCACATCTTCTCGCGCGTCCAGCCCGACCAGAAGCTCCGCCTGGTACGGGCATTCAGCGCGCGGGGAGACGTGGTGGCGATGACCGGCGACGGGGTCAACGACGCGCCGGCGCTCAAGGCCGCCGACATCGGCGTGGCGATGGGCGCGCGCGGCACGGAGGTGGCCCGCGAGGCGGCCTCGCTGGTCCTGATGAACGACGACTTCGCGTCGCTGGTGACCGCGGTGCGTTACGGGCGCCGGGTGTTCGCGAACCTGCGCAAGGCCATTGTCTTCGTCGTGGCCGCGCATGTGCCGATCGTCGGCCTGTCGGTCATGCCCGTGCTGCTGGGTTGGCCGGTACTGCTGATGCCGGTGCACATCCTGTTCCTGCAGCTGATCATCGATCCGGCCTGCTCGGTGGTCTTCGAATCCCAGCCGCTGGAGGCCGATGCGATGAAGGTGCCCCCGCGCCGTGCCGATCAACGCCTGTTCGACAAGGCATTGATGTTGCGTGCCCTGTGGCAGGGCGCCGGCTCGCTGGCACTGCTGCTCGGGGTGTACGCCGGCGTCCGGGCGCTTGCGCCGCCGGATATCGAACGCGACGACATGGCGCGGGCATTGACGTTCGTGGTCCTGGTGATGTCCAACCTGGCTCTGATCCAGACCAACCGCTCATGGGGTCGCAGCGCATGGCGCAGCGACGGCGAATCTGGCAGGCAGTTCGGCTGGATCGCCGCGGGCACGATCGTGCTGCTGGGGGTGGTGCTCGCCGTCCCAGCGGTCAGCCGGCTGTTCTCGTTCGCGCAGCCCACGCCTATGCTGCTGCTGGCGGCCATTGGCGTGTCTGCCTTGAGCTGGATCTGGTTCGAATGCGTCAAATGGAGCCTTCTCCCGCGATCGCCGCGTGTCGGATGATCCATGGTACGAGCCGGCGGCCCAGGCCCTTCAACAGCAGGGACCGGTTTAGGACCCGCCTGGCCAATGTGCCTAAGGGCAGCACCCCTCCGCTGCGAAGGGGCCTGCGCCACACGGATAGGAAACTGAGCGACTCATCCATCGCCGCTGTTCGGAGGTTCATCGATGGAGATCGAGATTCTCCGCATCGAGTTGGCGAAGCGTGTCTTCCGGCTTCGCGGCCCCGATTGCCACGGCCGTACGGTCCACGGGGGAGCAAATCTACGAGGCGGGTCCCACCCCGAGATTGGTTAAATCAAGCGCCGAGGTGCACTCCTCGCCGGCTGTTGGGGTACGGAACACCAGCGCTCCAGGCACGCAGCGCCAGCTTACGCAGCTCGCCGAACCACAGCACGGTGCTGCCCATGGCCACGCAAACGGCCCATTGCGCAGGCGCGAGGGGCACAGTGCCGAACGCCGCGTTGAGCAGGTCGACCTGAACCACCGCCACCTGCAGGACGACCGACAGAGCGATGGCACCCCAGAGCCAGGAATTGACGAACAGATGGTGGAAGGCGCTGGTGGTTTCGGAGCGCGCATTGAAGCAGTTGAAAAGCTGCGCGAACACGAGCACGGTGAAGCCGGCAGTCCGCGCGTTGGCCAGGCTCTGCGATCCTTCAATTAGCCCGCCCGGCAGGTACAGGTCAATGGTAAGTAGCGTCGCCAGCGCCATCACCAGCCCGATCCAGACCACACCCCGCCACATGCGGCTGTCGATCGCGCGATCGGTCGGCTTCCGCGGCATCCGAGCCATGACGTCCTCGGTTTGCGGGTCGATGCCCATCGCGAGTGCCGGGCCTGAGTCGGTGATGAGGTTAATCCACAAGATCTGCGTTGCCAGCAATGGCAGCACCACGCCTTCACCTCCGCCGCCCAGACCGAGCACGCTGGAGCCGACGACGCCGAGGAAGACGGTCAGCACTTCGCCCATGTTGGAAGACAGCAGGTAGCGCAGGAACTTGCGGATGTTGTCGAAAATGCCGCGGCCTTCCCGCACCGCCTCGATGATGGTCGCGAAGTTGTCGTCGACGAGGATCATCTTTGCCGCTTGCTTGGCCACCTCTGTGCCCGTGATGCCCATCGCCACGCCGATATCGGCCGACTTCAGCGCCGGCGCGTCGTTGACACCGTCGCCGGTCATCGCGACGACGTTGCCGTCGGCCTGCAGCGCATCGACGATGCGCAGCTTGTGGACCGGCGCCACGCGGGCATAGACCGAGGTCACGCGCACCGCAGCGGCGAGGCCCGCGCCGTCGAGCGCGTCGAGCTCGGCTCCCGTCAGAGCGTCCGCCCCCGGCTCGACGATGCCGAGGTCGGCGGCGATGCGCGCCGCCGTGCGCGGATGATCGCCGGTGATCATGATCACGCGGATCCCGGCCCGGTGTGCCTCGCGGATCGCTACCGCAGCCTCCGGGCGCGGCGGGTCAATCATGCCGACGGTGCCCACGAAGATCAGGTCGCGCTCTAGGTCGGGCGAGGCCTCGGCGCGCTCGCCAAGAGTGAGCGGGCGATAGGCAACTGCGAGCGTGCGCAAGGCTTCGTCCGTGAGCCGAGACACGGCAGCGAGGGCGCGCGATCGCAGTTCGTCGTTGAGAACTACCACGTCCATGCCGACGCGTGCACGCGTGCAGTGTTCGAGCAGTACGTCGGGGGCGCCCTTCGTGATGACTATGATTTCGCCTCCGTGCTCGCGGTCGCGTTCGATGGTCGACATCATCTTGCGGTCCGACGTGAACGGGATCTCACCGATCCGTTCGAAGCGACGCTCGCGTCGCTCGGTCGCACCGAGCTTGCGCTCAGCGACTAGGAAAGCCGCTTCCGTGGGGTCGCCCTGGATCTCCCATCGACCATCGCTCGCTTGGCGCAAGTCGGCGTCGCCCGCCAAGCTGCCTCCGCTGAGCACCACGACCTGTTCGTTCAGCAGCGCGCCGGTCTTGATCTCTGCGCCCTCGAATTCCACCTTTCCCTCGGGAGCGTAGCCCACGCCGGTGACGAGCGTGTCGCCGGAGGCCGTCACGACGCGCTGGATTGTCATCTCGGATCGTGTCAACGTGCCGGTCTTGTCGGAGCAGATCACAGAAGCGGAGCCCAAGGTCTCGACCGACGACAGCTCCTTCACGATGGCTCGACGCTTGGCCATGCGTTGCATGCCCGTCGCCAGCACCACCGACAGGATCGCCGGCAGCCCCTCGGGCACTGCAGCGACGGCCAGCGACACGCCGAGCAGCAGCACGGTGAACAGGTCAGACGGGCCGCGGATGTCCGACACGAGAAGGATCGTTGCCACCACGACAATGGCGATGATGACGACCACGACGCCGAGCATGCGGCCGATGCGACCGACCTCCTTCTGCAAGGGCGTGGGCTCTTCAGCGGTGGCATCGAGCATGCGGGCAATCGACCCCATCTCCGTCGCCATTCCGGTCGCGGTGACGACTGCGCGGCCGGTGCCCTGTGCCACCGCCGTGCCTTTGAACACCATGTCGAGCCGGTCGCCGAGTGGCGCTTTCACCGGCAGCGTGGCAGGGTCCTTCAGCACCGCCTCGCTTTCGCC
Organism: Variovorax sp. 01T432; assembly: GCF_056398605.1. Taxonomy (NCBI): domain Bacteria; kingdom Pseudomonadati; phylum Pseudomonadota; class Betaproteobacteria; order Burkholderiales; family Comamonadaceae; genus Variovorax; species Variovorax sp. 01T432. Next base: position 5,378 of record NZ_JBFTPS010000100.1, read on the forward strand.
GGTGAGTGAAGCCTCGTGGACGCGCAGCGCAGCAGCGCGTACGAGCCGCGCGTCTGCGCCGACGAGGTCGCCCTCGCCGAGCACCAGCACGTCGCCAACGACGAGGTCGGCGCTCGGAATACGCAGCGACTGCCCGTTGCGCAGGACGGAGCAGGTCGCGGCAGTCATGCCGGCTAGCGCCGCGACTGCGCTCTCGGCTTTGGCTTCCTGCGCATAGCCGATCGCACCGTTCAAGACGATGACCGATGCAATCACGATCGCATCCACTGGCCAGTCGTGCCCGCCCTCGATCAGCCACGCAGCAAGGGCGATGGCCACCGCACCTAACAAAAGGTAGATCAATGGATCCTGGAACTGGCGGAGGATATGGCGCCAAGTGGGCTCGCGCTGAGCAGCACGCAGTTCGTTTGGCCCATCGCTTGCGAGGCGCGCAGCCGCCTCCTCCGTGGCGAGTCCGCTCTCGAGGTCAGTGCCCAGTGCCCGGGCCACCTCTTCGGTATCGAGGAGCGAAGGGTCTACGTGGATTGTGTCGGCCGTCATGGCGGCGATCCTGCCGCAGTTCCCGCCTTGTCACAACCACAGGGGGCACCCGGAAAACTTTGGCACCCACGACAACGATCAACGAGTGCCACGGCTGCAGGAGTACCCCGCCACTGCTCCTGTTCCCGTCACCGGTCGCGGACAGTTCCCGCGCTGGGAGACGGCGGCGTAGCAGTCGACCCACCGCTCACCGGAGCGCGAGCCAGTGTCTCCCGCGGTTTGAACAAGAGCCCCTTGGGCGACGTCGCATCGGGATTGGGGTTCGGGCGGAAGTCGACCGTCGTGCCCTCCTGACCGACAGCCCGACAGAGGTAAGTGCGTCCACGGCGGATCGTCACACACGTCTCGTCGGAGCGCCAGGATCGATCGGACATAGCGCGCGATTCCGACTGCGACCGCTACCAAAAGCGTATCGGTGCGCCCGGGCCCTGACTCTCGACTCCCTCAGGAATCGAGTGCGGCGCCTGCAGCAGATGCCAATGCTGGCCCCTTCAGTGTGTATGTCCAAGAGCAGGCTTGGATGAGTAGTACGTGTTTCGTGTCGGCGGCGCGCAACCGGCATTCGGTGCCGTCAGAGTTGGCGGTCGGGACGGGACCCACGAAGCTGTATTTCCAAAGCGGATCGTCGCCGCCTACACCAACATGAAAGGCTGAGCTACAAGGGCAGCACTCGCCACGCTGGCAGCCCTAACATCCCACAGGTGCCGACGAAGGATGGGTCGTTGCGCAACCGAGCGCTTGCCATGGTCTGGACTTCGCCTTTCCTGGAAGTGGCCACCGACGCGACCGCCTCGCTCCCCAAGGTAGAGGCGGCACCTCAGCAACGTCCCAATGCGGCGGCGAAACGGCCAATGCGTGCTGGTCTGGCCGACGCGGAGAAGCATCAGGTTGATTCTGCCCTGCGCCCGACTGTCCCCAAGCGATTGAGGCTTTGCCACGTAGGCCGCAGCGACGCCGCTTTGCGCATCCAGCCGATTGCCTTCGCCCTGCTACGGAAGCAACGTGATGCACCCGCTGCTGCTGGACGCCACCAGCAGTCCTGTGGCGTCGTAGCCCTGAACCTGATAGCAATACGTCTGGTTGACGAAGACCGAGGCATCCACCAAGGTGTTGGTTGTGACCGACGCCAACGCCGAGCCATCGCGAACAACCAGGAAAGTTGAGACGAATGAATCATCGCTCCAGTCCAACTCGATGGCTTCGGGCCCGACGCGTGTCAAGGTCAGCGTCAGCGGCGCAACGGTAGGCTGAGATGCGACGACGCCCACGCCGACACTGCCACCACCGCCTCCTCCACCGCCGCCGCACGCGGCGAGGGTTCCCGCCATGATCAGTGCCACCGCGCCGCGCAACAGGAAACGACCTGGGAATGCTGCTATCTTTCTTGACATCTCGTTCTCCTCAAGGTGCCGTGGCAGGGCCAGCTGTCACGGTCAGCTTGGACGAGCTGAGATAAAGCAGCGGAAGCGAGTCACCGCCCGGGCGATCGATGCGCAACTCCAGGTATCGGTCGAAGGGGCTCGCCGTAGCCAAGTTGGCGATCATCGCGTACGTTGGCAAGGCGTCGCTCGGCAGCACACCTATGGGGCCGCGCAAATCCACACCCTTCGGTTGCTGATTGACTTGAACCCAGCTGACGCGCAGAAGGCCTGAGGAGGTAGAGGCCTTGGTCTCCACACGGATGGACTCTCGATTGGGGAACCCGCCCCCACCGTCACTCACTGCGATGACCGCTTGCTCAACGGGCAGATCGATCGTTGTGCCGCCGATCACCAATCGAAACGCGCGGATCGCTCCGGAATATCTACCCACGCGCGGGTCGGAGTCCGCGTCGGGGACGCTGTCGTCATACCGCACCGAAATCGACCAAGTGCCCGAGGCGAGATCGGCCTGAGAAAACCCGAGATCCGCAGGCAGGGCCGCGAGCCGCTCGGCTGCGGGCGGCTTGAAGGTGCCGCTCCCCAGGAGCTTCATCTCGGCCGCGGCACTGGTCTCCGGGACCGCAAAGCCAGCCGCAGCGACAAGGGCTGCGGTGAACAAGAAAGTAGCTACCCCGGCGCGCCGCAGGGTGCGGCGCGCGTTGTGTTGCATTTGTGATTGCATATTGCCCTTTGAGTTGAGTCCAACTGAGTGGACCCTTCGCTCAACGCCTAGGGCGGCTTTTCGGCGACGACCAAGGAGGTTAACGTGTTACCGATCGTGAGTTCGTCTGTCGAGGACGTACGCCACATAAAGTTAGCAACGATTTCTTGCGATCTTCGGTCCACCGCGCGGTGGCTCGCGCGTTACATCAAGAGGAGCGGCATCGCTCCGCTTGTTGGGGAACCACCTTGAATCTGGATCGTTCTGTCATCGTCAAATGGGCTGCGACCGCTGTCGTGGCGGGCAGCTCACTTCTCGCGGCGGCATCAGCCAACGCGGAAGTGAACTGGTCCGTGGGCGTCAGCGTGCCGGGGGTGGTCGTGACCGAGCCTGCTCCCGTGTACTACGAGCCGGCGCCGGCCTATGCCCCACCCCCGCCGGTTTATTACCAGGCGGCTCCGCCCGTGTATTACCGGCCTGCACCACCCACCTACTACCGGCCTCCACCGGTGTACTACGGACCGCCCGCGCCTGTGTACTACGAGGGCGAGCGTTGGCGCCATCGCCGCCATGAGCGCCGCGATTGGGACGATCGGGATTGAGGCCGCTTGACGTATTTCCGATGATGCGTTCGCATTTCGGGCGCCTGCGAGACGCAGAGCAATAGCCGAACCTCATCGCCGCAAGTCAACTGGGCAGGACGTGACGGTCCCGGAGGGCTCTTGTTCCTATCGCGGCGAATGCTGGCACAAGCAGTCACGGAAGATGACGGCAAACGGATCCCCCGGCATCCGTTTGTCGTTGTGGCCTGACCCCCATTACGCACGATGCGCGTAGTTGCTGCAATGCGCGCGTCGGCGCGCATGCAGCATGAGGTGTTGGGCCGGTGAGCCCACAGTGATAGAAGCTTGTCCGGACTCCGTACGGTTCCCGGCTACCGATCGGACTGCAGGAGCGGCGGCACGATCGCCCGCTACACGGGCGGCGGCCGAGCGCTGGGCCTGGAGGCGCACGCGCTCATGAGCAGCGGAACGTGTCAATGACTTTGCTACACCCGGCTTCATGAATTTACTGTGCAGGGCTGCGTCTTTTTGAGGGTGGCTGATTCCTGTTGTGGCGGGTTGATCCAGGCCGCGGTGGGCAGTGCGGGCGGTTGCGGGTTCTTGCTCTTGAAG
>NZ_JBFTPS010000101.1:0-6426 GCF_056398605.1 Variovorax sp. 01T432
TCCCTCCCCCATCTCCTGGCTGATCTGCAGGATGCCCTTCTTGTCGGCATCCCTGAGCACCGGAACCACGAGGCCATTGGGCGTGTCGGCCGCGAAGCCGACGTGGAAGTACTGCTTGTAGACAAGCTGATCGCCGTCCAGGCTGGTGTTGAACTCGGGGAATTTCTTCAGGCCCGCGACCACGGCCTTGATCACGAAGGCCAGCATCGTGACCTTGACGCCGGACTTCTCGTTCTCCTTGTTCGTCGCCACGCGGAAGGCTTCGAGTTCGGTGATGTCGGCATCGTCGTTGTTCGTGACGTGCGGGATCATCACCCAGTTGCGGTGCAGGTTCGCGCCGCTGATCTTCTTGATGCGCGACAGGTCCTTGCGCTCGACCGCGCCGAACTTCGTGAAGTCGACCTTGGGCCACGGCAACAGTCCGAGGGCTTCGCCGCCACCGCCCGCGGGCGCCTTGGCGGCCGATGCCTTGGTGCTGGCCGCGCCGCTCATCACCGCCTTGGTGAAGTTCTGGACGTCCTCCTGCGTGATGCGGCCCTTGGGGCCGCTGCCCTTGACTTCTTCCAGCGGCACGCCCAGTTCGCGGGCGAACTTGCGCACCGAAGGCGATGCGTGGGGCATCTTGCCGCTKGGCGGCACCGTCGGATCGTGCGCCGCGGGTGGCGCGGCGCTGGCCGCAGCCGGTGCAGGTGCCGGTGCCGGTGCCGGTGCCGTGRTGCTCGCGGGCGCGGGCGCCGCGGCGGGCTGCGATGGCGCGGGGCCGGCGACCGCCGCAGCGGCGCCGCCCGTCGAGCCTTCGAGCACCGCRATCAGGTCACCGATGTTGACGACGTCGCCGACCTTGACCCTGAGCTCCTTGAGCACGCCGGCCGAGGACGAGGGGATCTCCATCGAGGCTTTGTCMGATTCGACGGTGATCAGCGACTGTTCGGCCTTGATYGYGTCCCCTGGTTTCACCAGGATCTCGATCACCGCGACGTCCTTGAAATCACCGATGTCGGGCACCTTGACCTCGACCGGTCCCGTCGTCGCGGCCGCRGGGCTTGCCGCGGCCGGCACGGGCGCCGCAGCGGGTGCCGGCGCGGCAACGGCTGCCGGTGCGGCCGCGGGTGCAGCAGCCGCCGCGCCCTCGCCTTCGAGCACCAGCACGACCGAGCCTTCCTTGACCTTGCTGCCCACCCCGACCTTGAGTTCCTTCACGACACCGGCCTGGCTCGACGGGATTTCCATCGAGGCCTTGTCCGATTCGACCGTGATCAGCGATTGCTCGGCCTTGACCGTGTCACCCACTTTCACCAGCACCTCGATCACCACGACTTCATCGAAATCGCCGATGTCCGGCACCTTGATCTCCACTGTTCTCATATCTTTTAATTCTGAATTTTTTCGACGCGGCAGTGTAGTACGCGCCGCGCGCGATGCTCTGCGCGGCGACGCCGAGAAAGCTGTCGCAGAGCGGCGCGTGTGTCGCTCCGGCAGAGGCCGGCGGTGCCGAGCGCGAGGCAGCGGCGCCCCTCCGGCAGGAAGGCGCGCCCGCTCTCGGCCACCGCACGCACGTAGTCGGTTGCCGCGATCAACGGGCCGCCGCGCTCGCGATGGCAGTTCACAAATCAGAAGGCGTGACGCATACCAAAGTCGAAGCCATTTGCGCTCGAAGCGGCGTTTCCAGCACCAGGAATGAAGGTAGGCAAGCCACCGGTCGTGATCGCGGCACCATTTTTGTTGGAGACGTGTGCGTAGGTCGCGTACAGAACCGTACGCTTCGACAGGTTGTGCCCATAGCCGACAGCGAACTTGCGAGCGCGCGGGTCGTTGCCGACGTCGAACTTAGCCTTGGCTTGCGAGTACGCAACGCGGATCAGGCCAGGACCCACGGGCACGGTAGCGCCCAGCAGGTAACCGTCCAGGTTGACCGAGTTGTCGACGCCAGCGAACACTGGCAGGTCAGCCATGTTCTTCACGCGCGAGAACTCACCGAAGAGCTTGACGACGCCGAGGTCGTACGAAGCACCCAGGTTGAAGGTCTTAGCTTCGATCGTGTTGCCGATGACGTCGGCTGCGGTGTCCACGCCGTAGGCCAGAGCCACGTCCAGAGGACCCTTGGCATAGCCGACGCGACCACCAATGTACTTTCCGGCCTCCAAGGTCAGCAGGCCGGATTGCTTCACGTTTTCTGCAAAGCCGTATTGGGCCTGGCCGTAGAAGCCACCGAGGTTCGGGGGCAAGAAGTAGCCCACGGTGTTGCTTGCGCGCGCGGTGTTCGAATCGCTGACACCAGCAGTAGCGAGAACAGTGCTGTGCGCGGAGTAAATGATGTTGGTGCCTACGCCATTGGTGCCAAACGGATCGAACTCGGTGTCGTTCCAGAACGTCGGGGTGTAGTCACGACCGATCCGCACTTCACCGAAGCCGCCGGACAGGCTTACTGTCGAGCGACGATTGAAGAAGCCGGTGAGGGGAGTGCTCGAGACGCTGCTGACAGAGCCGCCTGTAGTGCCGTTGTCATTGCCAAGACCCGCTTCAAGCCAAAAGCTCGCGGCCAGACCGCCACCGAGGTCTTCAGTGCCACGGAAACCCAGGCGGCTGGTGTTGTAGCCAGCGGTGCTCTGGGCCCATTGGCTTTGCTTGATGGCGCCGGTGGGGGTGTCCGTCTTGGCGTCGTAGTAGCTGACGCCGGCGTCAAGAACACCGAACAGCGTGACGGATGATTGGGCTGAGGCAACACCGGCAACAGCCAGGGCGGCCAGAGCGACGAGAGTTTTTTTCATTTCAAGTTTCTTTGAGGTTGAACACAACGGTCGGGTGCAGAGCGCTCGCCGGGACAGGCTGGGTCACCGGCCTCGAAATCGGGCTCTTTCCGATGCCAGCAGCTGCGCTGATTTACTCCGGCTCGATGCCGGAGTCGCGGACCACCTTGGCCCACTTCGCCACTTCGCTCTTCATGAAGATGCCGAGTTGGGCGGGCGTTGAGCCCTTGAGCTGAATGCCCTGATTGCTGAGCCGGTCACGCACCGGCCCGTACTCCAGCGCCTTGTTGAGCTCCTTGCCCAGGCGATCGACGATCTCGACAGGCGTCTTCGCAGGAACAACTAGCGCCCACCATTGTGAGAACTGCATGCCGGGTATCTTCAATTCGGTCGCGGTCGGCACGCCGGGCAGGATCGGCATGCGCGTGGCGCCGGTCGTCATTAGAGGTGCAACCTTGCCCCCGCCCAGCAGGCTGCTGGCGCTGGCCAGCGTCGAAAAATGCCCGGTCACTTGCTGGGCGACGACGTCCATCAGCGCCGGCGCCGAGCCGCGGTACGGTATCGCGTCGACCTTGACCCCTGCCTGGGCTTCCAGAAGCTTGGCTGATAGGTGACTGATGGAACCATTGCCGCTCGTGGCGAGGAGCAAAGGCTTGGGGGCACGGCGCGCATCGTCCAGGAAGCGCTGCAGGTCCCCCGTCTTGTAGGTGGCGCTGTCGGCGAAGAGGATGAGAGGCGATTCGCCGATCATCGAAATAGGCGCGAAGTCGCGAAGGAGGTCGTACGGCATATGGGTGAAGACCGCAGGCGCGATCGCGTGCGGCAGTTCGACCAGAGCGAGGGTGTAGCCGTCGGGCGCGGACTTGGCCGCCATTTCCAGGCCGATGCGACCGGAAGCACCCGAGCGGTTGTCGACGATCATGCTTTGGCCCAAGGTTTCGCCCATGCGTTGCGCAACTGCGCGCGCAATGGCATCCGAGCTCCCTCCTGCTGCCCAGGGGACGACTAGGCGCAGGGGCTTGTCAGGATAGGCGGCCTGGGCGGCCCCGCCGAGCCCCAGGGCAAATGCCAGGAACGTGGAAGACATGCGGGCGAAGGTCATACAAATACTCCTGGTGAAGATCAAACGGAATCGAACTGGAAGGAATCGCGGTCGCCCTTGGCGGTCAGTAGCAGCAACACGTGCTGCTCCGGAGAAATGCGGCCGGTCCGCAGCAAGTGGCGGGCAGCGGACAGGCTTGCGCCAGCGCACAGCTCGACCCAGAAACCCGCCTGTGCAAGGCGAGACACGCCATTTGCTGCGTCGGCATCGCCGACCACGACAGCCCCACCTCCGGACATGAGGACTGCCTGCTCCTGCTGCAGGGTGACGGTCGAACCCGCGGTGGAGAACTGCGCGGTCTCTCCGGGAAATTCCGACTGGAGCACTGCGCCCTCCAGGACCCGCGTCAGGCGTGCGAAGGGTTCCACGGCCCACAGCCTCGGCATGCGGTCCAGGAGCCCTACCGCGACCAAGTCGCGCAAGGCGCTGTAGATTCCCCACAGCAGGTCACCACGGGAGGTCGGCACCAGGACATGGTCCGGCCGGCAGCCCTGTGCGGCCCATTCCAGCGCCACTGCCCGGTAGCCTTCCACGCCGAACACCGGGCTCGCGACCGCGGGTACGCTGTAGTTAGTCAGCGCAAATGCCCCATCGCGATCGACGCGCTGACGCACGTGCTGCCAACGCTCGTGTCCCGTTTCGAAGGCCACGCGTCTGGCACCAAAGTACCGTAGCGCGGCAGCGAAGGGAGGCGGCAGGTCGCGGTAGGTGGCGACCTCGCAGTCGAGACCGGCTGCTGCGCAGTATGCGGCCGCCGACACTGCGGCATTGCCGCTCGACGCCAGAACGACCGTCTGCGCGCCAACGTGCAGCGCGCGACTCACGGCCTGCGCCGACATCCGGTCCTTGTGCGAACCCGTCGGGTTCATGCCTTCGTGCTTGATCGTCAATCGGCCGAGCCCCAGGTCTGCGGCCAGCGTCGGCAACTCCAGGCAGGGCGTCTCGCCCTCGCCCAGCGATATCCCTTCGGTGTACGGCAGCCAATCGCCCCACTCATAACCTGAGCTTCGCGGCTCCAGGCGTGGAGTGCCGGCATAGACAACCTCGAGGCTGCTCGGCCGGCCCGCGACAGCACATTGCGGGCAGCCCGCCGACATGTCCGAAATTGGGTACTCCGCACGGCAGGAAATGCAGCGAAGGTGCGTCATTCGGGGGTTGCGGCGAACACCATGCGCGACGACAGCGGTGGATAGCGGAGGGGTGTCTTGCATGCCGTGGAGCTTAGGAGGATGCCTCCCGGACGAGGGGCACGCATTCGGCATATGAGTTAAGTAAAACTTATACTCACCACCATGAGTCCAAGTGCCCGGCAGGTAGAAGTCTTCCGTATGGTGATGCTTCTCGGCTCGGCCAATCGCGCGGCCGCCGCCCTGCGCGTCAGCCAGCCGGCCGTGACGCAATTGCTGGCCCAGTTCGAAGAGCGGTCCGGCCTCAAGTTGTTCGACCGGCAAAGGGGTAGATTGACGGCGACACCCGAGGCGCGCGCACTGATGACTGAGGTCGAGAGGGTCTATGTCGGTCTCGATGCCGTGCAGCGCAAGATCGATGGATTGAAGTCGCACGAAGATGCAGTGCTGCGTGTCGGCGCAATGCATGCGATGTCTGCCAGCGTGATGCCGTGGGTCGTGACGGAGTTTCAGCGCCTCTATCCACGCATGCGGTGTGTCCTGACCGTTGACGCTTCCCAGGCGTTGCGCCAGCACCTCTTGCAAGGGACGGTCGACCTGGCCTTCATGGGCGATGAAGCCGATACCAAAGGCTTGGTGGCATCGATGTTCTACGAGTTGCCGGCGGTGTGTGCCATGCCCGCGATGCACCCCTGGGCCAGCCGCACGCGCATCGAAGCGCAAGACCTGCTCGACGTTCCACTGGTGGGCCTCTCCGCCTCCGACCCAACGCAGCAGCGGCTGGAGCGGTTGCTCGCGCAGCATGGCATCGCGCCGCGATTCGTCGTCGAGACACCCTATAGCGCCACCCAGTGCGCCCTGGTATTGGCCGGCGCCGGGCTGGCGATCACCAACCCGATCGTTGCGCGAGAACATGCCGCGATGGGCCTGCGCTATGCCCTGCTGGTGCCGAACGTTCAATTCCGCGCGCTCCTGGCCTTCCACCCGGCACAGGCTCAGTCGCGCGCGGTTCAGGAGTTCGTGGGTCTGTGCCGGCGACGTATCGACGGGCTATAGGCGTCGAGCGTTACCAGGCTTCCACCTGCTGCCGCGCCGCGCGCGCGATGCTCTGCGCGTCGACGCCGAAGAACTGTCGCAGGGCGGCGCGCGTGTCGCTGCGGCCGAAGCCGTCGGTGCCGAGCGTGAGGTAGCGGCGGCCTTCGGGGAGGAAGGCGCGCACGCTCTCGGGCACTGCGCGCACGTAGTCGGTCGCGGCGATCACCGGGCCGCTGCCCAGGCCCAGCTGCCGCGCGATGAAGGGCGTTCCCGGCGCCGCATCGCCTGCCAGCGCGCGCTCCTCGCAGGCATGGCCGTCGCGCGCGAGCTCGCTCCAGCTCGTGACGCTGAACACCTCGGCGTCGATGCCCTCCTGCGACAGCAGCTGCGCCGCCTTGACGACTTCGGTCAGGAT
>NZ_JBFTPS010000102.1:0-6395 GCF_056398605.1 Variovorax sp. 01T432
CAGCTCGGCTTCGGCGCGTTCGATGGCTTGTAGTTCTTGGGAGTTTCGGTTCATTGCGAACCAAGATACAGACCGGACCGCAAACGCGCTAGGTTGAACGGAGGTCGAGCGGAAGCGGAAGCGATCCCTCACCGTCTTGGCGCCGCATCATCGGCAGAAAGCCTCGGTGAGGCGATCGGCGAAGTCGAGCACGTTGGAACGAGCTCGACGAAGAATCATCCCATGTGCAGAAGTGCCACATGCGGCATGGCCAAGAGCTGTCGCTCGCTAGTGAGGCCCCCGGTCGCAACGCAGACGTTCACTTCGGTACTAGATCTTGGAACGCATTCTGTTGCTGCGCGTCGATGCAGCTACGATATCGCAGCAATGTAACTGGAAGCCGCAATGTTGCCGTATACCCTCGACAAGATCAATGCTGCCGTTTTTCAGGAAGTTTGTGACCAGCGCACCAGCGAATCGAGCACGCTCGACTTCAAGCAGATTCTGCCCGGCAAGAGCGACGACGACAAGGAAGAGCTAGCTAAGGACGTCAGCGCCTTGCTGAACGCCGACGGTGGCGATCTCGTGTATGGGATCAGCGAGGACAGGGCCACTGGCACTGCGAAGGCTGTCATACCGATGACCTTCGACAACTTCGACAAGGAGTCGAGGCGAATCATGCAGATCCTGGACGCCTGGATCGAACCCCGGTTTCACGGCATCCAGATCGCCCAAGTGCCGCTCGATGGTGGCTCTGGGGTGGTTCTTCGCGTCCCCATGTCATTCGACGGGCCCCACTGCGTGCGCAACCCTAACAGCACGAAGCGACGATTCGTCATCCGCAACGGGAAAATGACCTCCGATATGAGCTTCGACCAAGTGCGTTCGGCCTTCGGTGCCTCCGCCGCGCTCGCCGTGCAGGCGCGCGAATTCATTCACAGCAGGCTAAAACTCGTTGAGGAACGAAAGACGCAGATGCCCATGGGCGATTCGCCCCTTGCTGTACTCGAGCTCGTCTCGCTGTCAGGCATGGCGCGCCGCACTTTGGTGGACGTCAAGAAGGTGCAGTTCGTCGACTTCATCGTATGGGACGGAGGCGCCGACCCGCGCGTGAACTTGGACGGCGCCGGCGCTTACCTAGGCGCCAACGGTGAAGCGTCCTCGCAAAGCCAGCTATTTAGGAATGGATCGATGGAGTACATGACCATCGCCGGCGGCCGCGGTCAAGACGGCAAGGTGGGGGTATGGGCGTCCCACTCGCTCCAGTTCTTCGAGCGATCACTGACTGTTTCGCTGAAGGCCGCCAAGCGGTACGAGATCGCGGGCCCGGCGTTGGTGACCTGCGCGCTGATGCACGTTGAAGGCTGCGAGTTGGCGGTCGACAGCTATTCACCTTTTCGAAAGAAGGTCTCCGACCGGCCGTTCATGGTCTTCCCGGAGATCTACATCGAAGACCTGTCGGGTGACCTCGATGTCGACGACCTACTCGCAGACACGCGCGACGTCCTCTATCAAGCCTTTGGTTACACTGCAGCGCCAGCGAAGAAATAGAAGTTACCATCCGACGCGCGGCCACTTCACCCACCTTTGAACTCTGCGGCCCGCGCGGCCTGGTCGCGAGCCGCGGGCACCGCAGGGCGCGAACAGCCGTCTTGGGACCGCTGCAGTCCTAGCTCCTGTTACCTGAATGGCTGGTCTCTTGCATCAAGCGGTCGATCATGCTGTTTCACGCGTCCGCGCGTTCCCGCTACGAACCTGCCGACGACTGGTGCGAACGGCTGGCAGAGGAGTCCCATGTCAGACACATCGACTTGCGCGCCGCCTCTGTTCGGCGCCGTCTAGTCGTGCGCTAGTTGGAGCAGTGAGTGTCCCGGATCGCCAGCCTGCTCAAATCCGATCGAGCGGTAAAAGGTCGCACGCGGAGCGACGCCTTCGGGCGCGGCCAATCGGTGTACCGCGGGATCATTGTCGGGCGGCCAGCTTGAGCCCGATGACGCCTGCCAGGATAAGTCCAATGCACAGTACCCGCATCGGCGCCGCAGAGTCGCCCAGCACCAGGATTCCCACGATCGCGGTGCCAGCCGCGCCGATGCCGGTCCAGACCGCGTAGCCGGTCCCCATGGGTAGCGTGCGCATCGATAGGGACAGAAGAAAGACACTCGTCAGGCCCGAGCCGACCGTGAGGAGCGCAGGCATCACCTTGGTGAAGCCGTGAGATGCCTTCATACTGAACGCGAAGGCGATCTCCAGGATCCCAGCGATGCAAAGCAGTGTCCATGCCATAGTTGCCAAGCCCGCTGGTCAGGCAGCAGCAGCGGTAGCGCCGACCGGGGTCGAACGGAAAGCGATCCCGAATCGATTGAAGGCGTTCATCAAACCTATGGCGTATGTGAGCACGGCGAGCTCGTTGTCGCTGAATTCGTCCGCTGCAGCCCAGTACTCGGAATCAGGAGCGCCGGTCTCGGCGACACGTGTGACGGTTTCAGCCCATGCAAGTGCGGCGCGTTCGCGGGTGCTGAACACCTCGAGCGCATCGCGCCAGACAGGAACCAGCACCAGCTTCTCAACCGCCAGGCCCGCCTTGAGCAAGTCGCGCGAATGCATGTCGATACAGTAGGCACAGCCGTTGATCTGCGAGACGCGCAGGTACACGAGGTCGATCAGCGCTTTGGGGAGGCTGCTTCTCTGAAGCGTTGCGTATACGCCGCCGAATGCCTTGTAGCCTTCGGGTGCTGCCTGGGAATAGTCAATGCGATGAGTCACGAAGAATCCTTTCAGTTGAAGGATCCGATGATGCGAGGCCTTGGTCTATACCGAAAGAGCCAAGAATGGTCTTGTGTACTAAGCCATGATCCTTGCACGACAGCGCTGGATCGCCACTACGGACGAAGCCGCGCCAGGATGAGCAAGGCAAGCTTCTCGGCGGTCCGCTGCGAGTCGACGTTCGTGAAGTTGAGAAGCACGGCCGAGGGTCCGCTGCCGCGCGCCATCCAGTCCGTCAGTGCTTCCCCATACAGGCCGTCTTCTCGCATGCGAGCCACCACCCCTCGGTCCGAGCGTCTACCGCGGAGCCGCAACACCAAATGCATGCCTCCTGGTTGCGGGTCAATTTGCAAGTACTTCCCCAGCACGCCTTCGAGGCCCGAGGCTGCCGCCTCTCTGCGCTCTGCGTATAGCTTGCGCATCCGCTGGATGTGCCGGGCGAAGTGTCCTTCTTCCATAAACTCGCTCACCAGTGACTGGGTGAACCCTGAACTGCTGCCGGCAAACGCGTGGCTGATTCTCTCGAACCGTTCGATGAGCGCATTCGGAACCACGAGGTAGGCGAGCCGTAGACTGGGAAACAGCACCTTGCTGAACGTTCCCGCGTAGAGAACTCGCCCGTCACGATCGAGGCCTTTGAGCGCGGGCAACGGGCGGCTTGCATAGCGGTACTCGCCGTCGTAATCGTCTTCGATGATCCAAGCCTTGTTGGCCGAGGCCCACTCGAGCAGCGCCAGGCGCCGGGGCAGCGACAAAGACACGCACAGCGGGCTTTGGTGCGCCGGCGTGACGACGGCCGCGCGAGCGCCGGGGGCGGCCTTGATTCCATGTGCAACGATCATTCCCTCGCCGTCCACGGGCACCGGCACTCCCTTGATGTGCATGTGGGCCAGGACGTCCCGCGTGGGTGGGTAGCCCGGATCTTCGAGCCAGACGCGGTCGTGAGCCTTCAGAAGCCCGTGGGCAATGAGGGCTATCGTGTGGCGGTATCCGGACGTCACGAAGACTTGAGACGGGGAACAGTCGATTCCCCGGGCGACCTGAAGATACGCGGCGATCTGAGATCGAAGTTTCTCCAACCCGAAGACGGAGGGATGAGCCATGTCGACGGGCTGCATGGCTCGCACAGAACGCGCTCCCAGGCGCGCCCAGATCTTGCGGGGAAAGGCATCGAGGGCGGGCAGGCCCATCTGGAAAGGCAAGACCGAATCCGGCCGGAAGCTGGATGGCGCGATAGTCTGGGGGCGCGCAGGCGCACTGGCGACCCTGACTCGCAGCCTCAGCCCGGGCGTCACGATCGTGCCCGCCTGCCCCCGGGCCTGGATGTACCCCTCCGCCGCAAGCAGCGAATAGGCAGCCTCGATGGTGCCTCTGGCCAGGCCCAGCTCCTGGGTCAGCGCCCTCGCCGAGGGGATGCGGTCACCAGGTTTGAGGACGCCACTCGTGATGGCGCCAAGGATCCGCCCGTAAATCTGCCGGTAGTACGGTTGCGCCGCAGTCCGGTCGATGGACAAGCCCGGCATGGTTGTTTCACGATTCATGGCAGGTCAGGATCGCATAAATCATGGCCCGGTCGCAATGTCTTTTCTTGGCTCTTCGGCCAGGACCATGCGGTTCGTAGACTGATCACCTTGCATTTTTCTTCCAACTCGAAAGACCGGACGATGAATATCCTCCACGTTAGCTGCAGCCCCCGTGGCCGCGCCTCCGAAAGCCACCGGCTCTCTCAAGAAATCATCGACCACCTCCTGGAGAAGTTGCCGGCCGCCACAGTGGTGGAACGTCTGCTCGGCGAAGACGCCTTGTTGCGCATCGACGAAGACTACGCACTCTCACAGCAGTCGTCTGCGGACGCGTCGGAGGCCGGGACGGCGGCAAGGTCCGAAGTCCTCATCAAGGAACTTGAAGAGGCCGATTTCCTTGTTATCGCAACGCCCATGCACAATTACACCGTCCCTGCCGCGTTGAAATTCTGGATCGACCACGTCGCTCGAGTGCGACGCACCTTCGATGTCGGCCCGAACGGGAAGGTGGGATTGTTGCGCGACCGTCCTGTCTTCGTTGCAGTGTCCTCGGGCGGCAGATTTTCCGGCGAGAGTCCACGGCAACCCGATTTCCTGACGCCTTACCTGAAAGCCATCCTGGGCATGATCGGCCTTCGCGACGTGAGTTTCACCTGCATCGAAGGCGTCGCCTCCGGTCCAGCAGCGGTTGCAAGGGCAAGAGCCCAGGCAAGCCTGGCCTTGCAATATCACTTTGCTAACGGGCAGTTCAGGAGCGTGCGATGAACCGCCCCGCCACTCGCCCGGCCGAAGTCCGCGGCCGGGCGCCTCTGGTTGGTCCCCGTGAGTGATCTTGTTGATCGCCCGCAACGCCGTGTTCGTGCTTTCAATGGATTCGACGCGCTGCCCGAGCTTTCGATTTCGCGCTCGAGAACCTAGTGTCGTGAGTTAGAAGTTCGCAGACAAAACCTCTCGACGCTGGCGAGCATGTCTTCGGCAGTTTTCGACCACACGAAGGGCTTCGGCTCGGCATTGTTGATGTCGAGATACTCCCGAATGGCCTGCTCGAGCTGTCGTGTGGAGCGGTGCGTGCCGCGGCGAATGCAGCGCTGCGTGAGCGTTGCGAACCAGCGCTCGACCTGATTGAGCCATGACGCCGAGGTCGGCGTGAAGTGCACATGAAAGGGCGGATGCCGGGCCAGCCACGATTTGATCGACGCCGTCTTGTGTGTGCCGTAGTTGTCCATGACCAGGTGGATGTCCAGCACCGGTGGGACGTTGGCCTCGACGGTTCGCAAGAACTGGAGGAACTCGCTGCTGCGGTGCCATGGCGCTCGTAGGATGGGTGCGCCGCTCGGGGATGCTGGGGGCGAGCGACAGCAAGGGTTGCGTGCGATCAAGCGCCTGGATCTGGCTCTTCTCGTCCACGCACAGCAACACCGCCATCAAGGGCGGATCCATGTAAAGGCCGACGATGTCGCGCACCTTCTCGACGAACATCGGATCGCTCGACAGCTTGAACGTCTCCTGGCGATGCCGCTGCAAGCCGAAAGCGCGCCAGATGCGCGAGACGGCCGTCTGCGAAAGCCCGGCTGCGCTGGCCATGATGCGCATACTCCAGTGCGTCGCGCCGCGGGGCACGCTCTCCAGCGTCCTGGCGATCACCGCATCAACGCGGGCATCGTCGATGGTTCTTGGCGCACCAGAGCGCGGCGCGTCCAGCAGGCCGTCGAGCCGACGCTCGACGAACCGTGCCCGCCGCTTGCTCACCATCTGCGGGGTGACGCGCTGGCGCGCCGCAACCACCTTGTTGTCCTGCCCGTCGGCGCACGCCAGCACGATGCGCGCTCGCAGCGCCAGGGCCTTGAGCTCATCACGCTCGGCGTCCGTCAAAACCAGTGTCGCTTTGGGTCTTCCGCTCATTGCAGCCTCATCGAATACACACGGTACACGAGAGACACTGAGGATCAGGAATAGTTCAACGAACTTCTAACTCACTGCACTAGTGTAGTGTTGCATTCTTGAGGGAACTTAAATGATTGCCTCGCTTCCAATGCTCTACTACGGGCGGAAACGGGGTTTGATCGTGCGAGTTGCCATCGAGATTGTGCTGACGGACGGGGAACGGGCAGAGCTGACCGGACTCGTGCG
>NZ_JBFTPS010000103.1:0-6239 GCF_056398605.1 Variovorax sp. 01T432
TGGTCAAGACCGTTTCGCTGGGCGCGAAGCCGACGGCGGTGAAGACCACGGTGTACGGCAACCCGGCGCGCGCCTGGGTCGCGACGCAGGACGGCACGCTGCACATCTTCAGCCTGGACGGCTACGCACCTGGCGGCACCCCGGCGTCGCCGAGCGCCGGCGCAATCGCCGAAGTGGGCACGGTGACCGGCATCGGCCGCAACCCGACTTCGCTCGCGACCTCCAAGGGTGAGCCCGGCGCCAGCTTCGAGCCCAACAACCAGCAGGTGATCGTGGCTTCGCGCGGCGACCGCAAGATCTCCTGGGTGCGCTTCGCGAACAGCGGCAACAGCGGCAGCATCGTGCGGACCTTCCAGGATGCCCGCCTGAAGGACCCTGTGGCGGTCGAGGACTCCGACAACTTCGCCAACCAGGGCTACGTGATGAGCGTCACCGATTACGCGGACAAGTCGATCAAGAACTACCGCTACGGTCCGGTGATCTTTGCCGATGGCGGTGCCTGCCCCGCGCCCAACGGCTGCCCGGTGCAACCGACCGGCGGCGTCTCTGTGGAATACGGCGGCGCCCTGAACCTGCCGGGCAAGCCCTTCCAGCTCACGACGGCCAACGTGCCTTGATGCCTGCGCTGCCATAGAGCGCCAGCATGAACCTGAACGGCCCGCCTCAAGCGGGCCGTTCTTTTTCATTCAGCGCCTCCAGGCGCTCGGGCGTCCCGACATCGGCCCAGGGCCCTTCGTAGATCTGGGCGCTCACGCGGCCCGCCTTCATCGCACTGCGCAACAAAGGGGCCAATGCGCTCTTCACGCCCTCCGGGTTGCCCGGCGCAATCGCGCAGTACGGCGGCGCGAACAGCGCGGCACGGTAGAGCGCAATGGTCGAGAAGGTGTACTTCCGCGTGGCTTCGCTCAAGGCGCCACCATCCGGGCCGATTCCGAAATCTCCCTTCGGGTTGTGCGGCGGGTTCGGTACCAGCCAAAGATGCGCCAGCCGATGGCCGGCCTCGAAGCGATGGACCGCCTCCTGCGCGAACACGAAGTCAGGCGCGAATACATCGCCCGCGGCCACCCAGAAAACCTCGCCCAGCGAGGGCAGCGCGCGCACGATGCCGCCTGCCGTCTCCAGCGCCTCGCCGAAGTCCAGGCCCTCGTGCGAATACACGATGGACGATGCGCCGTGCCGCGCGCCGAATCGTCGCGGGATCTGCTCGCCCAGCCAGGCCGTGTTGACGACCACCTCGGTGAACCCGCCGCGCGCGAGCGCCTCCATCGGCCATTGCATCAGCGCCTTGCCTTGCACTTCCAGCAGCGGCTTGGGCGTGACATCGGTCAACGGCCGCATGCGCTCTCCGCGCCCCGCCGCGAGGATCAGGGCCTTGATCGTCATGAACTTGCCGCCGCGACACTGCCGCGCGTCAGCGCATGGCGCTCCACATGGCCCGGCATGAACAGCGCCTCGAGCGCAGCCATCACCGCGCGCGCCTTGGCCGAATGATCGGCGCCGAAGTTGCAGACATAGACATCGAGCGTCACGCCCATCTGCTCGGGCCAGGTGTGGACACAGAGATGCGACTCGGCCAGCAGCACGGTGGCCGTCACGCCGCCCGCCCCGTGCCCCGTCGCCGGAAAGGCGTGGAACAGCTGGCCGACGCTCTGCAGCCCCGCCGCTTCGACCGTCTTCACGCAGGCCGCGCCCAGTGCCGCCGCATCCACGAGCCAGTGCATCGCGCAGCGGCAGTCGTGGAGATCGGCGGTCAGGTGCAGCCCATGCATGGGCGGCACTCTAGCAGGCCATCGAGAGCCCCGAGAAGGCGACAAGTTCCCGCCCGCTAAAATCCCGGGTTCCCCCTAACCCCAGCCCCCAGAAAGCCAAGATGGCCAACCAAGCCTTGATGGCCAACGCGATTCGCGCGTTGGCAATGGATGCCGTTCAACTCGCAAACTCGGGGCATCCGGGCGCACCGATGGGCATGGCCGACATGGCCGTCGCGCTGTGGGGCGATCACCTCCGCCACAACCCCGCCAACCCGCACTGGTTCGACCGCGACCGCTTCGTGCTGTCGAACGGCCATGCGTCGATGCTCATCTACGCGGTGCTCCACCTCACCGGCTACGCCTTGCCGGTCGACGAACTCAAGCGCTTCCGCCAGCTGCACAGCAAGACCGCCGGCCACCCCGAAGTCGGCATCACCCCCGGCGTCGAAACCACCACCGGCCCGCTCGGCCAGGGCATCACCAACGCTGTCGGCTTCGCGCTCGCCGAGAAGCTGCTGGCCGCCGAGTTCAATCGCAAGGACCACGCGATCGTCGACCATCACACCTACGCCTTCCTCGGCGACGGCTGTCTGATGGAGGGCATCAGCCACGAAGCCGCCGCGCTCGCCGGTGCCTGGAAGCTCGGCAAGCTTATCGCCCTGTACGACGACAACGGCATTTCCATCGACGGCCCCGTCAAGCCCTGGTTCATCGACAACACCGAAGAGCGCTTCAAGGCCTACGGCTGGCAGGTCCTCGGCCCGATCGACGGCCACGACGTGAAGGAAGTGTCCAAGGCCATCGACCAAGCCAGGAAGAACGGCGACAAGCCCACCCTCATCATCTGCAAGACCCAGATCGGCAAGGGCAGCCCCAACCGCGCCAACACCGCCAAGGCCCATGGCGAGCCGCTGGGCGCCGACGAAATCGGCCTCACGCGCAGCGCGCTGCAGTGGGCCCACCCGCCCTTCGAACTTCCCGCCGCCGTCTACGAGGAATGGGACGCCAAGGCCGCCGGCGCCAAGGCCGAGGCCGCATGGGACCACAAGTTCGCGGCCTATGAAAAGGCCTTCCCCGACCTCGCCGCCGAGTTCACCCGCCGCATGAAGGGCGAACTGCCGAAGAACTTCCACCAGACCGCCTTCGACACCGTCGTCGCCGCCCACACCAAGGGCGAGACCGTCGCCTCGCGCAAGGCCTCCCAACTCGCGCTCGAAGCCTTCACCGCCGCCCTGCCCGAACTCCTGGGCGGCAGCGCCGACCTCACCGGCTCCAACCTCACCAACACCAAGAGCACCCCCGCCCTGCGCTTCGACGCCAACGGCGCCGTCGTCCGCAGCGAAGGCAACGAGCAGTTCCCCGACGGCCTGCAGGGCCGCCATATCAACTACGGCGTGCGCGAATTCGGCATGGCCGCCATCATGAACGGCGTCGCCCTGCACGGCGGCTTCATTCCCTACGGCGGCACCTTCCTCACCTTCAGCGACTACAGCCGCAATGCCATCCGCATGGCCGCGCTCATGAAGCAGCGCGTCATCCACGTCTTCACGCACGACTCCATCGGCCTCGGCGAAGACGGCCCGACCCACCAGTCGATCGAACACGCCGCATCGCTGCGCCTCATCCCCAACCTCGACGTCTGGCGTCCCGGCGACACCGCCGAAACGGCCGTCGCCTGGGCCGTCGCCCTCCAGAATGCCGACCGCCCCACCGCGCTGCTGCTGTCGCGCCAGAACCTGCCCTACTCGCCCAAGAAAGACCTGAGCGACATCAGCAAGGGCGCCTACGTCCTGGCCGAGCCCGACGCCGTCGGCCTCAAGAACAAGAAGGTCAAGGCCGTCATCATCGCCACCGGTTCCGAGGTGCAGCTCGCCCTGCGGGCGCAGGAGCTGCTTGCCGCGAAGAAGATCGGCGTGCGCGTCGTCTCCATGCCCTCGACCACCACCTTCGACCGCCAGGACGTCGCCTACAAGAAGAGCGTGCTGCCCAAGGGCACGCCCCGCATCGCCGTCGAAATGGGCTGCACCGACGGCTGGTGGAAATACGGCGTCGCCGCCGTCATCGGCATCGATACTTACGGCGAGTCGGCCCCCGCGGGCGTACTCTTCAAGCATTTCGGATTCACGGCAGAGAACGTCGCTGCCACGGTCGAAGCCGCGCTCAAGCGCTGAAGCGATCGCCCCTAGTTTTCAACCATCCAGGAGCACATCACATGGCTATCAAACTCGGCATCAACGGCTTCGGTCGCATCGGTCGCAACGTTCTCCGCGCCGCCGTGCAGAACTTCAAGAACGACATCGAGATCGTCGCGATCAACGACCTGCTCGAGCCCGACTACCTCGCCTACATGCTCCAGTACGACTCGGTGCACGGCCGCTTCCAGGGTGAAATCACCGTCGACGGCCACACCCTCATCGTCAACGGCAAGAAGATCCGCCTCACGCAGGAGCGCGACCCCGCGCAACTCAAGTGGAGCGACGTCGGCGCCGACATCGTGCTCGAATCCACCGGCCTCTTCCTCACCAAGGAAACCGCCCAGAAGCACATCGACGCCGGTGCCAGGAAGGTCATCCTCTCCGCCCCCAGCAAGGACGACACCCCCATGTTCGTCTACGGCGTGAACGACAAGAAGTACGCCGGCGAAGCCATCATCAGCAACGCCAGCTGCACCACCAACTGCCTCGCCCCGCTCGCCAAGGTGCTCAACGACAAGTGGGGCATCAAGCGCGGCCTGATGACCACCGTGCATGCCACCACCGCCACGCAGAAGACCGTCGACGGCCCGAGCAACAAGGACTGGCGCGGCGGCCGCGGCATCCTCGAGAACATCATTCCGTCGAGCACCGGCGCCGCCAAGGCTGTGGGCGTCGTCATCCCCGAACTCAACAAGAAGATCACCGGCATGAGCTTCCGCGTGCCTACCTCCGACGTCTCGGTGGTCGACCTGACCGTCGAACTCGTCAAGGAAGCCACGTACAAGGAAATCTGCGCCGAAATGAAGGCGCAAAGCGAAGGCGCCCTCAAGGGCGTGCTCGGCTACACCGAGGACAAGGTCGTTGCCACCGACTTCCGCGGCGACCCGCGCACCTCCATCTTCGACGCTGAAGCCGGCATCGCGCTGGACAGCACCTTCGTCAAGCTCGTGAGCTGGTACGACAACGAATGGGGCTACTCGAACAAGTGCCTGGAGATGGTGCGGGTCGTCGCGAAGTAAGCCGCCTGTGCCCCAGAAAGAAACGCGCCTTCGGGCGCGTTTTTCTTGGGCGTCAGACCGGCTCGAGCACGTGAATCAGCCGGCTCTCCAGCCAGCCCTTCACCTTCGCCGCGTAAGCAGCCATGTGCGCCGAAGCCCCATGTGCCTTGAGCGCCTCCAGCGTCTCCCACTTCTCGATCACGACGAAGCTGTCCGGGCCGAAGCTGGCCTTCGAGACCGGCATGCCCGCGGCATCCACCGTCGCGGTGTATTCGATGCAGCCCTCTTCGGCCAGAACGGCGGGGCGGTTGGCCTTGAAGGCCTCGAGGACCTGGGCGCGCTGGCCGGGCTTGGCCGTGATGACGGCGACGACGTGAATCATGCGTTTGTTCTCCTGAAGTGGGACTGCCGAATTTAAGCGCGAACGGATTCCGGCGCTTGTCGCGCCGGAGCCTCCATCAGGCCTCGACCTGCGGACAGCACGGCTTCGCCCGATACCAGCCGCGATAGGGCATCTCATGCGCGTGATGGAGGCTGACGCCGCGCGTCTCGTAGCTTGCAGCGCCGCGCGCCTTCAGCGCCTGCGTCACCACCCGGCTCGCATCGTCGCGTGCGTCCGGGCCGACGGAGATGAAAGCCGACTTCGTGTACGCGGGCTCCTTGCCCGGCGTACATCGGCCGACGATGCGATCGAGGACCGACATCGACACGTGCTCCGGGTTGCCCAGGTTGGGCAACTGGATCAGCCGCAGCCTTGCCGGGAGGTCGATGCCCAGGAGCTCTGCGTGGTCCGCCGCCGCGTGCAGCCCCCGGAGCCCCGCCCGGCCCGTCAGCAGCACGCCACGCCCATCGAAGTTGCCATAGAGCACCGCGCTGGATTCGTTCTCGGCAGAGGTCGTCGCGCCCTCCCTCAAGGATTCTTGCCACCGCCGTCGCAACCAGCGTCTCGACGAACGCATCAGCGCGGTGAGCGCCGCGACCCCGCCGCACCCGGCCTGGCCGCAGGACGCGGGCCGCGAACCGAAGCACGGCGCGCATGCGTGGCTGCCATATCGAGGTCGCCGTGGGCCGGCACGATCCGGAGACGGTGCGCGTGCTGCTCGAAGGCTGGTGTCTCCATCGCGCCAGGGACATGCTGGCCGCGCGCCTAGACCGAAGTTCCAGCGCCGCGTGCGCCGGTTTCAGCCAATAAGCCCTCTGGAATCAATGAGATAGGTGCTTTCTTGGTTTGCTGGATGTAGGCATGTATTTTCTTGAATATGCCAATGACATCGCCTATATATGTAGGCATGCAT
>NZ_JBFTPS010000104.1:0-7658 GCF_056398605.1 Variovorax sp. 01T432
GCTCCGCTGAAAACGGCCCCGGCGTTGCTTCTTGAGGAAGTGGCAGGCGAGGTCAAAAAAGTTAGCGGTTCGAAGTTGATGGGGTTTAAAAACCGTGTCATAATCGAAGGCTCCGCTCAAGACGAGCAGCGCCGGACCCCGAAGGGGTTTGGTGGTGGTCGAAAGGGGAGGAGGAAGAAAAAAAAGTTTGCGCGTTCTTCTAAAAACGTGTGATAATCGAAGGCTTCGCTGATCGCAGCGAAGCGCGGTGTGAAACAGAAGATGTTTTGCGCGGTTCGTTAAAAATATACAGCCGATAAGCGTGGGCGTTTGAAGGCAATTGCCAAGTTCTTCGGAACAAAGTCGCAAGACTTTAAACGCTCATGAGAATAGAAGTGAAGTTCACTTCAATTCCGTTTTTATGAGTTGCTCGAAAGAGCGAAAAAATCAAGATCGAACTATAGAGTTTGATCCTGGCTCAGATTGAACGCTGGCGGCATGCCTTACACATGCAAGTCGAACGGCAGCACGGGAGCAATCCTGGTGGCGAGTGGCGAACGGGTGAGTAATACATCGGAACGTGCCCAATCGTGGGGGATAACGCAGCGAAAGCTGTGCTAATACCGCATAAGATCTACGGATGAAAGCAGGGGATCGCAAGACCTTGCGCGAATGGAGCGGCCGATGGCAGATTAGGTAGTTGGTGAGGTAAAGGCTCACCAAGCCTTCGATCTGTAGCTGGTCTGAGAGGACGACCAGCCACACTGGGACTGAGACACGGCCCAGACTCCTACGGGAGGCAGCAGTGGGGAATTTTGGACAATGGGCGCAAGCCTGATCCAGCCATGCCGCGTGCAGGATGAAGGCCTTCGGGTTGTAAACTGCTTTTGTACGGAACGAAAAGGTTCTCTCTAATAAAGAGGGCTCATGACGGTACCGTAAGAATAAGCACCGGCTAACTACGTGCCAGCAGCCGCGGTAATACGTAGGGTGCAAGCGTTAATCGGAATTACTGGGCGTAAAGCGTGCGCAGGCGGTTATGTAAGACAGTTGTGAAATCCCCGGGCTCAACCTGGGAACTGCATCTGTGACTGCATAGCTAGAGTACGGTAGAGGGGGATGGAATTCCGCGTGTAGCAGTGAAATGCGTAGATATGCGGAGGAACACCGATGGCGAAGGCAATCCCCTGGACCTGTACTGACGCTCATGCACGAAAGCGTGGGGAGCAAACAGGATTAGATACCCTGGTAGTCCACGCCCTAAACGATGTCAACTGGTTGTTGGGTCTTCACTGACTCAGTAACGAAGCTAACGCGTGAAGTTGACCGCCTGGGGAGTACGGCCGCAAGGTTGAAACTCAAAGGAATTGACGGGGACCCGCACAAGCGGTGGATGATGTGGTTTAATTCGATGCAACGCGAAAAACCTTACCCACCTTTGACATGTACGGAATTTGCCAGAGATGGCTTAGTGCTCGAAAGAGAACCGTAACACAGGTGCTGCATGGCTGTCGTCAGCTCGTGTCGTGAGATGTTGGGTTAAGTCCCGCAACGAGCGCAACCCTTGTCATTAGTTGCTACATTTAGTTGGGCACTCTAGTGAGACTGCCGGTGACAAACCGGAGGAAGGTGGGGATGACGTCAAGTCCTCATGGCCCTTATAGGTGGGGCTACACACGTCATACAATGGCTGGTACAAAGGGTTGCCAACCCGCGAGGGGGAGCTAATCCCATAAAACCAGTCGTAGTCCGGATCGCAGTCTGCAACTCGACTGCGTGAAGTCGGAATCGCTAGTAATCGTGGATCAGAATGTCACGGTGAATACGTTCCCGGGTCTTGTACACACCGCCCGTCACACCATGGGAGCGGGTTCTGCCAGAAGTAGTTAGCCTAACCGCAAGGAGGGCGATTACCACGGCAGGGTTCGTGACTGGGGTGAAGTCGTAACAAGGTAGCCGTATCGGAAGGTGCGGCTGGATCACCTCCTTTCTGGAAACAGCAATTTAATTTGAACGCCCACACTTATCGGTTGTTGGAAGGTTGTCGCCCGGCGACTAAGGTCTAGGCCTGGTCCAAAGCGACCGGCTTGGGTCTGTAGCTCAGTTGGTTAGAGCACCGTCTTGATAAGGCGGGGGTCGTTGGTTCGAGACCAACCAGACCCACCATCCCGTCCAATGGTTGTTGGTACATGGGGGATTAGCTCAGCTGGGAGAGCACCTGCTTTGCAAGCAGGGGGTCGTCGGTTCGATCCCGTCATCCTCCACCATATACGCGATAGCCATCGACAACGATCGATGCTTATACACACTCAACACCAAAGCGGCTTTGTGCGMGAGCATGAGGCTTCTTTGTTGTTGATCGGGATCTCCTGATCAATCGGCTGTTCTTTAAAAATTCATAGAGTCGAATCAGCGTTGCTGACGGAAGAGCTTTCATGGCTCACCGTGCCGTCAGCAACATGAATTTTTGATTGCGTCAAATGAACTTCAATTTCGAGTCAAATCGATTTATGAAGACGGCATAACGCGTCAGGTGAAAGACCTGACCATTCCTTGATTGATTTTGGTTTCTGTGAAGAAACGTCAAAGTTATAGGGTCAAGTGAATAAGAGCATGTGGTGGATGCCTTGGCGATGATAGGCGACGAAGGACGTGATAGCCTGCGATAAGCTTCGGGGAGCTGGCAAATTAGCTTTGATCCGGAGATTTCCGAATGGGGAAACCCACCGAAAGGTATCGCATACTGAATACATAGGTATGCGAGGCGAACCGGGTGAACTGAAACATCTCAGTAGCTCGAGGAAAAGACATCAACCGAGATTCCGAAAGTAGTGGCGAGCGAAATCGGAAGAGCCTGTTAGTGATAGCACAAGACTTAACGGAACAGCTTGGAAAGGCTGGCCATAGCGGGTGATAGCCCCGTACGTGAAAAGACCTGTGTGGTACTGAGCTAACGACAAGTAGGGCGGGACACGAGAAATCCTGTCTGAATATGGGGGGACCATCCTCCAAGGCTAAATACTCATCATCGACCGATAGTGAACTAGTACCGTGAGGGAAAGGCGAAAAGAACCCCGGGAGGGGAGTGAAATAGATCCTGAAACCGCATGCTTACAAAAAGTAGGAGCCCGCAAGGGTGACTGCGTACCTTTTGTATAATGGGTCAGCGACTTACATTCAGTGGCAAGGTTAACCGAATAGGGAAGCCGTAGAGAAATCGAGTCCGAATAGGGCGATAGTCGCTGGGTGTAGACCCGAAACCAAGTGATCTATCCATGGCCAGGATGAAGGTGCCGTAACAGGTACTGGAGGTCCGAACCGACTAGTGTTGCAAAACTAGCGGATGAGCTGTGGATAGGGGTGAAAGGCTAAACAAACTTGGAAATAGCTGGTTCTCTCCGAAAACTATTTAGGTAGTGCCTCAAGTATTACCGTCGGGGGTAGAGCACTGTTTTGGCTAGGGGGTCATGGCGACTTACCAAACCAAGGCAAACTCCGAATACCGACGAGTACAGCTTGGGAGACAGAGCACCGGGTGCTAACGTCCGGACTCAAGAGGGAAACAACCCAGACCGCCAGCTAAGGTCCCTAAAATTGGCTAAGTGGGAAACGAAGTGGGAAGGCTAAAACAGTCAGGATGTTGGCTTAGAAGCAGCCATCATTTAAAGAAAGCGTAATAGCTCACTGATCGAGTCGTCCTGCGCGGAAGATGTAACGGGGCTAAGCCAGTTACCGAAGCTGCGGATTTGCAATTTATTGCAAGTGGTAGGAGAGCGTTCTGTAAGCCTGTGAAGGTGCGTTGTAAAGCGTGCTGGAGGTATCAGAAGTGCGAATGCTGACATGAGTAGCGTTAAAGGGGGTGAAAAGCCCCCTCGCCGTAAGCGCAAGGTTTTCTACGCAACGTTCATCGGCGTAGAGTGAGTCGGCCCCTAAGGCGAGGCAGAGATGCGTAGCTGATGGGAAACAGGTCAATATTCCTGTACCGATGTGTAGTGCGATGTGGGGACGGATCTTAATAGGTCATCCGGGTGTTGGATATCCCGGTTTAGTTGGAAGTAGGCGATGGGTAGGCAAATCCGCCCGTCATATACCGAGGCCAACGATCGAGCAAGCTTGCTTGTGAAGTGACTGAACGAGGTTCCAGGAAAAGCCACTAAGCTTCAGCTACACACGACCGTACCGCAAACCGACACTGGTGCGCGAGATGAGTATTCTAAGGCGCTTGAGAGAACTCAGGAGAAGGAACTCGGCAAATTGACACCGTAACTTCGGAAGAAGGTGTGCCCTATTAGTGTGAAGTGAACAACGGAGCATGAATGGGTTGCAAAAAATCGGTGGCTGCGACTGTTTATTAAAAACACAGCACTCTGCAAACACGAAAGTGGACGTATAGGGTGTGACGCCTGCCCGGTGCTGGAAGATTAAATGATGGGGTGCAAGCTCTTGATTGAAGTCCCAGTAAACGGCGGCCGTAACTATAACGGTCCTAAGGTAGCGAAATTCCTTGTCGGGTAAGTTCCGACCTGCACGAATGGCGTAACGATGGCCACACTGTCTCCTCCTGAGACTCAGCGAAGTTGAAATGTTTGTGATGATGCAATCTCCCCGCGGAAAGACGGAAAGACCCCATGAACCTTTACTGTAGCTTTGTATTGGACTTTGAACAGATCTGTGTAGGATAGGTGGGAGGCTTTGAAGCAGGGTCGCTAGATCTTGTGGAGCCAACGTTGAAATACCACCCTGGTGTGTTTGAGGTTCTAACCTAGGTCCATTATCTGGATCGGGGACAGTGCATGGTAGGCAGTTTGACTGGGGCGGTCTCCTCCCAAAGCGTAACGGAGGAGTTCGAAGGTACGCTAGTTACGGTCGGACATCGTGACGATAGTGCAATGGCATAAGCGTGCTTAACTGCGAGACTGACAAGTCGAGCAGATGCGAAAGCAGGACATAGTGATCCGGTGGTTCTGTATGGAAGGGCCATCGCTCAACGGATAAAAGGTACTCTGGGGATAACAGGCTGATACCGCCCAAGAGTTCATATCGACGGCGGTGTTTGGCACCTCGATGTCGGCTCATCTCATCCTGGGGCTGTAGCCGGTCCCAAGGGTATGGCTGTTCGCCATTTAAAGAGGTACGTGAGCTGGGTTTAAAACGTCGTGAGACAGTTTGGTCCCTATCTTCCGTGGGCGCTGCAGATTTGAGGAAGCCTGCTCCTAGTACGAGAGGACCGGAGTGGACACACCTCTGGTGTATCGGTTGTCACGCCAGTGGCATTGCCGAGTAGCTAAGTGTGGAAGAGATAACCGCTGAAAGCATCTAAGCGGGAAACTCGTTTCAAGATGAGATCTGCCGGGGCCTTGAGCCCCCTGAAGAGTCGTTCAAGACCAGGACGTTGATAGGTCAGGTGTGGAAGCGCAGTAATGCGTTAAGCTAACTGATACTAATTGCTCGTGCGGCTTGACCCTATAACTTTGATCTATGATCAAGGTGTTATGCCAAGTTGACGCATTCAAACMCATTCAGCAACCTCACACGTTGCACATGCTGATTCCAAACTCTATGAATTCGTTGTCCAGACCCAGTCTCGACAACAACCAGTTATGCCTGATGACCATAGCGAGGTGGTCCCACTCCTTCCCATCCCGAACAGGACAGTGAAACGCCTCAGCGCCGATGATAGTGCGGGTTCCCGTGTGAAAGTAGGTCATCGTCAGGCTCTTACAGCCCCAAAAAGCCCAACCCCATAAAGGTTGGGCTTTTTGCGTTGCTCAATTGGAAAGGCCGGCCAGCATTTTCCAGATGCTGTTCATGGCCTCTGCGTCGCTCCCCAACCTGGCGCCGAGTGACAGCACCGCGGGATGCACATAGGCCTTCTTGCACACCGCGGGGGTATTGCCCAACTGTCGGGCCACAGTCTCGAGGACTTGCTTCGTGCAGTAGCGCATGGCATTCGGCGTTCCAGCCTCATTCGTGTTTTCGCAGGCCAGTCTCGTGAGTTCAAGCGCCTGCACAGTGCCGTGCCACGTGCGGAAATCCTTCGCCGTGAAGTTGTCTCCGGCTGCCTCCCGCAGATAGTCGTTGACGTCGGTGGACGTCAGGGTCCGAACACTTCCGTCCGCCACCTGATACTGGAACAGCTCCTGTCCCGGCAATTGCTGACAGCGCCGCACCACCTTGGCCACCCGCGGGTCGGTGATCTCCGTCTCGTGCATCACGCCGCTCTTTCCGCGAAATCGCAGTCTCAGTGATGAGCCCTGAATGGCCGCATGCTTGTTGCGCAAGGTCGTGAGCCCATAAGACCCATTGCTGCTAGCGTATTCCTCGTTGCCCACTCGCAGGAAGGTCGTGTCGAGCAAACGGACGAGCGTCGCGAGAACCAGTTCGCGCTCCACAGGCACCCTCGGCTTCGGCCGCAAATCGCGCGCCACGCGAGCGCGAATCATGGGGAGCGCGCGGCCGAAGGCCTCGAGCCGCTCGAACTTCGCTTCGTCCTTCAGCGAACGCCAGTCTGCGTGGTACCGGTACTGCTTGCGTCCACGAGCGTCGACACCGATGGCCTGAAGGTGCCCATTCGCCAGCGGACAGATCCACACCTTCGTATAGGCGGGCGGGATGGCCAATTGCCTGATCCGTGAGATCTCGTCAGCATCCTTCAGCCACCGCCCTTCCGCGTCGCGATAGCGAAAGCGCGCGCCGCTTCTGACACGCCTCAGACCCGGCATGCCCGGATTGACATAGACGAGGCCGTTGCCGAGCGGCACCGGGCGGCTGGAAATGGCGGGCATAGGCATTGCCGTGGATCAGGCTTCGGCTGTCAGAAGATGCCTCTGACTTTCCTGCCCCGAAGGACTCGCCGTCGTAGGACGCGACAATGGACGCCGGTGCGAACGCGCCCATATCGACGTTCAACCTTGTTCTTGTATTTGGAGAGATTTCATGTTTCATGCCTGGTCCGTTCGCGTCCGCTGGATGGTGCTGCCGGCGGTGGTGGCCCTTGCCGCCGGCTGCGCCTCGCCCCCCGAGGCGCGCGTCGCGGAGCCCGTCAAGGTGAAGGTGTTCGTCGCCGCCATGTTCGAGATCGGGCAGAACACCGGCGATCGCGCCGGCGAGTTCCAGCACTGGTACGAGCGCTACTGGAAGAGCGCGACGCCGATCACTGTCCCCGGCGCCCTCCAACCCGTCTACTGCAATGCCGACGGCGTATGCGGTGCGGTGCTCGGCATGGGCAAGGTCAACTCGTCATCCTCGATGCAGGCCATTCTGCTGAATCCGAAGTTCGACTTCTCCAAGACCTACTACGTGATCTCCGGCGTCGCCGGCACGCCACCGTCGCGCGGCACCATCGGCGAGGTCAGCTGGGCCACCTGGCTGGTCGACTACGACCTCGGCCACCGCTGGGCACCCGAGGAGAACAAGCCGGGAGAGCCCACCTTCATGCCTCGCAAGGGTTATGAGGAATACCGCAGATTCAAGCTCAATCCCGACCTCGTCGCCTGGGCCATGAAGCTATCGGCCGATACGCCGCTTAAGCCGAGCTTTGGCCTCTAAAACGCGATAGATCAAGCAATGGCGCGGCTTCGCGCCGTTTTTTGGCCTAATTGTGTTCCCATGTAAATAGCGTATGTTTACCTTGTAAATTCGGGTTCGTTTACTACCATGTAACGCATGTACATCGAGAC
>NZ_JBFTPS010000105.1:0-5459 GCF_056398605.1 Variovorax sp. 01T432
TCAGCTGCACACGGTGGACATGGGCACGGGTGAGATCGTCAACGTGCAGATCAAGCGAGCCAAGGTCATGGAGCACTTTGCCAATCGCCAGCCCTGTCTGATCGCCATTGAAGCCTGCGGCGGTGCGCATCACTGGGCGCGTGAATTGATGGGCTAGGCCACAGCGTGCGCCTGCTGCACGCCAAGGCGGTGCGCCCTTTCGTGAGCGGCAACAAAACCGATGCGACGGATGCTCGAGCAATCTGGCTAGCCGTGCAACAGCCTGGCGTCAAAATGGTGGGCATCAAGACGGCGGCCTAGCAAGCCACGCTCGTGCTGCATCGCCAGCGAGAACTCATGATGAAGATGCGCATCATGCGGTTCTGTCGCGATAAGCCGGTCGGCCACAATCGAGCCCATGGTTCCGCTCCACGTCCAACTTGCGAACTCGACCCTGCGAGGGGTCATCAGGCGTTTGCATTTCCCGCTGGAGATCATGCTGGTGTGCGTTCGCTGGTACGCGGCCTATCCTTTGAGCCTGCGCAACCTGGAAGAGATGATGGCCGAGCGCGGTGTGCTGGTCGACCACGCCACGGTCCACCGCTGGTCACTGAAGATGCTGCCCGTGTTGGCCAAGGTGTTTCGTCGGCGTAACCACCCGGTGGGGCGCTCGTGGCGCGTCGACGAGACCTACGTGCTCGTGGGCGGGCAGTGGAAGTATCTGTACCGAGCTGTCGATCGGCTGGGCCAGACGGTTGACTTCCTGCTGACCGCGCGCCGTGACGCAGCGGCCGCGCGCCGGTTCTTCGAGCGCGCGATCGCCCAGCACGAAGTGCCCGAGAAAATCATCATCGACAAGAGCGGTGCCAACACCGCTGCGGTGCGAGGTCTGCTCGTCGATCGCGGCGGCGTCATCGAACTTCGTCAGTCCAAGTACTTGAACAATCTTGTGGAGCAGGACCACCGCGCCGTCAAACGACGAGTCCGACCGATGATGGGGTTCAAGTCTTTTCGCTCTGCTGCGCGCCTGATTGCCGGCATCGAGACCATGCACATGATCAAGAAGGGGCAATTGCGCGGCCCCGGCGGCTTGGCATTTTCACATGCCGACTACTTCTACAGTCTCGCCGTCCGTTGATCCGGACAACTACGGGACTTCATCCGCCTCGACCGGCTTATCGCGACAGAACCCGCTCGACCGCATCCAGCAGGTCCAGTTGTAGGCAGAAGGCGGAACCCCGATCTCAGGCCAAGTCCTTGTCGTGCAAAGGCTGGCTCGCTTCACCCTTTTGGGGGAATCTCGGAGCCCGGACGGGGTCAGGCTAGGCCGTCGCTGGCTATGCCGTCCCAGGTGGCTTCTGCTTCTCTCTACCGCGCCCGGTACTACCCAACGATTTCAGCCGCTTTCCGAAAGCGCGAACTGCGACAGTCGACCTCACGTCCCGGGAAAGCGGCTCACCTGCGGGCAGCCCGAGCCGTATAGCCAACGATTCGCGCTTCAGTCTGTGCGGTTGTCCGGTACACGCCGCGCTGCTTGGTGCGCAGCAGAACGCCGGAAGCGATCCAGGACTGAATCATGTGGCGCGCGACGCCGCGCGCAATCAACTCACCGGCTGTGACGGCCTTGCCTTGCGCACGGCGCGGCGCCGCCGCCTTGTTGGTCTTCGTCGACACCGGCGGCGCTGGCGGATCGACGACTCGCGGCTCCCGTGAGCGCTTGCGCGACGGCGCCACGGCGGGCGACGGCTGTGGCGCTGTCGACGCCGAGGATGCATCGTCGAGTTCGATGCCGAACAAGGCCGACAGATCTGTGCCGTCCAAGTCACCTTGCGTGTCGGGTAGCGCCATCGTCGGCATGTTGCCGGCGCGTATCAATTCCAGCGGCTCCACATGGCGCAGCCGGAACAGCAGTTCCGGCTCGTTGTCCAGCCGAGCACCGACACCGTACAGCGTCGCCGCGACATGCTTGCACATCGACGCCGCGTCAGGGCAACTGCAACGCAAGCTGATTTGCCGCGGCAGCGGGAACAACCCCTCGCCGCGGCGCGTCACTGTTTCCATCACCGCTTTTGATAGGCGGCCCTGCAGCAACTCGATCAGTGAAGCGACCTTGCCCGAGCATTCCTTGATGATCGCGTCCCACGTCGTCGCTGCCAGCGGATGCACACCGATCTCTACGCTGTAGAGCTGGGATCCGGACACGAGCGCGTTCACCTTTCCGGTCTCGATGCGCAAATCGATCACAGAGCCGTTGCGCGCGTAGGTCCGCCCGCGCGGCAGCCGGTTCGCAAAATCGCTGTAGGACTCCAGGTTGTCACACCAGGCCTTGCCCCAGAAGCTTTTGGCGATGGCACGGCCTTCGATCGTGACCGGTTGGCAGAGCTGGCCCTTCTTCGCCAGCGCCGCGACTTTTTGCTTCGCTTTGAGTTGCCGTTGTGCCACCGGAACGTAAGGCGTCCAGCGGCCATAGTCGTGTCGTGCCATGTGTTGTCCCGCACTCCCAAACAAGTTTGCCTCGTGGCCTCTCAGCCCGCCTTGCCCTCGGCCATCGCACTGCCGATATCGAGCGCGACCATGCGCAGCAATTCGTCGTTGCTCAGCTCCGTCAACAGTGTCTCGCCGCCGCCCTCGATGATCTGGTTCGACAATCCCAGTTTAGCCTCGACGAGGGCGTCGATCTTCTCTTCCACAGTGCCGCGGCAGACGAACTTGTGAACCAGCACGTTCCTCTTCTGCCCGATTCGATAGGCACGGTCGGTCGCCTGGTTTTCCACGGCCGGATTCCACCATCGATCGAAATGGACGACGTGCGATGCGGCGGTCAGGTTCAGGCCTGTGCCCCCCGCTTTGAGTGACAGGACGAAGAACGGCGGTCCCTGCTCGCGTTGAAACGCGTCGACCAGCGCCGCGCGTGCCTTCACCGCGGTGCCGCCGTGAAGCACCAGGCCGGATCGCCCGAAAACGCCTTGCAAAAACTGCGCGAGCGGCCCCGTCATTTCCTGGAACTGGGTGAAGACCAGCACCTTCTCCTGGCGCGCGGCGACTGCCTCGCACAACTCCCCCAGGCGTGCGAACTTGCCGCTATCATGCGGCCCGTACGCACCGTCGCCCAGCCATTGCGAAGGATGGTTGCAGATCTGCTTGAAGCGCATCAGGAAGGCCAGGACCACGCCGCGCCGCTCGATCCCCTCCATGGTCTCGATCTGCGTGGCCAGCGCGTCGACTGACTGCTGGTACAAGCTCGCCTGGACTCTGCTCAGTGCGCAGTAGGCCTTGACCTCGGTCTTGTCGGGCAGGTCGGCGATGACCCGCTTGTCGCTTTTAAGGCGCCGCAGGATATAGGGCTGCACCAGCCGGCGCAGCGGCGCGTAGTCACCGTGCTCACTGTCCGCCAGGCGGCGCACGAAACGGTTGAAGGTCGCTGCCGACCCCAGCAGCCCGGGGCAGATGAAATCGAAGAGCGACCACAGATCGCCGAGCCGATTCTCCACGGGCGTGCCTGTCATCGCGAAGCGCACACGGCTCTTGATCGCCTTGATCTTGCGCGTCTGCTGTGCGCCGGGGTTCTTGATGGCCTGCGCTTCATCCAGCACGACCAAGGACCACTGCACTTCGGCCATCCAGGGCAAACGCGTCACGGTGCTGTAGCTCGTCACGACGATGTCGGCGCCCGCCAGCCGTTCTTCAGAGAGCGTGGCCAGTTCCTTGGCTGGAATCACCGAAGGGTGCGCGACCAGCAGTCGCAAGTGAGGTGCAAAGCGCGCTGCCTCCGCCTGCCAGTTGGCAATGAGCGAAGCGGGCACGACCAGAAGATGCGGCCCCGGGTCACGCTCGCGCTTGGCCAGCGAGAAGAGCGCAAGCACCTGAACCGTCTTGCCCAGGCCCATGTCGTCGGCAAGACAGCCCCCCAGCCCCAGGCGATTGAGCCACCACAGCCATTGGACACCCTTGCGCTGGTAGGGCCGCAGTTGCGCCAGGAGTTCGGGCTGCGGATCGGGCCCTTCCCCTGGTTCACGCAGTTGTGCGAGCGCATCGTGCAACCAGTCGCCCGCCACCACTGTAGACCACTCGGCGGTGGTTTCCGCCAGCACCGCGGTGGCCGCACCATCGATGGCGGCGCCCGACAGCAGGCGCATCCCTTCGAGAAAGGACATTCCGTCGGTGGCGGCCGAACGCTGCACCGTCTTCCAGTGGGCTAGCACGGCGTCGAGCTTTTCGCGGTCGACCTCGACCCAGCGTCCCTTGAGTCGCACCAGACCGTCGCCGGCTTCGACCAGATGCCTCCAATCCTCCGCGGAAAGCGCCTCCCCGTCGAGCGTGAGTTCAGCCTTGAAGTCGAGCATCGTGGCCAGCCCAATGCCCGAGGCCTGCTGACCCAGCTTCACCCGGACTTGCGGGCGCGGCGGGTGCCGCGGCTTCCACCAGTCCGGGATGCGCACGATCAGCCCGCTGGCCTCGAATAGGGGCACGCTGCGCAGGAACTGGTGCGCCTCGGGTGGTGACCAGGCCAGCGGATGGAACACTTTCCCTTCATCGACCAGAGATTTGAGCCACGGGCTCTGCTCGGCCGCCTTGTGCACCGGCATCAGCAGCTTCAGCAACCCGGCGCGATCCTGGGCCTGCGAATAGCCGTGCAACGCCCGCCCCAACGGCACGTGCTGGACGCGAGCATCCTTTGACACATGGCTCGCGCAGGTGGCAAGAAAGGCGAACGGTGCCAGTTCGTTGCCCTTGTTCTCCGCCAGATGAAAACAGACCCGGCCGACCAGGTTCCAGCTAGGGTGCTTGCCTCGCAGCCACGAAGCGATCGCGCCGCCGCTGGCGGCGATTTCCTCGCGCACTGCCGTATGCATGTCCACCCACCATGCATCGAGCACCGCGCCGTCGAGGTATTCCGCACCCGTCATCGGTGGCGCTGCGGCTGCCAGTT
This sequence comes from Variovorax sp. 01T432, assembly GCF_056398605.1. Taxonomy (NCBI): domain Bacteria; kingdom Pseudomonadati; phylum Pseudomonadota; class Betaproteobacteria; order Burkholderiales; family Comamonadaceae; genus Variovorax; species Variovorax sp. 01T432. Next base: position 4,910 of record NZ_JBFTPS010000105.1, read on the forward strand.
GCTCCAGCTCTGCGCGGGGGGCGGGCAACTCGACGTTCGCCCAGTCTTCGGCCAGCCTGGCAAGAGCGGTCAGCCTCACCATAAACAGATGTGCGAACTCGCGCCCGAAGGCTAACGAGGGTGGCAGGGCGGCGCCCAATTCCACAGCGCCCAGCTGCAGCAAGCATTGCGCGCCGCCGCGCTCGTAGGCTTTGCGAATCCGCGTGGCCGTGGGCGATACCGGGGCGTCGCCGATGTCGTGTGCGATCTCGAGGTAGACCCGGCCGGCCGGCGAAATGGCAAGCTCAAGACCCAAGCCCACGGGGTCGCCCTGGGGGTCAGACTTAGCGCCATCGAGATCAGCCATGAGGGAGCATTCTCGCTGGAGCGGGGCAAGAGACGCAGTCAGGACGAGACAGCGATAGACATGATGGCCCGTCCTCGGAGGAGGCGGACAGTAGATGGGAGATGGAAGGTCTGCCTCCTGCAGGAGTACCGTGGGTTGCGCACTGCGAGTGCGCCGAGCCACATGCAGAACACCCGAGGGTGTGATCTGCAGCTTTGCACAGGA
>NZ_JBFTPS010000106.1:0-5336 GCF_056398605.1 Variovorax sp. 01T432
GATGAGGCGCTCGTCAGCGGATTACATCGGGGCCAGTGGGCAAACGGGGCAACTCAGCACCCACACAACAGGCCGGATACAAGGCAGCAGCCGACTTCTTCACGACACGACGCGGGTAACTACCTATCGCCGGGAGGCATCCATACAAGCTCGCCATGACTGAAATCAAACCCCCGACCGCCATACCGCCCGCCGAAGATCATGAAGCAAGGCTTGGCGACCGAGGAGCGGCCTCCGGTCGAAACATTGAGCAGAGCCGCGCCATCGGGCAGGACCCGCCGAGTGAGGGGAGCCGAATGGGACGCGAGGCGAACAAGAAGTCCGGCTTCCCGGGAACGCCGGACATCGGAACCGATGCGGCACAAACCGAGGAAGCCGCGGGGGACGACACCGCCAGGCAATGACGTTGGGCGGCCGGGGGCGGCTGGGGCCCCTGTAGCTCCCGGCGCGTCGCACCCGGTGCGCGGCATGTCCCTGGTCGAATCGCCCGAAGGCCGGCCTCAGCGTCTACTTCTGAGGCTTGCCAAGGTGCCGGCGCACCGCCTCGGCACTGACGCCAACGGCGGCCACGGCTTCGCGCAGCTTCTCCTCCGACACGCCGAGCGCATGTGTCCAGTAGCGGACGTCGTGGACCTCGTTGATGTTGACGCGGGCGCGCTCCTGTGCGCCTCGGTTGGTCGTGTCGTCTGGCATCGTTGGCCTCCTTTGGCGCCTCGACGGATGCTGTTCGTGACCCCAACCAGCGTGGCGGACGCCGGCTCTGGCGGATGCAGGACAGCGGCGCCTGTGACGGCTCCGAGACGGCTGGGTTAAAATGACGTGAACTATTCAATGGTCGATTCAATGAACGCCGCATCACGATCTTCCGGGCCCGGCGAACCTGACCGCGTCACCCTCCTTCGTCATGCGCTGGCGCAGGGGCCTCTCCCCGTCGACGATCTACTTGCGCGCTTGCAGGTAAGTCAAGCGACTTTCTCGCGAACTATTCAAATCTTCGGCGGCGAGGCCATCCGTTTCCGCGAGCCCGGGGTCCGAACGCCCCGCTACGCGTTGGTCAGGAGCGAACCTGTTCCGTCGCCTCAGCCCATCTTTCGGGTGGGCGAGGACGGCCGCGTCACGGAGGTCGGCGCCGTCAGCTTCATCCGCGGAGGTGGGACCTGGGTTGACCTGGGCGGGCCGGCCAGCCGCTTTCACGAAGGACTGCCCCCTGCGATGGCATTCGCAGCGCCGTCGGGCTACCTGGGAGCGCGGATCGCAAAGGTCGTGGCCACCGAGATCGGCGTGCCGTCGTCCCTTCGCGATTGGTCTGGCGATCACCGGGTGAAGTTTTTGTGTTCGGTTGGTTCAGACGTGGCGGGCTCGCTGATGTGGGGGGCCGATTCCTTCGCGGCGCACATGGCCTCCCGGCAAATCGCGCCCATCGCCACCGCCGACGTTCCCCGCGCCTATCTCGATCTCGCAAATGCGACCACCCAGACCGCCGCGGGCAGCAGCGCCGGCGGCGAGCAGCCGAAGTTCACGTGCGAGACCGAAGCCCGTGGGCACCTGATCGTGAAATTCGCGCGTGCCGGGAGCAGATCGTCCGAGATGCTCGTCCTAGAGGAACTGGCGCTGCGAGCGCTGGACGAAGCCGGCATTCAGTCCGCGCCGACGCGGTATGTCGAGCTGAACGGCTACGGCTTCCTTGAGGTCGAGCGCTTTGATCGCATCGGGCGCTTCGGGCGCCGGGGAATGATTTCGGCAGGCGCGATCGACGATGAGCTGTTCGGCCAGCGAGACAACTGGCCTGCGTTCGCGCAGCGCTGCGAACAGGCGGGCATGCTCGGGCCCGGCTCCGTGCGGCAAGTCCTCGTCCTGACGGCCTTCTCGGAGCTGATCGGGAACGGGGACCGCCACTTTGAGAATCTCTCTCTGATGACCGACGAAGTCGGGCGTCCCCTCGAGGTGTCTCCGGCCTATGACATCCTCCCGATGATGTATGCGCCCGTCGGCGGGGGCATCGAGCCGGCGCTGAGGCTTGTCGCTCCGTCGTTTCAGTCGTTGGGAGCCAAGCCGGACGTATGGGAGCAGGCTTTTCAAGCAGCGCAGGCCTTCTGGACCACGGCCGCAGCGGACCGGCGGCTTTCCGAGCCGATGCGCGAGATCAGCGCCAGCAACGCCCAGCACATCCTCGAGGTCGTGTCGCCACTGCTTCCCCCACGAGAGGACGAGGACCGGACTTCCAGCGGTGTCGCTCGACCGCGCTGAGGATCGACACGCGGCAGCCCGCCGGGCAACCCGGACCGCCTGAGCGCGCGGGGTTGATCGACCCGTTGCGTGGACGTTGTCCTTCGCCTACACGCTGGTCACTGGCCGTACATTTTGCGGATGGCAACCGCTCCTCCGCTGGCAAAGTACAAGGCAAAGCGCAACTTCGCGATCACTCCCGAGCCGGCCGGGGGCGGTGAATCAGCGGCAGCTGGTCTGCAGTTCGTGATCCAGAAGCACTGGGCGAGCAGGCTGCACTACGACTTTCGCCTCGAGTTCGACGGCGTGATGCTCAGCTGGGCCGTTCCAAAGGGCCCGAGCTACGACACCGCCGACAAGCGCATGGCGGTGCACGTCGAGGACCACCCGATCAGCTACAACGCCTTTGAGGGCACGATTCCCCCGAAGCAGTACGGGGCCGGCAAGGTCGTGATCTGGGACAAGGGCATCTGGGTGCCTGTCGGCGATCTGCGCAAGGGTCTCAAGGACGGCGACCTCAAGTTCGAGCTCTATGGCCACAAGCTGCGGGGCAAATAGGTGCCCGCAGGCTCAGCCGCCATGCGGTCTCATCAAGAAGCCGCAGCCCGATCACCGTTGCCGGACTCTTCATGCGCGAAGAGTGGGTCCGAGACGGCATCCTGATGCGCGGGTTCGAGATCAGGAGTGCCACGAGAACATCCGCCAAGCTTGGTGGTGCGTGCCCGGCGCTCTGCATGACCTGACGGCTGCGCAATAGCGCGGCTTGTCAGGCTTGCGCTATTCCCGCGGTACCGCGTTGTCGACGCACCTAGGCAATTTCAGGTTACGCGGCCGAAGGGAAACCTCAATGGACCATATCGAATGTTTAAGCGTTCGGCCCTGCTTCGCGACCCAGCCGCTCGACCTCGCACACCGGCAGGCCGTCATAAAAGAAGTACCAAATCAAAGGCCGCGGCGACGTTGGGCTCAAAGGTTGACACGAGTAACGATTCTTGGATCCATCGCTCAAGTTGGGTACCTCAACCGAAGCCTGGTCAGGCGGCAGTTCCAGCCTCTTTCCGTGGTCTGGACCGCCTAGCAATATCACGTGCATTTCAACTCTCCTTGATCGCTCATACCAGCTCGCTCGCGGTATTGACGCACACACGGTTGCGCCCACCTGCCTTGGCCGTATACAAGGCCTTGTCAGCCGCCTGAATGAGTTCTGCCGGCTCATCCGAGCCGCGGATCGGGATGAGCGCCTCGACGCCGGCACTCAAAGTGACAAAGCCGCCCGCGTTCCCGATATGCGCGATTCCTAAACTTCGAATTGCATTGCGAATCTTTTCCGCGACGACAACAGCGCCAGCCACATCCGTATCCGGCAACAACACCACCAATTCCTCACCCCCATAGCGCGCCGCAAGATCCCCGGGGCGACGCGGGGTCAACTCCGCGATCGTGCGACTGATCGTCCGTAGACACTCGTCGCCGGCAGCATGACCGTAAATATCGTTGTATTGCTTAAAGCAGTCCACGTCCATCAAGATCAGGGCCAGGGTACTCGCATTGCGCATGGCCCGACTGAATTCGTCGCCAAGCGTGGCGTCGAATTGCCGACGGTTCGCCAACCCGGTGAGCCCATCTTGCATGGCGAGCGTCTGTAATGTCTTGTTTAGGCTCTCCAGCGCATCCCGCGCACGTACCACCTCCGCCTCAGCTTTCGTTCGAAGGTCGATCTGCTTGCTCAGCCGCGCTCCAACGAGGGCAATCACCACCACAAAACAGATAACGCCACCCGAATGCCACAACATACCCTGCAACCAGGCGGCCAGGATTTCATCCTTGGACAAGGCAGCGGCCACGAACAAGGGATAGTGCGGAAGCTGTCGAAAGCTGTTCAATCGCGTGACGCCATCCTGCGCTGACGTGATGTAAGCCGTGCCGACTGGCCCTTCCGATGAGTAAGCACGGAAAAGCTGGGTAGTCAGCATATTCTTACCGACAGTGCTTGGATAGTTTGGGCGACGGGCCATCATGGTCCCGCTGTCCGAAACCAGGGCGACAGCACCTGCTTCTCCGATGTCCAGACTATCGTAGAACGTCATCAAGAAATCGATCTCAATCGTTGCCAAGGCAACGCCCGCAAAACTTCCGTCCGCATGATTGATGCGCCGTGAAACCGGGATGATCCATTTTCCACTCGATCGACTAATTACTGGAGTGCCGACGTGTGGCCCCCGGTCTGCATGGGTACGGTGGAAAACGAAATATTCCCGATCTCCGTTATTTAGATTCCTTGTCAACTCTCTCTTTGAATTCGCAATCCAATCGCCATCTTCGTTGTAGATAAATAGACCGTTGAGTTGCGGCAGTTCATTCGCCTGAATTTCCAAGAATCCTTGCAAGCGCTCTATGGCGACCGCGCCAATTCCATCATTTTCCGTACGTTCTACGATGCCGAGCAACGCCGTATCGGCTTCCTTGATCGTATGGTCGGCGTGTTCAGCCATCGCGCGCGCGAGGTTTGACGCGGCAGAGCCCATTACCTGCAGTTGAACGGACCGTGCTCTCCAGCTGCTCCAGCCATCAATAAGAATGAGACAGCAGCAGACGATCGCCACAAAAGCGATAGTTCGAAAAGTGATGGACGGGCGTTTGAACACTAAATGATTACTGCAAGAATATATATGTGGTGTCTGGAGTTTTGCTGACTCCAGCACATTGACATACATCACTGATAATTGATAGGAACCTTTTCCGGTTCCAACGGAATTTTGTTATATCGGGTCCATGCAAATTGACGCGGTGGCCTTCACCGGGCGTCCGCTGGAAGCTCGGAGTCATCGAGGAGCTTCCTGTGAAACGGGCTCCAGGCTTGGTGGTACGTGCTTGGCCGTCTGGATGATCTGACCACCGCCGTAGCAACTCATGCGCTGCTCGTCCGGGTGCAGCGCGAAGATGGTATGGATGCCTCGCTCTCTAGTGTAGTGTTGCATTCTTGAGGGAACTTAAATGATTGCCTCGCTTCCAATGCTCTACTACGGGCGGAAACGGGGTTTGATCGTGCGAGTTGCCATCGAGATTGTGCTGACGGACGGGGAACGGGCAGAGCTGACCGGACTCGTGCG
>NZ_JBFTPS010000107.1:0-4755 GCF_056398605.1 Variovorax sp. 01T432
GCCGAATTTGACTGTGACCCCGGTTTCATGCCCCGGGGTCAGGCCTGCCTGATGGCGAACTACTAAGAAACTCATGCCATCGAACGCCGAATTTGACTGTGACCCCGGTTTCATGCCCCGGGGTCAGGCCTGCCTGATGGCGAACTACTGAGCGGGGCGCCCGCTCAGCCGCGGTGCAGCCGATGCAAGGTGATCTCGGGCGGGCAATTGAACCGGACATCGACAAGCGACGATCCGCAGCCCACCGAGGTGTAGCCGGCCATGCCATGGTGCTGCCACGGCCCTCGGGCCATGGCGCGCGGCGCATCGGAATCCGTGAGGATCGGTATGCCGCCGGGAAGGCAGATCTGCCCGCCATGGGTGTGGCCGCTGAGCATCAGGCTGAAGTCGGCGTGCGCCGCGTGGCGATAGGGCTCGGGCGTGTGCGAGAGGAGGATCGCGCAGGCGTCCGGCGCGACGCCGGCCGCGGCCTTGTGGAAGTTGTGCGTCCGAAAGTAGTGCGCGTCGTCGATGCCGACCAGCATCAGGACCTCGCCCTGGCGCTCGATGCGCGCCGATTCGTTCATGAGCACGCCGATGCCGAGCGCTTCCATCCCGGGCACCATGCGGATGGTGTCGTGGTTGCCGAGCACCGCATAGACCGGGTCGCCAAGATGCGGGCGCAAGCGTGCCAGCGCATGAAGCGCCGGCGCGTAGGGTCCGTACGTGTGAAAACGGAAATCCCCTGTCAGCACACAGACGTCGTGGGCGACGCCGCGCACGCTCTCGATGAGGCGCTCCAGATGGGCCTCGCTCATGTCGATGTGCAGGTCGCTCAGATGCAGCAGCGTGAAGCCCTCGAAGGCGGGCGGCAGACGCCCGAGCAGGACATCGTTGTGCCGCAGCCGGATGTCCAGCACGTTGCGCCGCCCGCGCGCGCGCGTCCCGGTGAGCGCGAGCGCCACGCGTATCCAGCTGTGGAGCGATGTCCAGTTCTCGGGATTGAAGAAGTGCGTGCCCTCGCGCGCGACGTGGGCCTCCTGCTCGTCCTCGAGACCGAGGCGCTGGCGCAGATGCGCGCGGCCGATCCGCGCTTCGAGGACAGCGAGATCCCGGCGCTCTTCTTCGCTGCAATCCGACAGTTTCATGGGTCTCCCCCGCCCCACCGGAAGGTGGCGCCGCAACGATGCCCGGACCTCGCGGGCGTCGCGCGACAAGTCGACTCTACATGAGCGCATGCATCGAGCCCCGCCCCGGGGTTGCCGCCCATGCCCCCTACACTGCTGCGGATGAACCGCCCTCCTGCGCCGCATCGCGCGCGCGAGTTCCTGACTTCCTTCTTCCGGAGCGACGAGGCCATCCGCAGCCGAAGCGTGAGCGGTGTCGTCCTGTCAGGCACCGTCGACGTGCCCGTGCCCCCCGCACGCCTGGTTGCGGATTGGGAGAGGGAGATCGCTTCGCGCCTGGTCCTGGAGGCCGGAGACGTCGAGGCATTGCCACTGGCGCGCGCGCGAGCGCGCTGGCCGGACTACACGCGCTGCGTGCGGGCGATGTCCGACTGGACGCGCGCGCTGGGGCTGGACGAGGTGCTTGGCGCCAGTGACATCGCCCTCATGGCCTGCCGTGGCGCGAAGTACCACCATGACGGCGCGCAATACGGCAGCGCCGCGTTCTGCAATCTCTTCCTGAGCGAGGACAAGGGGCTGGACCTGCACTTTGCATCGACCGGCCATCGCATCCCCCTCACCCGGGGCACGGCCGTGATATTCGATACGGGCCAGCCGCATGCCGTCATTCGACGCGGCGGCAGCGGCTTCCAAGCGGCCGACTTCGGGCCCGACCAGGATTGCAACCAGGTGTTCCTGACCTGGGAGCTCCCCATCGAAGATGCCCACGTGGCGCGCGCACTCGGGATCGGCTTCGACATCGAGCCTTACACCTCGCTGCAACTGGACGAAGAGCAAGTGCGGCTGAACGGCGCGCGGGTGATGGTCTGCCCGGAATCCGGTCGGTGGCGCCCGGTCGATTGAACGAGGTCCGGCGTCGATCGAAAGCACGACCTGTCGTATTCGCGACGAGGACCGATGGGGTGCCGCGCGACTTTCCTCACGCCCCGGCGCGCTATTTGCACCCCCGCAGACCATTCGAGACCGTCTTCAGCGACGCTTAAGGATCGGCGCGGAGACTGAGTTTCACAGGAAGAGAACAGGCCTGCGCCAGACCTCAAAGGATCAGAAGCCATGAAGCAGTCAGCCCCCGCGCCGCTCACACCATCGCAGATCAAGCTCGTGCTCGAGTTGCTCGAATTGCAGCCGCTCGCGCCGAAGGAGACGGCCGCCAAGTTCAACCGGCTGACCCAGCTGGGCACCTTCTCCGAAGCCCAGCAGGAGGCCATCGAGATTCTTTTCGAGCTCGCGGACGACGAGATCCCCGACGCCCTCTTCGAATTCGCCGCCGACGACGATGCCCGGGACGTCGTTCGCGACGGGCTGGCGCACGAAGCGCGGCTGAGCTTCGTCGCCGCCTGACGGGCGCGCGCGACACGGCTCGCTCGAAGCCATGCAGGCGCATCCGCCGCCGCGCATGGCGCGGGGAGTGCAGGATGGGAAGGAAGGGTCTCCCAGACCCTGAGCCAGGTTCATGACCTGAAGGGTAGACGCGCCAGACGCTGGCCGAATCTCCCAATGTCCGCTACACATGAGTGCGCTGCCAACCGGCAGTCGCTTTCATTGTTCAGGAGGACACAGGCATGGAACTACCCGAATTCAGGGATTACGAGAGGTTGCTGGAGCACCAAATCGGCGCAATGGGCTTGAGCGCCAGGTTCAGCAACGACATGGACGCACTCGTCCGGACGTACGCATCGGTCAACGAGGGAAGTCAATTCCAGCGGCGATTCTGGAGCGGCAACGCAGACAGCCGCAACTTCTGGGTTTGCCTGGCGCATGGCGGACAGCCGGTGGCCCTGACCGGGTTCCGCACGCTGGTGAATGTCGGCCCGGCCCGGCGCGTGGGCGAGGCGTTCAGCCGGGGCGCGCTCTATCGCGCCCAGGGCACCCGGACTGAGGATTGGATTCGCGACAGCGGGCCAGCGCTTCGGCCCGGCACGGTCTATGGGTACATGGGCGCGGCCTGGGTGCATCCCGACTGGCGGGGGCGCAACCTCATCGGGGTTGCCGCCCGACTGGTCCAGGCCGAGGGCGTCCGGCGCAACGCGGGCACCCTTGATCTCATCACCGCGCTGTATCGCGACACCACGTTCAAGGCAGGCGTCGGCCTGCGGGCCAGCGGCGCACACCACATCCACCACGGCAACAACGTCGTGGGCTACTGGGAGCCGTTGGACGATGAAATCACCCTGGTCATCTCGCACATCACCGTCGCCGAACTCAAGCAGCTCTATCGCATCGAACTGGAGATGCTGCGCAAGGATGAGCCGATTCCATGGCTTCACGGCCGTGACAAGTCCCTCGTCTCGGAAGTTCTTGCCAAGGCCCGTCTTGAGGAGACCCAGGAGGCACTCGCCTGATGGAGCCGCCCTGCCCCGCGGCTCATCACGCATCAGATCGAAGGCCAAGCGTCGGCTATGCGTGCCGGGCGGCATCCACGAAGCGATGGCCCAGGGCCTCAAGGCCCGCTCGGACCTCGGCCGCACTGGAGTACCCGGGAACCACCACGTGCAAGGCGCCGTCCACCTCCGCGAGGAGCGCCGGAAAGCTGGAAATACCCCAGCCGCGAGCCATCCGGAAGTCCTTCCGAGTCTCCTGGATCGTCGTCGCCGACTGGTACTTGTCCCATACGGTCTCCGCGCGGGTCGCATGGCCCGCGGCAGTCAGCGCTTCGGCCGTCACGCGGGCCAAAGTCGCCGCATCCGTGGTGTCCAGTCCATCGACGTAGAAGGCGCGCTGAAGCGCCCTGAACACATCGAGCTGCGGCGCCTCCGGCGCAATGAGTCGCGCAGCAACCACCGCCCTGCAGACCGGCTCCGTGTCGTAGACAAAGCCCTGGCGCGCCATGAGCGCGTCCCGGTTGAATGGAAGGCCGCTTGCCGCTTCGACACGGGCCCAATGCGAGAGCCGAAATTGCTTGCCCTCTTCATCGAGGACTTCGGTGCCGCCGGCGCGCAGGCCGCCCACCACGATCTGCATGGAAAGCTCCGGCGCCGCCTCGACCACGGCGGATAGCTCCTTTCCGAAGCCATAGCACCATGAGCACATCGGGTCGCCGACATAGATGAGATTCACGCGGGAACTCCTTGGGTTTGTTCGTGCATGAATGCTATGGAGAATCTACGCATCGATGAATCCCCGGTCACTCACTTCTCTGATGACATGAGAGTGCACAATCCCCGCCCTGTCGACGACAGGCCGGTCGACGCGCTCATTCGATCGCCGCGCGCAACACTGTCTGCCGGATGACAGGTATTTCCTCTCGCCGGTCACGCACCTAGATTCGGACCTCGGTCATTCCTGATCGAAGAGCATTTCGCCACTCACATCGGCGACAGACATCCATCCGAATCATGAACACACAGCAAAAAGTCGCCATCGTCACTGGCGCATCCCAAGGCATCGGCGCGGCATTGGTCAAGGCCTTTCGCGATCGCAACTACCGCGTCATCGCCACATCGCGATCCATCAAGGCTTCCGATGATCCCGACATCCTCACGGTCGCGGGCGACATCGGCTCGGCCGACACCGCCAGGCGCATCGTCGCGCAAGGCCTCGAACGCTTCGGGCGCATCGACTCGCTCGTCAACAACGCGGGCATCTTCGT
>NZ_JBFTPS010000108.1:0-5680 GCF_056398605.1 Variovorax sp. 01T432
GCAGGTGGCCGAGGCGGGCAAGACGATGGAAGAGATCGTCGACAGCGTCAAGCGCGTGACCGACATCATGGGCGAGATCACGGCGGCCAGCCAGGAGCAGACCTCGGGCATCGAGCAGATCAACCAGGCCATCACGCAGATGGACCAGGTGACGCAGCAGAACGCGGCGCTGGTGGAAGAAGCCTCGGCAGCGGCGCAATCGCTGCAGGAGCAGGCCGGCAGCCTGTCCGAGGTGGTGAGCATCTTCAAGCTCGATGCCGGCTCCGGCGCCGTCTTCAAGCAGCTGCGACCCGTCGACGCGCCGAAGGCGGCGCCCCGGGCCGCGCCGAAGGCTGCCGCCAAGGCACTCCCGACCCAGCAGCGCCGGAAGTCGGCGAGCCCCGCGCCCAAGCTGGCCATGGGCGCCGCCGAGAGCGGCGACTGGACCGAGTTCTAGCAGGGAAGGCGGACGCGCGGCCTGACGACGGGCCCGCCCGCCGATCACTCACCCGGCCGCCATTCCCTGATAACGGCCATCAATGGAAAGAAGAAAAAAATGAAATGGTTTCAACGACTTCGCGTGACGGTCAAGCTGATCCTCAGCTTCCTTGTTGTCGCGGCTCTGGGCGCGGCGGTCAGTGCGCTGGGCATCTTCCACATGAGCCGCATCAATGCCTCGACCGAGAGGCTCTACAGCCATGAACTGCACGCCCTGCAGGCCGTGCAAGATGCCAACATCGACCTCCTCTATGCCAGCCGGGCCCAGATGGGCCTGCTTTCCGCCTCCACGCGCGGCGAGCGCAACGCCGGCGCCAAGGAACTCAGCACCGCCGTCGAAGGCCTCGAGGCGCGCATCGCGGAGGTGAAGCCCTTCTTCGCCGAGAGTCCTGAAGGGCAAAAGCTCTTCCAGCAGTACGAGACCCTGATGCCGCCCCTGAAGCAGCGCATGACCGATTTCGTCGCGCTGATCTCCAAGCAGTCGCTCGACAGTTCGCAATTCGACGGCCGCGTGAGCGAGGACAGCGCGCAGCTGCTGAAGGATTCGCGCGCGCTGGAAGTGGTGATGAAAGGCATGGTCGGCTACAGCGACCAGCTGGCCAAGGACAGCGTGGCGCGGTCCGGCGACACCTTCAGGACTTCGCGACTGCTGATGGTGGCGTTCGCACTGGGAGGCGTCGCAGTCAGCGTGGGCCTGGGCCTGCTGGTGGCCCGCGTGCTGGCGCGCCAGCTGGGCGGCGAGCCGGCGTATGCCGCCGACGTGGTGGGCCGCATCGCGACCGGCGACCTGACGGTCGAGGTCGATGCCAGCTCGGCGCGCGAAGGCAGCCTGCTCTACTCCATCAAGCAGATGCAGGACCAGCTCACCGGGGTCGTCAGCAGGATCAAGGACTCGTCGGACACCATCGCGACGGCTTCGAGCGAGATCGCCTCGGGCAACCAGGACCTCTCGTCGCGCACCGAGGAGCAGGCCAGTTCGCTGGAGCAGACGGCCGCCTCGATGGAAGAACTCACCAGCACCGTCAAGCAGAACGCGGACAACGCGGACCAACATCCTGGCGCTGAACGCGGCGGTCGAGGCCGCGCGGGCGGGCGAGCAGGGCCGTGGCTTCGCCGTCGTGGCCTCCGAGGTTCGCAGCCTGGCGCAGCGCTCGGCGGCGGCGGCCAAGGAGATCAAGACGCTGATCGGCGACTCGGTGGAGAAGGTGGAAGAGGGCAGCAGGCAGGTGGCCGAAGCCGGCCAGACGATGGACGAGATCGTGGGCAGCGTCAGGCGCGTGACCGACATCATGGGCGAGATCACGGCGGCCAGCCAGGAGCAGACTTCGGGCATCGAGCAGATCAACCAGGCCATCACGCAGATGGACGAAGTGACGCAGCAGAACGCGGCGCTGGTCGAAGAGGCTTCGGCGGCGGCGCAATCGCTGCAGGAACAGGCCGGCAATCTGGTGGAGGCGGTCAGTGTGTTCAGGCTGAAGGAGGACGAGGACAAGCCCCAAGCGGCGCTGACGCGGATCACGCCGATCACGGCCGCCCGCCCGGCCAAGGCCGAGCCGAAGGCGCGCTCCAAGGCACTGCCGGCGGGCAAGAAGGGCGGTGCCTCCGCGCCTCAACTGGCCATGGGCGACGACGAATGGGCCGAGTTCTGAGCGCATGACCGGGCGCCGCCGATGCCACCGTCCGGTGGCATCGCGCGTGGCGGCCGCCTTCAGGCCCGAGAGCGGCCAAAGGGGCATCCGCCTCTCAACATTCCGGTCGCTCTGCCGATATAGAGAAGGAAGGCATCGACGCGATGCCTCGAGAAACACCCATCCATACAGGTAGAGCCTTATGTCCGGAAATTTGTTCTTCACGGGTCTGAGCGGCCTCAACGCGGCACGCGACGCGCTGATGACCACCGCCCACAACACGGCCAACGTCTACACGCCGGGCTACAGCCGGCAGGTCGCCGAGGTGGCCACCAACGGCGCCATCGCGACCGGCTCGGGCTTCATGGGCACCGGGGTGCGCGTTACCACCATTTCGCGCAGCTTCGACGCGTACCTCACGGCGCAGCTTTCCAGCGCGCAGTCCTCTTCCGCCGCGCTGAGTACCTACGGCACGCAGATCAACCGCATCGACACGCTGCTGTCGGACAAGACCGCCGGCCTGAGCCCGTTGATGCAGAACTTCTTCACGGCCACGCAGGGCGTGGCCAACACGCCATCCGACCCCGCCGCGCGCCAACAGCTCATCAGCTCGGCGCAGGCCTTGTCCAACAAGTTCCGTTCCACGGACCAGTACCTGACGGATCTCAACTCGTCGGTCAATGACCAGATCCAGGGCAGCGTCAGCCAGGTCAATAGTTTCGCCAAGCAGATCGCCAACCTCAACCAGCAGATCGGCCTGGCCCAGGCCATGGCCGGCGGGAGCCCGCCCAACGACCTGATGGACCAGCGCGACCAGCTGGTGAGCCAGTTGAGCCAGATCGTCGACGTCAAGGTGCTGGCGCAGGCCGACGGCCAGTACAGCGTGTCCGTCGGCAACGGCCAGTCCCTGGTGACGGGCAATCAGGCGGCGACGATGCAGGCGGTGCCCTCGGCCGCCGACCCGACCCGCACGTCGATCGCGCTGCTCACCGTCTCGGGCAACGTGACCCAGCTCAACGACAACGTCATCACCGGCGGCTCGCTGGGCGGCCTGATGAGCTTCCGCGCGCAGTCGCTCATCCCGGCACAGAACCAGATCGGCCAGCTGGCGATGTCCTTGTCCGATGCCGTCAATGCGCAGCACAAGCTGGGCGTGGACCTGAACGGCGCGCTCGGCGGCAACTTCTTCACCACCGCGACGCCCGGCGTCTTCAGCAACAAGAACAACACCGGCACCATGGTGGTCGCGGCCGCCGTCACCAACACCTCGCAGCTCACCGCCAGCGACTACTCGGTCGACGTGAAGAACGTGGCGGGCACGCTGACCTATTCGGTGACGCGGCTGTCGGACAAGTCGACGGTGGCGACCTCCACCACTTTCCCCATCACCTTCGACGGCGTGAGCCTGTCGTCGCCCAGCGGCGCCGCGCAAGCGGGCGACTCCTTCCTCGTGCAGCCGACCCGCACCGGGGCGCGCGACATGGACGTGCTGGTGCTGGACCCGGCCAAGGTCGCGGCCGCATCGCCCATCATCACGGACAACGTCGCCGGCAACAAGGGCTCGGGCGCCCTGAGCCCCGCGACCGTCGATTCGACCTACCCGGCGACGCCGCTGGCCGCGCCGGTCACGCTGGCCTACGACACCGCCACCAACTCGTTGACGGGTTTTCCCGCCGCCGCCTCGGTCACGGTGACGCCGCCCGGCGGTGCGCCCACGACCTATGCGGCCGGCACGGCCGTGCCCTTCACGGCAGGCGCCACGATGAGCTTCAACGGCATCACCGTCACCCTGACGGGCGCGCCGGCGCAGGGCGACACCTTCACCATCGCCAACAACAGCGGCGGCGTCTCCGACGGCAGCAACGCGCTGCTGATCGGCGGCCTGCAGCGCAAGGCGGTGATGGGCAATGGCACGACCACCTTCAACGACGCGTACTCGCAGCTCGTCAGCCAGGTGGGGAATCGCGCCCTCGAAGTGAAGACCGCAGGCACCACGCAGGACAGCGTGACCGCCCAGATCAAGGCGAGCCAGCAGTCCGTCTCCGGTGTCAACCAGGATGAGGAAACGGGCAACCTGCTCATGTACCAGCAGATGTACCAGGCCAATGCGAAGGTGATCCAGACCGCCTCGACGATCTTCGACGCGATCCTCGGCATCAATGCCTAGGGCACCCACTCAACGTTTTTCGCAATCCAGGAGTCGTGATGCGTATCAGCACCAGTTCTTTCTACGAGCAGAACCTCAACGCGATGGGCGCGCAGCAGCAGCAGCTGTTCCAGGTCCAGCAGAAGTTGTCCACCAACAGCAAGTTCCTCACGGCCGCCGACGATCCGGTGGGCGCCGCGCGAGCGCTCGGCGTGACGAACACGCTGTCGCTGTCGGCCCAGTACGCCACCAGCCGCCAGCGCGCGACGCTCTCGCTTTCGCGGGAGGAGAACGGGCTCAATACGGTCACGTCCATTCTCCAGAACATCAAGACGCTGACCGTGTCGGCAGGCAACGCCACGCTGTCGGATGCCGACCGCGCCTCGATCGCCACCACCATCCAGAGCAATCTCGATCAGCTGGTGGGCGTGGCGAATTCCGACGACGGCAATGGCCAGTTCCTGTTCGCCGGCTTCAAGAGTGGCAGCGCGCCCTTCACCGCGACGGCCGGCGGCGGCATCCAGTATGTCGGCGACCAGGGCCAGCGCCTGATGCAGGTGGATGTGGCGCGCCAGATGTCGACAGGCGACGATGGCCGTACGATCTTCCAGACCGTGCAGGGCGGTGCGGGCTACGTGGCGTCCGACGCGGCGGGCAATACCGGCAGCGGCGTATTCGGCTCGATCAGCGTGAAGGATGCCACCGATCCGAACTACGGCAAGGACTTCACCATCAGCTTCAATGCCGGCAACTACACCGTGCAGACGAAGGACACGCCGCCGGTCACGCTCTCCACCGCCGCTTATGTCTCGGGGGACCCGATCTCCTTCGGCGGCGTGCAGATCAGTGTCACGGGCGTGCCCGCGAACGGCGACAGCATCGATGTGTCCACCGCCAAGAACGCCGGCACGGACATCTTCGCCTCGATCGGCCAACTGGTCACCGCGCTGCGCACGCCGCTGGCCGGTGGCGGCACGGCGGCGCAGGCCAAGCTCCTCAATGCCTTGAGCACCGCCAACGTGAAGGTCACGAACGCGCATGACAACGTGCTGACGATCCTGTCTTCGGTCGGATCGCGCATGAACGAACTCGATGCACTCGACACCGGCGGCACATCGCAGAACCTGCAGGACCAGAGCTATCTGTCGCAGATCCAGGATCTGGACCCGGCCAGCGCGATCTCCGAGTTCTACCAGCGCCAGAGTTCGCTGCAGGCCACGCAGATGACCTTCGCGAAGCTGAGCAACATTTCGCTCTTCAGCTACCTGTGAGCCGGCCGGGCTGATATGGCTTGATCCTGTCAAGAGGGCGAGCCGCTCTCTCCGGGTGCCGGATTTCAGAATCTTTCGCGAATGCCGGATAGGGAACGCGGCGGAGCCGGGTGCGTGAGCGACGGTTGATCATGCTGATATGCGTGGATTGGCTACCG
>NZ_JBFTPS010000109.1:0-4354 GCF_056398605.1 Variovorax sp. 01T432
CCTCACTACGCCCAACGCGAAACAACAACGCGCGCTCGATCTGCTCCAGCAGATCCGTCTGTAGACAGAAACCGGAACCCCAAACTCACGCCAAGTGCTTGTCGTGCAAAGACAAACTCGCTCGGCGATTGGAGGAACTTCGGCCTAGAAGCCATCGTCCCTTCGTTGCCCTGGGTGCGCCAGATGCCGGCAATGGGGCAGCTGCTCGCCCACGGGCCGGCTGACCCTGAATCCGCATCTCGTGAAGGCGCGGCGCGGATGCATCGAACACGTGATCGTCCATGAGTTGTGCCATCTCACGGCGCACAACCGCGGACCGCAGTTCCACTGCGCGCTCGATGCGCACATGCCTGCCTGGCGCGAACTGAAGAAGCGGCTGGACGCGCTGGCCGAACAGCTCATGTCCTGGACGCCAGCCACCGGCTGACCTGCGTGGCGAGCCAGGGGCCGTCGTCGAGCGCCAGATCGTGACCGGCGGTGGGATGCTCCACAATCTCGGCGCCCCATTGGCGCGCCAGGCGGCGCGAGCAGCTGGCATCCACCAGGGCGTCGTGACGGCTGGCGAGCACGAGCATGGGCGGGCCTGGGGCCCGCGACGGCGCGCGGTAGCGCGCGGCCGCCAGCAGTTGCCGCAGCGCGTTCGAGCGCGAGACCGGCCGGGCATCGCGCAGGGCCGTCCATGCGTCGACGACGGGCGCGCCGGGCTGCAGATGATGGCTGGTTAGGCGCAGGACGCTTTCCTCGCGCTGGCGATTCGTCCGGCGCGCGAACAGAACGCCGAGCAGCGCGCCGTAGTTGGCCGGCCGTAGGCGCCGATACCAGGGGCTGATGGGCCGCAGGCTGGTGTTGACGAGCACGCAGGCCGCGACCTCATCGGGGTGCCGCGCGGCCCAGTCCACCGCCACCATCGCGCCCAGCGACATCGCGAGCAAATGGTAGGGCGGCGCGATGCCCATCGCCTGCAGTTGCCGCCGGCAGTCCTGCGTCGTCGCCTCGATGCGCGCCGGACTGCGCGCGTGGTGGAGTCGTCCCGCGCCGGGCAGGTCGAGCGCCAGCACGCGCGCCCCGGGCAGGTGCTCGCGCAGCGTCTCGGGAAAGGGGCTCCAATGCCCGCTCTCCCGCGTCAGGCCGCGCAGCAGGATCCAGGTGCTCATCGCATGCGGGGGCGGTACCACCGCGCCATCGCCTGTTCCCGGTGCCGCGCCCTTTGCTCGCCCAGCGGCAGCCAGCGCTCGTGGCTGCCCGCGGCCCGCGTGATGAAGTCCAGCCACCCGAGATGCGTGCGCAGCACGCGCTGCTGGCGGTGCTGGATCATCGGATTGAAGATGCCGTGGCGCGAGAAGATCTGTCGCGGGTTCTTCTTGATCCACAGCCACGAGCCCATCTCCAGCGTCACCGGCAGGAACATGCCCTTCGGCTGGCGGCAGGCGCCCATGTACAGGTGGTCCCACAGGTCGCCGTGCGCGAGGTACTGGCGGCTCTGCGGCTCCAGCACGTAGCGATGATGCAGCAGGCTCTGGTCGAGGATCTCGCACAGGGCGTGGATCTCCGGCAGATGCGCGATCGGCCGCGCCGTGTGCGCGAACGGAAACCAGATGCGGTCGATCAGGCCGAAGCCCGAATGGCAATCCACCGCGATGCTCAAGGGCCGGCCCCACAGTTCGTCCTCGACGATCCTGCACAGCGCGGCGCTCTCGCATTCCATCGGCGCGCCCTGGGCGCCGCGATACCACGGCAGTGCGGCGCTCAGGCGTTGCCCGGCGAGAAGGTAGGGCACGCGCTCGACCGATTCCACCGGGGCATTGCGCATCAGGTCCACCCCGTTGGGATTGGCGCGTGTGCCAAGCCAGAGGCCGCCTGGGTTGACGAGCGGCACGAAGACGAGGCGGATCGATTCCAGCTGCCGATGCAGCGTCTCGTCCCACTGCAGGCGCATCACGAGGCTGCGCAGGTAGGCGATGGTCACTTCCGCGCCGATGCGTTCCAGTCCGTGCACGCCGCCGAAGAAACCGACCGCCGGCACGTCCTTTCTGGCGCTGCCGAGCACGAAAACCTGCACCGGAAAGCGCCGCTCGCCGGCCTGGACCTCGCACAGCACGCGCTGCTCCATGTGGGGCCCCGCCAAGTCGGCGAGCCTTTGCAGCTCCAGCAGTTCGGGCAGTTCCGTCGGTGTCACTCGGGCATGGCGGGAGGGTCGTGTGTGCGCGCAGGATACCGACAAAGCGCGACATCAATGCGTCACACAAAGGCCGTACGGTGAGCGCATGCCCTTCACCCTTCTTCCTTCGACGCGTCACCCCTTCCGCGGCATCGGCAGCGCCTTGTTGTGGGGCATCGTCGAGTGCGTGGCGCTCGCGCGTTCACGCCTTGCGACGCGGCTGCGCCACGGCCGCTGAGCGGCAGGCGCCGGGACGGCTCAGGCCTCGGCGATCACCATCCACGAGACGCCGAAACGGTCCGCCACCATGCCGAAGGCCGGCGAGAAGAAAGTCTTGCCCATCGGCATCTGAACCTGCCCGCCGTCGCCGAGCGCGGCGAAGAGCCGCTTGGCCTCGGCTTCGTTCGCGGCCGACAGCGAGAGCGAAACCCCCTTGAACTCCGGCTGGCCCGAGGCGCGCCCGTCGGACGCCATCACCACGGTCTCGCCGATGCTGAAGCTCGAATGCATGATCTTGTCGTCGGAGCCCGGCGGGCACATCCCGGGCTGAGGCGGCTCGGGGCTTTCCTTGAAGCGCATCAACATCGTCACTTCGGCGCCGAGCTTGGCGCGGTAGAACTCGATCGCTTCTTCGCAACGTCCTTCGAAGAACAGGTAAGGCTGGACCTTCATGAGAACACTCCTTCGCGGTTGAGGAAAACCCAGGCGAGCACGCGCATCGCATGGGGGGTCTTGTCACGTTGTGTACAACGTCCACAAGACAATAACAAAGACAATGGACGGTGTCCACATGAAAACCGCCATGAGCATCCCGACGTCCTCCATTCCCCCGGCGCGCAGCACCTACCGTCACGGCGATCTGCGACGGGCGCTTCTTGGTGCGGGAGTGGAGCTGGCGCGCGGCGGCGGCCCGGAGGCGGTGGTCCTGCGCGAAGCCACGCGGCGCGCGGGCGTCGTTCCCAATGCGGCCTATCGGCATTTCGCGAGCCGGCAGGCCTTGCTGCAGGCCGTGCGCGCGGCCGCCTTGTCGGAGGCCGCGACGGCGATGGAGGCCGAGCTGGCGGCGCTGCCAACCGGCCAGGCGCCGCTCGACCACGCGCGCGCGTGCGTGCGCGCCGTGGGCACGGGCTACCTGCGCTTCGCGCTGACGCAGACCGGTCTGTTCCGCACCGCCTTCGGCTCGATGCTCGATGTGAGCGGAGCGCCCGACGAGGCCAAGGCCGGCAGGAGCGGCCTGAACCCCTTCGAGCTGCTCGGTGCCGCGCTCGACCGGCTGGTGCAGGCCGGGGGGTTGCCCCCCGAGCGCCGCCCCGGCGCCGAATACCTCGCCTGGTCGGCGGTACATGGCATGGCCTTGCTGGTCATCGAGGGACCCTTGCGCGGCCTCGAAGCCGAGGAGGCGCATGCGCTCGGCCAGCGCCTCCTGGACATGGTCGAGAGAGGCTTGTAGCGCCATGCGGACCGATTCCAGGCTCATCGCCGGCATCGACTTCGCCGCGCCCTCGCACGAGGTGGCGCGCCTGCTGATCGGCGTGACGCTGCTGATCGATGGCGTGGGCGGGCGCATCGTCGAGACCGAGGCCTACGACAGTGAGGACCCGGCCTCGCACAGCTTCGGCGGCCTCACGCCGCGCAATGCCGCCCTGTTCGGGCCGCCGGGGCGGGCCTATGTCTATCTTTCCTACGGCATCCACTGGTGCCTGAACTTCGTGTGTCGCGAGGAGGGGCACGGCGCGGGGGTCTTGATCCGCGCGTTGGACCCGGCGATGGGCATCGAGCGGATGCGCGAGCGCCGCGGCTTCGATAACCCGCGCCTGTTGTGCGCCGGCCCGGGGCGCGTCGGGCAGGCGCTCGGCGTCGATGCCGGCTTCAACGGCAAGGCGCTCGATGCCCCGCCCTTCCTGCTCCTCGCCGCACCGGAAGACCATCCCGAGGTGACGGTGGAGATCGGCCCGCGCATCGGCATTTCCAAAGCCGCGGATGTGCCCTGGCGCTTCGGCGAACGAGGCTCGCGCTTCCTGAGCCGGCCATTCAAGGCGCGCGCGGGCTAGACCGAAGTTCCAGCGCCGCGTGCGCCGGTTTCAGCCAATAAGCCCTCTGGAATCAATGAGATAGGTGCTTTCTTGGTTTGCTGGATGTAGGCATGTATTTTCTTGAATATGCCAATGACATCGCCTATATATGTAGGCATGCATG
>NZ_JBFTPS010000110.1:0-3961 GCF_056398605.1 Variovorax sp. 01T432
TTGTTCGCCGGCAGCCTGCGAGCGGGCAAGCGCGCAGCGGCGGTCATGAGCCTAGTCCACTCGGCACGCATCAACGGGCATGATCCCTATGCGTACCTGAAGGATGTCCTCGAGCGACTGCCGACCCACCCGGCAAGCCGGATCGATGAGTTGCTACCACATCGCTGGCAGACAGCGTCCACCACGCACTGACCTCCGTGCCCGTCGTCAAGACGGGTTCGCCGGACGCTTACCGTGCAAGTCTTCGGCGCTGCACAGGCGCATCACGGCTACTTGTTCGCGAACGCCCGCGGCACACGCGTCAAGCTGCTGGTGCACGACGGCTTCGGCGTGTGGTGCGCGGCGCGAAGGCTCAACGCGGGGCGCTTCGTCCGGCCGGGCACGACCAACGCGACGCCCTTGCTATCGCTCACACTTGCGCAGTTCGACGCCTTGGTCCTGGGCCTGCCGTGGCAGCGCCTTCCCGAGCTGAGCGTCATCACGCGAGCCTGAGGCCCAGGCACAGCGAGCTCATCTGCTGGTTCGCATGTGGCCGCAAGTTGTGGAAACGCCTGCGCGACATGCACCAGCATTTCCTTAAGCTTCCATGATCGCAGCGTGGCCGGGCTGTGGGCAGTCGGTGAATTGCCGATTGCCTTGAAGGCCTGAGGCTCTCTGAACGTGCCTTAGGCGATGGCGCTCACATCGAGCGTCTGCAACCGTCTCGTGCGACTCAGGATGCCTTCAGCCACGCAGCGAGCTGGCTCATCGCGATGCCGCTGCCCATCCGCGCAGTGTTGGCAAAACGGCCTCGCTCCAAACGCGTGTATACGAGCCAGTAGCCGTGCCGGTCCCATACGAGTAACTGCGCGGTCGCGGCCGACTGATGAAGACGAAGACCGGACCCGACAGCGGGTCCATGGCCATCGCGCCCGCCACGGTCTGCGACTGGTGCGTCGATGCTTTCCGAACGTCCGCTGCCTCGGTACACGTAGGCCCGACTGGCCAACAAGACAACTGTGCGAGACGTGCCATCAGGCCGGCGAGAACGCGCTCGGCGGCCCTGCCGCTCAGGCGCAGCGTCGTGCCCTCCAGCGCGATCTCCACCAGAGCGGCAGTCAGCCCTTGTTCATCAGCTCGGTCAGACGCTTACTCTCCGTTAGGGTTAATCACTAGATTATGCATCACAAATTCATTCATCGATGAATTAATATCTGCCGGCCCAAAGGACTTACCGGGCTGGTACGTGCGCCCAGAGGAAGGGCGCTTGTCCGTGGATGGGACAGATCCCTTTGGGCAATTTTCAAGAGCCGCGTGCCGGCTCTTCCTTTGTGATTGAAAGGTGCAAGAGTGAAGAACAGGTTGCACCCGCAACGGGCTCTATGGGCGGCATTGGCAGTGCGATTTGTCAAGCGCTGCCATGGACGGCATGACCGTTTCGGCCAACTGCTTGCCAAACGTACGCGGGCACGTCAGAAGGAACTGCCGCTGTGTTTTCGTATTTGTGCTGGTCCCTGGCCGGCTCCATAACCGGTTCGACGCTTCAGGTAAACGGCGGCATACATATGGCCTAAATAAGGGCTCAAACCGAGAGCCGCGCCACGTCCGGGCATCTGCGACGTGGGAATGAATTCTTAAAGAAGAGATGTTGAATGAACGTACTAATCGTCTTGATCTCGCTAGCGTTTCTAATGCTGGTGGCTTACAGAGGCATGAGCGTGATCCTGTTCGCCCCCATCGCAGCCCTTGGTGCGGTCTTGTTGACAGATCCGCAACTGGTCCTTCCCATGTTCACTGGGTTGTTCATGGATAAGCTCGCCCAGTTCGCCAAGCTGTACTTTCCGGTATTTCTGTTGGGCGCAGTTCTGGGTAAGGTCATTGAGGTCTCGGGCTTCGCAAAATCCATCATTGCCTCGGTGAGCCGGTTCTGCGGCCCAAAGAATGCAGTGATTGCCATTGCAGTCGTCTGTGCACTCTTGACGTATGGCGGTGTTTCTTTGTTCGTAGTGGTGTTCGCCGCGTACCCGTTTGCCGCAGAGATGTTCAAGGCGGCCAATCTGCCCAAGCGACTAATACCCGCGACCATTGTGGCTGGTGGCGCCACATTCACGATGGACGCGCTGCCGGGAACACCGCAAATCCAGAACATCATCCCTACCACCTTCTTCAAGACCGACGCGTGGGCCGCGCCGTGGCTCGGCTTGATCGGATCGATCGTGGTGTTTGCCGGCTCGCTTGCCTACCTGATGTGGCTGACCCGCCGCGCGGCAAAGGCCGGCGAAGGCTATGGCACTAATCTTGTCAACGAACCACTGTCATCTGAGGATGGCAACCTTCCACATCCACTACTGGCACTGCTTCCGCTCATCACCGTGGCGGTGTTAAACAAAGTGTTCGGGGCCTATGTGTTTCCGGCGATCTATGACAAGACGGTCAGCTTCGTTCCTGCGGTAATCGGCAGCACAGCACCCGTCGTTCAGGAAGTGCAGAAGGTCTCCGCTTTGTGGTCGGTCGAGTTGGCGTTGGTGTGTGGCATTGCGGTGTGTCTATTGACCGCTTGGAAGGCTACCTCGAAAGGGTTCGCGGAGGGTACCAAGAGTGCGGTCGGTGGCGCCATGCTGGCGACGATGAATACTGCAACCGAATACGGCTATGGCGCGGTGATTGCAGCATTGCCCGGATTCTTGGTAGTGGCAGAAGCTCTCAAGCATATTCCCAACACCCTAGTGAACGAGGCCGTGACGGTAACGACTCTGGCGGGAATTACTGGCTCCGCGTCAGGTGGCATGGGAATCGCGTTGGCGGCCATGGCGGACACCTTCATCGCCAATGCCAAGACAGTCGGAATTCCTCTCGAGGTCCTGCACCGCGTGGCTTCCATGGCCTCAGGAGGTATGGACTCCTTGCCGCACAACGGTGCAGTCATCACTTTTCTGGCGGTATGCGGTCTGAGCCATCGCCAAGCCTATCCGGCGATTTTCGGCATCACTCTTATCAAGACTGTTGCTGTATTTGTCGTGATTGCAACCTTCTATTTGACGGGAATCGTCTGACGAGCCACCTCGCTGAAAGACGGAACGGAGAACCTAGATGATTGGTCAAATGATGTGTCAGCCGCTGCTGATCTCCTCGCTGTTACGCCACGCCGAGCGCCACCATGGCAACCAACTGGTGGTCTCGCGCCGTGTGGAGGGCGACATCCACCGGTACACCTTTCGCGACCTCGCCCAGCGCTCGAGGAAGCTCGCCAAGGCCATGACCGCCTTGGGTGTGCAACCCGGCCAGCGCGTGGGCACCATCGCCTGGAACGGCTACCGCCACCTCGAGCTCTATTACGCCGTCAGCGGCTCGGGCGCTGTGCTGCACACCCTCAACCCACGCCTGCACGCCGACCAGATGGTCTGGATCGCCGACGACGCGCAGGACCAGGTGCTGTGCTTTGACCTGACCTTCCTACCAGTGGTCGAGGCCGTTGCCCCGCGCATGAGCGGCGTCAAGCACTTCGTGCTCATGACCGATCGCGCGCACATGCCGGCCAGTAGCAAGATCTCCAACCTGCTGTGCTACGAAGAGCTGCTGGCCGCCCAGGACGACCGACTCGAGTGGCCCGCCTTCGACGAGAACACCGCCTCGAGCCTATGCTACACGAGTGGCACCACCGGCAACCCCAAGGGCGTGCTCTACAGCCACCGCTCCACCCTTCTGCACACATTTGCCTCCGCGATGCCGGATGTGTTGAATCTGTCGGCGCGTGACACCATTCTTCCGGTCGTACCAATGTTTCATGTCAACGCCTGGGGTTTGCCTTACTCCGCCTGCATGGTCGGCGCCAAGCTAGTGTAGTGTTGCATTCTTGAGGGAACTTAAATGATTGCCTCGCTTCCAATGCTCTACTACGGGCGGAAACGGGGTTTGATCGTGCGAGTTGCCATCGAGATTGTGCTGACGGACGGGGAACGGGCAGAGCTGACCGGACTCGTGC
>NZ_JBFTPS010000111.1:0-3835 GCF_056398605.1 Variovorax sp. 01T432
TCGCGCGCCAGGCGTGCGAGTTCGTCGAGCATCCAGCGCGCCCGCTCCGGACCATGCGCCTCGGCCAGCGCGACGAAGGCCTCGCGCCACTCGGCGGTTTCGACGGGATCGGGGTCGTGCGGTGACATGTCGAACAGGGCGCGCAATTGGCTGGAGGGAATCGGGGCATTCATGCGAAGTACTTTAGGCCGCGAATGACGACATTAGGTGCTGATTACATTGGTACAGTAGCCACACTGCAGCATGACGTGCTTGATAAGAAACCATTTGCGGCAGATTATGTTTCCCATCCGAACAGGCACCCAAATCATGGTTCGACATGTTGCCGGTAGGTACAAGTTCATCTGCTTTCACGCACGCCCTAAAAGCCAGGAGGCTTCTCGGCCGGCTGGCGAGGGGAGAAGTGACGAAGGTCGAGATTCAGCAAGCTGCAAATCACGAGCGCGTTGCGGCTGGTGGAATCATGTACGTTCGTCATCGACGTGCGTCGCCGGACTAGGGTGTCATACGTACTCGGCATCGAACAAGAAGGTCGGGGACTTGGGCGTGACCCAACCTAAGCGTATGAAGATGCTCAAGGACAAGAAGCTCCCGTCCGAAACGCATCGCCGGACAAGGAGATCCTGCAGGAGCTCATTCGAAGACAGCTCCCAAGGCTACCAAGAGACGCGAATAGTTGCGCCAGCGTCCATCTCGGTTTCCCTGATGCGGGTCGGTTCAACAGCCCGAAATGCCGCTTGAGTCAATTCTTGCGTTGACCGGTTTCTGGGGGGCTGCAGACCAGAAGCTCACAACTTCTTGCTATCCGTCAAATCGAGGCAAGTTCACGCTGTGACTGTCACTTCCACACTTGCTGCGTCCACGCCCTGAACTTAAGCCCAGATTCCTTCACGGCCAACATCGGGCCGGCATGCCACGGGCGTCTTGACGCACGGAGGCCCGCGTCAGGGCTCGGACGACCTTCTATCCGTGAGGATGTGAACATCCTTCACCCCATGCTGCATGCGAGCGAAGCGCACTGACAAACCCCAGGTACCGACGCGCCTCATCTCTTTGGACGGTCACTTATATGCAGTGACCCGCCACATCGGGGGCGCGCCGATCTGGCTGTTGCCGCTGGCATAGGGCGTGGGTGCCAGCCCGAGGAAGCCAACCAGCTCGCGCCAGTTGGCGAAACGCCGCCACCCGAACAATTCCTTGACCAATACCCAGGCGCCTTTGGGCCCAATAGCGCGTAGCTGATTCACGTGCGCCACGGGCGGCTACGAACGCAAACTGGCCAACCTCGCGCGCTTATCACATGTGATCATTGACGACTTCGGCCTCAAACCGCTTCGCCCCCAAGGCCGAACGCTACGAGAGCGCAGCCACCGTCGTGACGAGCAACCTGGACCTCACCGAATGGGACCAGGCCTTCCCGGCCAACAAGCCGCTGGCCAGCGCAACGCTCGATCGCATGCGCCACAACGCCAATTGCCTGGTGCTCGACGGCAAGAGCTACCGCGCCCCGCGCCAACTGCCCGCGGTGATCCGGCAGCGTCTTGCCTGAGACCAAAACCGCTCAAGCTTGAAACCTTCCAGGGTGCCCTTCAACCTTGTTGCAACCGGCTCCTATATGCCGGAAATGGGTGGCTCTATTACGCCGGAAGGTGACATGGGGCAAGCTCGCGGTGCGCGCGGCGCGCGTCCTCGTCCTCCGGGGTAGGCTCGTGCACCACCGAACGCACCCGCTCACCGCGATGCTGGCGCAGCAGCATTGCCAACAGCTTGTCGCCGTCGAGTCGGTCGGCTTTGGCCCGCCTGGCGTGCCGGTTCACCTCGATGCTGGAAGACTCAACCACGATGTTGTCGACACCCTCCTCGATAAGCCTGCAATGCAGCCATCAGCCATCGCGTCCTGCTTCGTAGCAGGAATGAACCCTGCCCTGAGGCGGGAGCTTGCGGCGCTCTCGGGCTTTGCCGATGCAGTGCGCAACTGCGGCCGTGTCGCCGGCCTCCACGTTGAATCGGCTCGGGCGACGGCGACCATCGCTGACGGTTAACTCCACGATGTATCACCGAGTTCAAAGCTCATATAGAGCTCATCCGGGGTCGCCGTATCCACACGTTGTGGGGCTGCTTGGGTTATCGACATTTCCATCTCCTCTGCCAAGAAGTCGATGAAATCTCTTCTAGCTGAACGGGCCGCGCTCGAGGAGAGTCCCACATAGCATCTCTTACCAAGACGGTTGCGTCGTTGCGTCAGTAGGCAAGACAGCGTCATCGGCAACTGGGTGTATAGGCCACTTTCGCAGGAAGCGCGCCCGCAATTCGCCGCTCCCGGAAAGTCCACCTTCAAGCTCGCGCACCAAGCAGATCAGTGAGACAAAGCCCCCCGGTTTGCGCGACATGCCTAGTACGCTACCCCCGAAGGGCTCACGTCCTGCGCCCAGATCAAGGCCGAAAGATGCGCCGCATTCACTTGGCGAGCGTCCATGAACAGAGCCTCCGAAAGTCGCGCCGCCTGTACGCCATCGCTTTCGCTTTCGCTTTCGCTTTCGCAAGCTTCCACCAACGCGAGGAAAGGGCCATACACACCCTCGCGCTTCAAGATCGCCTGCTGAACCGACTCTGTGAGTTGGACCTTGCTAAGGATCTCCTCGATGGGGACACCCAGCAATTGATCAATCAGCGAGAACATGCCGACCACAAACAGGTTGTCGGACTCGCTTGCCGGCAACAAGCCCGCGCCCAGTAACTCAACGAACCGCCCGCGCGTGATCGCCTTCTTCATCATGAAGGGCGGGCCGACCTTGGCGTTGCTGGTAGCCAGGAGCAGGGACAGCCAGCGAAACAGCGGCGAGTAGCCGAGCATGGTCACCGCGTGGCGCAGAGAGTGGATTTCGACTGCTACACCCATCGCCGGCGAGTTGATATGGCGCAGCAGCCTATAAGTGAGCATGGCATCCTGCTTGAGGGCCGCCTCGATCTCGCGCAAGTCTTCGTTGTGCTGGATCATCTGCATCATTCTCACAATCAGCAATGATTCGGGCTGAAAGGCGTGTCCGGGTTGCGCGACTACCGGCAGATGCGCTAGTTCACCATCGACGAAGGCACCCACGCCACGCATTGCGCACGCGTTGAACTCGTCCCATGTGGCAAGCCGAGTGGCAATCAAGTGCATCGGCTGCTGGCCCGGCTGCTCGTTGCGCTGAAGTCTTGCGACGAAATCCCGGTCGCCCGCACCCACGTCGAAGTGGGTGATCAGTACGTTCAGTTCCAGATCATCCGGCAGCGCTTCGGCGCAGCACAGCATGAATCGGTAGCCCTGCTGGCCGCGGAACAGAAGCATTGGCCGAGCATCCGCATCGATCAGGTCGTGCGGAGAAATGCACAGGACTACGTGTTCCGGCGGCAACAATTGGAGCTCACTAGACGCCAGAAACTCGACCGTAATATCCAGGAACAGGACGGCGCGCCCGAGGCGCCACCCCCCCTTGCTCGCGCTTAGATTCTCAGCCACACACGCCGCCAACGCCTTGAACTGGGCGAGCGCATTCGCTTCGTTGATTGCTGAATCTGTACGCCATCCGAGCCTATAACCCATGACGCGCTTCTGAGGGTCTATAAGAAAGGCGTAAGTCACAAAGCCCTCTGCGTTGCGGGAGTCTGCGGATTTATCTACCACAGCATCCCCATCGGATGGACTAGACATGATGGCCCGTCCTCGGAGGAGGCGGACAGTAGATGGGAGATGGAAGGTCTGCCTCCTGCAGGAGTACCGTGGGTTGCGCACTGCGAGTGCGCCGAGCCACATGCAGAACACCCGAGGGTGTGATCTGCAGCTTTGCACAGG
>NZ_JBFTPS010000112.1:0-3825 GCF_056398605.1 Variovorax sp. 01T432
ATTCAACACATCCAGGTTGGACAAGCTGACATTGCCCCGCTGCGTGGGCAAACAATGCTCGATCTGGGCGAACTGCGCTGGCGTGATTTCCATGCACGGATTTTCTCGCAGCCCGTACCTTCAAGTCAAATAGTGTTAACACGCCCTAGCTGGCGGATCGCCGGCGGGTCACTGCAGCCTGAATGTCGGCAACACCTCGGCCAGCCCGCCGCAAGAACCGCCGCGGCGCCGAGCGGCCGCAATGCTGATTTTTCCGCGCTTCGCACAACGCAAGGCAAGGTGCTGCGTCGTCACTTTGTAAGGTTGCTTGATATCCACGCTAGTGTTTTTCCCAGTGGCCGATCCGATGATCGATGATATGGTTACCTTACATTGCCAGGTATGTGCCTGTTCGTGCTGAACGAGGTTCAGTACGGCTGGAGGGAGGAACACACCAGAGGCGAAACGTTCAAAGCGCGGGCTCCACGTGGAGGCGAGCCTGAGTGCGGCGTGAGATCGCAAACGCTTGGTCGCAATGTGGAGTGCATCTTGATCGAGTCGAGCGACTTGTACTGGCTTCCTCGCCAGGCCACTGCTGCTCGTTGGGCCAAGGGCACGTGATTGTGTTGACAGGTTCTTACCCAGCATCGAGGAGAAACAGTGTTGAAAATGAAGCACGCGGCCAGCGCCGCGCTGATCGGTCTGTCGCAAGTGGCCATGGCCCAGGGGGTCACCATGTATGGCCTGGTCGACGTCGGCGTGGCGAAGAGCAATGGGGGCACGGCAACCACGAACGGCGGTCCGGTCGGCAACAACGCATGGCAGGTCCAACAGGCCGCCGTATCCCGCCTCGGGTTTCGGGGCTCCGAAGATCTGGGCAGCGGTATGTCGGCCCAGTTCTCGCTTGAAATGCGATTTTCGCCGGACACTGGCGCGCCCCGCAGCCCGACCACCTTCTGGACCGGCAACAGCTACGTCCAGCTGACGCAAGCGGGTATCGGCTCGCTCTGGCTGGGACGCAACTATATACCGGCCTTCTACGTGGCGGTGAAGATGGACCCGTTCGGATGGGACGGCGTGGGACAGCTGTCGCTGCAGCAATTCGGGCTCTACCGCGGCAAGGAAGGCCCGCAGGCGTCGAACATCGTCGGATTCAAGTCCGCCAATTTCCTGGGCGGCCTGACGGTCGACGCCATGTACTCGGCTGGGGAAGGAACGGCCGCCAAGGAGACCGGATTCAACATCCAGTACGCCGCCGGCAAGTTGTATTCCGGCTTGGGTTACGACAAGCTCAGTGGCGGCCCAGCCGCAACGAACGGTGACTCGCTGGTGAACTTCGGACTGGCTTACGACTTCGGCTTCGTGCGACCGATGCTGTATCTGTCGCGCTCCAAGACGGGCGGCGGAAACCGGACGAGCGACGCCATGTCATTGGGCGCCACCGCGCCCCTGGGGTCCGTCGGTCGCCTCAAGGTGGCCTACCTCAAGCTGGATCCGGATGGGGCGAACAACGACCAGAAAAAGTTCAGCCTCGGCTACGAGTACTTCCTGAGCAAGCTGACGAACCTCTATGTCGATGGCGCTATCGCCAAGGAACAGGGCAAGACGGACAACCGCCTGTTCAACGTCGGCATCAAGAAGGTCTTCTGACACCTTGAGCGATCGTGGCCACGGCAACCGTCTGCCGTGGCCGAACCCGGAGATGTGATGGCTGAGCCGACTTCGCTACCCATGGGCTCAGGCCCACTGCGCCGAGCCGCGGCCGGCCACCGTCAGGGCACCGGACGTGCCGCGCTTCCGGTCTTGCGAGTGGCCGCCTTGGGAACCTTGGGGGCAGCGCTCTTGCCTCGTGCGGCAAGGATGTTCCCGGGCAGCTCCTTCTCCCACTCTTCAACCTGCAGGCTCTCCATCATCAGCAGATAGAGCTGATGGATCTCTTGCATCCCCTTGCGAACACTGGGCTTTTCGTCCGCGAGCCAAGTGTGCAGCTGCTGGTTGTAGATGCACCACCACATGTCGACGATCACCTTGATCTCGGCGGTGGTCTTGATGCTGCCTGCTTTCCTCTTGCGCTCCACGAGTGACGCCAGACCCGCCTGCAATCGCTGCTTGTTGGCCGCGAAGCGGATCGCTTCCGGCCCCGCGGGCTTGCCCATCATCAGGACACCGGTGATTTCACGGCGGGCCTGCCGTGCCACGTCAGGGTGCTTGGCCCAATAGGTGAAGTTTCTCTGGCCGAACACCATCAACGACTCCATCAGTGACACGTCGGGAGACGCGTCCTCGAAGTCGTTTCCCCTCTCCGTCGCGAGGTCGTCGTTGACGATCATCAGCAACAGCTCCGCCTTGGTCGGGGCATAGGCGAAGAGCGTTCCGAGCGACACTTCAGCCCGCTCGGCGATCTCGCGTGTCGTCGCGGCTTCGTAGCCACGTTCATAGAACACCGCGCGCGCAGCTTCCTTGATCCAGTTACGGCGACGCTGCTTTCCGCGCTCCCTCAAACCCACGGGCGCAGCAGCCCCGTCGATCGGCTGTGTATCGCTCTTTGACTTCACATATTTCCTAGGAAAAATTCCGAACTTCCGGGGAACATGACTTCAACACAGCCATGCTCGGGCACCGGGTGCGGGCGGCGTCGCCTCGCGCGGAAGGCCTGGGCGACGATGTCGCGCGGCCGGAAACCGGATCGCCTTCAATGGTAGTCGATCAGGTTCCCAGGGATGCGGGGGAGCGATCAGGGCCGCCGGCCAGCCAGGCAGTGCACGCGTGGACGATGACGCCCTCGAGATGCGCGCGCATCAAAAATCACCCCGCGGTGCCGACGTCTGCCTCTTTCCAACTGGCGTGGGATTTCACGAAAGCCGCAAAGGGACGGATTCCGTAATCGATGCGGTCATGCTGCGCCGTCGCTGGGGTCTTGTTCGCGAGGAAGTCCTGCAGGGCGCTCAGCAGGCAGCGGCGCACCTGCACGACGGCACCATCTCCCGCCCCCAGGTACTCCTTGGTGCGATCGACGAGCGGCCCCTGGCTCGTGATGACGGCGAAGTCTTCCGTGCCGAGCGCCTGCGGAAAGCCGGTGAAGTGACCCTCGCGCATCGCCTGGCGGTCCTGCCCCCAGTTGTCGCTGCCGTCGCCCGGGCAACCGGGCGGGTAGTCGTTGCGGTCGCTCGGAAACAAGCGGCCTTCATAGGCTAGCTTGGCATCCAGGCGAAACGTGAGGTGCCAGTACCAGATGTTTTCATCGTCGATGGGCACCGAGCAGAAGAAGCCGACCCGCTTGCCACTCTCCTCCACCTTGCGCGGCGAGATCAGTCCGAACCACGGCAGAACGAAAGAGTTGACGCGGGCGTATATCCGGCCATCCGGCAGATCGCGCAAGGCTGCGTAGCGGAACCCGTACGGCATCTGTTCGATCTGATACATGGGCGCCTGGTTCTCGGCGGCATGGCGCTGGTCGTCGGCCACCCAGCTTTGGTGCAGCACGCCCAGATGGGCCGAATCCATCGTGGTCTCGACGCCCTGCAGCCAGTTGCAGGCGACCTTCTGGCGGAACACGGTCACGTGACCCTCGGGCAACTCTCCGAAACCGAAATCGACAAACTTGGGCGGCGTGTCCCCCTCGCCGAGCCACACCCAGATGACGCCTCCTGCTTCACGGGTCGCGTAGTGCTTCAGCGGCACGTGCTTGCAGTACTCGGCTTCGTTCTGCGGCTGGGTCGGCACCGCCACGGTGACGCCGTCCACTGAAAACTTCCAGCCGTGGTAGATGCAGCGCAGTGCGTTGTCTTCATTGCGCGCCAGGGCCATCGAAGCACCCCGGTGCGGGCACGCCTCGTCGAAGAATCC
>NZ_JBFTPS010000113.1:0-4522 GCF_056398605.1 Variovorax sp. 01T432
CAGTTGGAGCCAGCGAATGGTGGTGCTCACCAACCATGCGACGAGGGAAATTACGAATAGGTGCCAGGACCTGGGAGCAAGCGTCGTCTTTGACAAGTCCACCGAGATCAAAGCGCTTCTTGCGTATTGCCGGCGGCAGTGCGAAACATCACTCTCAGTTGACGGTGTCGGCGGGGCCAACTGAGCACCTGCGCTGGGACAGGAAATGCCACTCGACCTTCTCGCTCAATTGGCCGAAAGAGCCCTGCCAGCGGTGTTTTGGGACTGCCGGGACATCGCGAAGGTTGGCTTCCTACTGTCGATGGACTTCGTTATCGGATGCATGCCAACGCAGGTATACGACGGCGCAGGTTGGCGGTACGAGGGTCAAGCGGAAGTGTCGGAAATCACCGCGAAGGGTCACGCAGCATGCAGGTCGCGGCTGCGTTGCAAGTGACAGAGCGCTGAGCCTCAGCAGCCACCCTTGCAAGCGCCATCGAGGAAGCATCATTCAGCCTGAAGCGCCTCTCTGAGCCCACCCTCTGCGGCTTCCGCGGGGTCGCGCTCCTTGTGGACGAGCCATACCGCGCCGGGATAGGATCGCGCCATGGAAGACGAGAACGATGCCCCGGTTGGGCGCGATCCGCGGGCGGCCTTCTATGCCGTGGCCGTACAGGTGGGTCTGATCCGCGACGGCGATCCGCTCGACCAGAACCTAGTCGACTTCGCCACCGGTGTGGTCGGGCTGTGCGCGGACATTGGCGACGGCTACACCATGGAGCACGGTGCCAACGCCCGCGAGCACATCAGGGCGGAACTACTGGAATGAGCCGGCAGCCTATGACACTCAGCCAGCACCGCCTTGCGGCTACATCTGGTCAATCCGTTCGCGCGCATGCCGGATTGCCTCTGCGAGAGCGGCATCACCGGTGGCAAAGCTCTGATCGGTCGGCGTCACAAGTGGGCCGTCATCGATCGCATATCCCCAACGCCACCGGTCGTCGACGTCGTGGATGTCCAGGGTGATGACCACCTTATGGCCCTTGAAGTCGAATTCACGATGTAGCATGGCGACTCCCTAGTGAAGTCGCCCAGCTGGCGACAGGGCATCGAGGAGCGACGTGGAGACATGGTCTCCCATCTGACAAGACCACAATGTCAGGCGAAACGGGACAGGTGCGCGCTGCCAGGTGCTCGCGAACGGCGTCGAGGCGAAGGCGCTCCCTTTTTTAACTCGGAGGTCGCTGTGTGGACGCCTGAAAGGCCGATCGTCATCGCCGGCTACACGCTAACGCGCGAGGAGGCTTGGCTTCGCAAATTCACCCAGGAGTGGTTCCGACTCGCGCGTGGCGATGCGGATGAGGAGAGCGTCGCGGACCAGGCGATCGATCTGCTTGCCGAGCAAGGAGCGCGCGATCCCGTTGAGGTCGCGCGGGAGATGTGGGGCGGTCCTACCGCTTAAGGCTGCGCCGCTAACCAACAGCAACTGGCACTCGAGTTCGGCGTGGCCACTTCCTGAGCAGCAACCTCTGGCCAGGCTTCTCGACCAGCAGGTAGCTCGCCGAGGCTAGCGCGAAGAGCGATCCGAAGAAGACCACCTCGGGCATGTCCGGCCGTTTCATGGTCGCGACACAAAGGCCCGCGGCCGAAGCCGAGGGCCTTGGTCGAGCGAGGCAATGTCTTCATTCCCAATGCGAAGCGCCTCCCACACGCACGCACGCCCACAGCAGCCACACGCGCAAGTCCGGGACGTTTTCGACGAGAGCTGCTGCTTCGAGCAGAGCGTCGGCCGTGGCGCGATCAGGCACGGGGTGCTTCCTGCCCCAAGTCCAAGGAGATGGACATGGCACTTGACGGCATGCATGACGAACCGGATGGCCGGTGGTGAGGAGCTGAAGGCGGCGTAGCCGCCGCAAGCGATGAGCCACCGGCGGCGCCGGGTTGGTGGGGTCAGACTGGCGGATTCAGGTCTCAAGCAGAGGTCGGCCCAGTGCCAGGACATTTACTCACCGATCACCAAGTACGCCTCTATATAAAACATCGCAAGGACAAGTCGCAGGAATTGGCCGCAGCCAAGGCCGGCATCAGCGAGCGCAGCGCACGACGCATTGAGACTTCCGCCACGCTAGAACAAAGGTTACCCATAATGGGCTGGCGCCTTTGTCAAGGCGCTCCCGCAGAAGAAAGTAAATTTGATACCGCCCACGGGCGCGGTTCGCCTCTGACGGTTGCTTTCTCAGTCATAGATTTACCGTCGCAAGAAGGAGAGCAAAGCCCGGCGCGCCGGCCCTGAACACGCTCATGCACCGGATCTCGGTCCTGTCGATGGCGCACCACCTGGCGACGCAACTCAACCCGTGCATCGACCCGGCCGTAAAGGCCCTGCTCAGCAAGACCCGCAAGGCCTACGCGAAACGCAGCGCTCTGCCCCACAAGCAGCGCGCGCTGACCAAGGAGCCGCTGGAGGCGGTGCTGGAGACCTGCGACGACTCGCTGAGGGGCAAGCGCGATCGCGCCCTCCTCCTGTTCGCCTGGGCCTCTGGCGGCGTCGGCGATCTGAAGCCGTCGACGTGTATAGGCTTCTAATGCTATCTGCGTTCAGGCAATACGCTTGAGATAAGCCATTTTTTATCAATCGATATAGAATCACGGGAGTCCGCCGCGATCCCCGCCGCGACTGCCTTGCTCGCAGGGAGATCCAAGTGGCCGTTATTGTTCTTGATCGACAACTGCAAGAGTTGCGAAAGGAGTTCGCCCGTTTCATCGAGGTCGATTACCGGCAGCGATTGGCCCCGCAGCGACTTCTTGCGGCGCTGCAAGAGCAGGCGGTTGGGTGACGCAGGCCGTCGACTTGGTGCAAGAAGAGCTAGTCGGACCGGCTGCCGCGTCGCGGCCTCAGAGATCATCCCGGAACGTCTTGCGCGGATTCTGCTGGGCCGGGCTCAGCGTCACGATCTTTGCAGGCTGGTTCGTGGTTACGCGCTTCAGCGTCACGCGCGAACTTCGCCTGTGGGATGTGACCGCGCTGCGATTCGGCATCGGTGCCGTCATTCTTCTTCCAGTGCTATTGAGCATCCCAAACCCGTACCCGGGCCAGGCGTTCGCGAAGAAACGACTATGCGCTACAAGGTGAACGGCAGCGCCAAGATGACCGACACGTCATTGGTGCGAGCTCACGGCGTTATCGGACGCCGTGCGGTGAGCCCGCTATTGAGGTGTTTCCCAATGCGGCCGGGATCGACGTCGGCGCCTCGAGCCACTGGGTGGCGGTGCCGCAGCACTTGGCCGAGGAATCGGTGCACGAGTTCGGCGCGATGACCGACGATTTGAATGCGATGGCCGACTGGCTGATCGCGTGCGGCGTCGATACGGTGGCACTGGAATCCACCGGGGTGTACTGGATTCCGGTGTACGAGGTGCTCGAGCAGCGCGGTCTGAAGGTCTGGCTGGTCGACGCGCGACAGATGAAGTACGTGCCCGGACGCAAGAGCGACGTGCAGGACTGCCAGTGGCTGCAGAAGCTCATGAGCCTGGGGTTCCTGCGCGCCGCGTGGCGCCCTGATGGCGAAGTCTGCGTCGTGCGCGCGGTGGCGCGCCAGCGCGAGGTGCTGCTCGTCGAACAGGCCAGTTGGGTGCAGCGTATGCAGAAGGCCTTGGTTCAGATGAACATCCAACTCACCGAGGTGCTCACCGACGTCATGGGCGGCACCGGCCAAGCCATCATCCGCGCCATCGTTGCCGGCGAGCGCGACGCGAAGGTACTGGCGCGCCACCGTCATAGCCGAGTCAAGGCCAGTGCCGAGGAAATCACCAAGGCGCTGACGGGCAACTGGCGCGAGGAGCACCTGTTCGTGCTGCGCCAGGCGCTGGCGATGTACGACGACATCGCGCGCCATCTGGCTGAGTGCGACACCAAGCTGCACGCGCTGCTGGGCGAACTGGGTCAGCGCGAGGTTCATTTGGGCAAGGCCCCCAGGGCTGGCAGCAAACTGCGCATGGAATTCGATGTCCGCCAGACCATGGCCAACTGGGCGGGCGTGGACCTCACGCGCATCAACGGGCTGGGCGCGGCTGCGGTGATGAAGATCCTCTCGGAGATCGGCCCCGACCTGAGCCGCTTCGCCAACGTCAAGCACTTCTGCTCCTGGCTGGGTCTGTGCCCGGGCACCAAGATCAGCGGGGGCAAGGTACTGTCGGCCAAGACCAAGCGGTCGGCCAACCGGGTGCGTCAGGCGCTGAAGATGGCGGCGATGAGTTTGTCGCACAGCGCCTCAGCCCTGGGAGCGTTCTACCGGCGGCTTTGCAGTCGCATGGACAAGCCGCGAGCCAACACCGCAACGGCGCACAAGCTCGCACGCATGGTGTACTTCATGCTCACCCGTGGCGAGGCCTTCGTCGATCAAGGCCAGCAACGCTATGAAGAGCAGCAGCGCGAGCGATCTATCGCCGCACTCAAGCGCCGCGCCGCCGCGCTTGGCTTCCAGATCACTCAGACGCCGGTTGTCGCATGAATGCCCGCGTCTTCAGTTTTGTTTCTTGAGAG
>NZ_JBFTPS010000114.1:0-3134 GCF_056398605.1 Variovorax sp. 01T432
GCAGGTGGCCGAGGCGGGCAAGACGATGGAAGAGATCGTCGACAGCGTCAAGCGCGTGACCGACATCATGGGCGAGATCACGGCGGCCAGCCAGGAGCAGACCTCGGGCATCGAGCAGATCAACCAGGCCATCACGCAGATGGACCAGGCGACGCAGCAGAACGCGGCGCTGGTGGAAGAAGCATCGGCAGCGGCGCAATCGCTGCAGGAGCAGGCCGGCAGCCTGTCCGAGGTGGTGAGCATGTTCAAGCTCGACTCCGGCTCCGGCGCCGTCTTCAAGCCGGTGACGCGCGTCACCGCGCCCCGCACGCCATCGAAGCCAAGGCCGAATGCCCGCGCCCAGGCTGCCTCGCGCCGGCGCGGCAAGGACGCGGCGTCCGCGCCCAAGCTGGCCCTCGCCGAAGGCGGCGGCGGCGACTGGACTGAATTTTGAGCTGAGGCCTCAAGACTGGCGGCGAGCTGCCGATAACAGATGGACAGCCATGCCAACGCACCCCATCTTGAGGAGACGCCAATGACCCATCTGCTGAATGTCCGTGCCATGAGTATCGCCAGGAAGCTGGGCCTGCTCACCGCCAGCGCCGTGGCCGGCGTCATCGTCCTGACTGCACTGTTCCTGGTGTCGGAACAGAAGCTCATCATGCAGGAGCGGCAGAGCAGCGTGCGGCAGGTCGTGGAAGCGGCCCATGGCATCCTGACCTACTACCACGGCCTGTCGACACGGGGCGCGTTGACCGAGAAGCAGGCCAAGGAGCAGGCCATGCAGGCGATCCGGGGCTTGCGCTACAGCGGAAACGAGTACTTCTGGCTCAACGACATGGAGCCCCGGATGCTCATGCATCCGATCAGCCCGGCGCTGGAAAACAAGGACCTGTCGACCACCAAGGATGCAACCGGCAAGCCGCTGTTCGTCGCCTTCGTGGACACCGTGAAGGCGAGCGGCGCGGGATTCGTCCATTACGAGTGGGCCAAGCCCGGCAGCGAGACGCCGGTGCCCAAGGTGTCCTATGTGAAGGGCTTCGAGCCTTGGGGCTGGATCATCGGCTCCGGCGTGTACGTGGATACGGTGCAGGCCACGATCGTCGAGCGACTGATCCGCTTCTCGGTCATTGCGCTGGTCCTGGCGCTCATCCTGTTCGGCATCGGCTTCCTGATCTCGCGCAGCCTCCTCAGGCAACTGGGCGGCGAGCCCGAGGCGGCCGCCGGCATCACCCGCCGCATCGCCGAGGGCGATCTCTCGGTGGTCATCGACCTGAAGAAGGACGATGCCTCGAGCCTGATGCATGCCATCAAGAACATGCGCGACAGCCTTGCCAAGGTGGTGGGCGAGGTGCGCCAGGGCGCCGACACGATCGCCACGGCATCGGACCAGATCGCCTCGGGCAACCAGGATCTGTCGTCCCGGACCGAACAGCAGGCGAGCTCGCTGGAGCGGACGGCGGCCTCGATGGAAGAGCTCACSAGCACCGTCAAGCAGAACGCGGACAACGCGCGCCAGGCCAATCAGCTCGCGGTKTCGGCYTCCGAGGTSGCCGTCAAGGGTGGCGTCGTGGTCGGGAGCGTGGTGGAAACGATGGGCTCGATCAACGCGTCGTCACGCAAGATCGTCGACATCATCGGCGTCATCGACGGCATCGCCTTCCAGACCAACATCCTGGCCTTGAACGCGGCGGTGGAAGCCGCGCGGGCCGGCGAGCAGGGGCGCGGCTTCGCGGTGGTGGCCTCCGAAGTACGCAGCCTGGCGCAGCGCTCGGCCGCGGCGGCCAAGGAAATCAAGACGCTCATCGGCGACTCGGTCGGCAAGGTCGAGGAAGGCAGCCGGCAGGTGGCCGAGGCGGGCAAGACGATGGAAGAGATCGTCGACAGCGTCAAGCGCGTGACCGACATCATGGGCGAGATCACGGCGGCCAGCCAGGAGCAGACCTCGGGCATCGAGCAGATCAACCAGGCCATCACGCAGATGGACCAGGGAACGCAGCAGAACGCGGCGCTGGTGGAAGAAGCATCGGCAGCGGCGCAATCGCTGCAGGAGCAGGCCGGCAGCCTGTCGCATGTCGTGGGCGTGTTCAGGCTCGATGCGGGCGGCCGCCCGGGCCGCACGGAGCCGGCGCTTGCCGCCGCCTGAGCGCGGACGGTCCATGTCGAATCTCAACCAGCAAGAAATCGAGAGCAGAGTGATGAGTTTCAAGAATCTGAAGATCGGCACGCGATTGGGAATGGGCTTCTCGCTCATGCTGCTGCTGATGGTCTTCATTGCCGGCACGGGCATGTTGCGCCTTGAAAACGTGGGCAATGCCACCGAGGACATGGTCGAGGGCGCGCTGGTCAAGGAGCGGCTGGCCAATGAATGGTCCAACCTGCTGAACTCGACCATCGTGCGCACGATCGCGATGGCCAAGGCCACGGACCCTGAAACCGAGGCCTACTTCGCCAAGGGCCGTGCAGAGGGCACGGCGACCATCACACCGGTGCA
Source organism: Variovorax sp. 01T432 (assembly GCF_056398605.1). Lineage (NCBI taxonomy): Bacteria > Pseudomonadati > Pseudomonadota > Betaproteobacteria > Burkholderiales > Comamonadaceae > Variovorax > Variovorax sp. 01T432. Next base: position 2,474 of record NZ_JBFTPS010000114.1, read on the forward strand.
GAAGAAGCTCGAGGCGCTGCTGAGCTCGCCGGAGGAAAAGAAGCTGTTCGCCGAGGTGGGCGAAGCGCGCCAGGGCCTGCTCGCCGTGTCGGGCGCCGTGGTCAAGCTCAAGACCGAGAACAACAGGGACGAGGCCATCAAGCTGATCGACACCAAGTTCGCGAGTGCGCTTGCGGCCTATCAGACTTCCGTCGAGCGGCTCGCGGCGCACGAGCGCGAGCAGATCGATCTCGTGGCCACGGGCATCGCGGCGGACCACCATGCGGGGAAGGTGTCCCTAATGGTGCTGACGTTCGTCTCGCTGGTGGCGGGGGCCCTCTGCGCTTGGCGCCTCAGCGTGAGCATCGTGCGCCCGCTGGGCCGCGCGGTGAAGGTCGCCGAAACGGTGGCCGGCGGCGACCTGAGAAGCCGGATCGAGGTGGACAGCCGGGACGAGACCGGCCAGCTGATGCAGGCGCTCAGGAACATGAACGACAGCCTGGCGAAGGTGGTGGGCGAGGTGCGCCAGGGCACGGACACCATCGCGACGGCTTCGAGCGAGATCGCCTCGGGCAACCAGGACCTCTCGTCGCGCACCGAGGAGCAGGCCAGTTCGCTGGAGCAGACGGCCGCCTCGATGGAAGAACTCACCAGCACCGTCAAGCAGAACGCGGACAACGCG
>NZ_JBFTPS010000115.1:0-2721 GCF_056398605.1 Variovorax sp. 01T432
ACCACCTTCTTGGCATCGCCGAAGACCATCATGGTCTTGTCCATGTAGAACAGCTCGTTGTCCAGCCCCGCGTAGCCCGCGGCCATCGAGCGCTTGTTCACGATCACCGTCTTGGCCTTGTAGGCCTCCAGGATCGGCATGCCGTAGATCGGCGTGCCCTTCTGCAGCGCCGCGGGGTTCACCACGTCGTTGGCCCCCAGGATGATCGCCACGTCGGCCTGGCCGAACTCGCCGTTGATGTCCTCCATCTCGAACACCTGGTCGTAGGGCACCTCSGCTTCCGCCAGCAGCACGTTCATGTGCCCCGGCATGCGCCCGGCCACCGGGTGGATCGCGTACTTCACCGTCACGCCGTGCTCGGTGAGCTTGGCCGCCAGTTCCTTCACCGCGTGCTGCGCGCGCGCCACCGCCAGGCCATAGCCCGGCACGATGATCACCGTCTCGGCATTGCTCAGCACGAAGGCCGCGTCGTCGGCGCTGCCGCTCTTGACCGGGCGCTGCTCCTTGGCGCCGCCYGTGGCCGTGGCCGCCTCGCCGCCGAAGCCGCCCAGGATCACGTTGAAGAAGGAGCGGTTCATCGCCTTGCACATGATGTAGCTCAGGATCGCGCCCGAGGAGCCCACCAGCGAACCCGCCACGATCAGCATCGCGTTGTTCAGRCTGAAGCCGATGCCCGCGGCCGCCCAGCCCGAGTAGCTGTTGAGCATGGACACCACCACCGGCATGTCCGCCCCGCCGATCGGGATGATGATCAGCACGCCCATCACGAAGGCCAGCAGCAGCATCGCGAAGAAGGCCGTCCAGCTCTCGGTGGCCACGAAGGCCAGCCCCAGCGCGATGGTCAGCAGGCCCAGCGCCAGGTTGAGCATGTGCTGGCCCTTGAACTGCACCGGCGCGCCSCGGAACAGCCGGAACTTGTACTTGCCCGAGAGCTTGCCGAAGGCAATGACCGAGCCGCTGAAGGTGATCGCGCCGATGGCCGCGCCCAGGAACAGCTCCAGCCGGTTGCCCCCGGGGATGGCGAAGCGCGCGAAGCCGTCGATGAGCACCGCCCCCTCGGGCGTGTTCGCGCCGATCACCGCCGGCAGCGGCGCCGCGGTGATGCCGAAGGCCCAGGGCTCGGCCACCGCCGCCACGGCGATGAAGACCGCCGCCAGGCCGATCATGCTGTGGAAGAAGGCCACCAGCTCGGGCATCTGCGTCATCTCGACGGTGCGCGCCCGGTAGGCGCCGTAGCCCCCGCCYACCACCAGGCCCAGCAGCACCCAGGACATGCCGATGGCCTTGCCGCCCGAGAGCTGCACGATCAGCGCCGCGGTGGTCAGGATGGCGATCGCCATGCCCACCATGCCGAACATGTTGCCGCGGATGGAGGTCGTCGGATGGGACAGGCCCTTCAGGGCCTGRATGAAGCAGACCGATGCGACCAGGTACAGCAGCGTGACGACATTCATGCTCATGCTGCGTTCTCCTTGCCGGCTGCCGGTGCTGCCTTCTTGTCCTTCTTCCTGAACATCTCCAGCATGCGCCGGGTCACCAGGAAGCCGCCGAAGACATTGACCGCCGCCAGCGCCACGGCCAGCACGCCCATGGTCTTGCCCAGCCCGGTCTCGGTGAGCGCGGCCGCCAGCATGGCCCCGACGATCACGATCGCGGAGATCGCATTCGTCACGGCCATCAGCGGCGTGTGCAGCGCCGGCGTGACGGTCCACACCACGTGGTAACCCACGTAGATGGCCAGCACGAAGATGATCAGGTTGATGACGGTGTGGGAAACGGGATMCATGATTGATTACTTCCTTGTCACTTGGCCGTCTTGCGTCATGCGGCAGGCCGCCACGATGTCGTCCTCGAGATCGATCTTCAGGCCGCCTTCCTTGGTCACGATGAGCTTGAGGAAGTCGAGMACGTTGCGCGCATAGAGCGASGACGCATCCGCCGCCACCAGCGCCGCCAGGTTGGTCTCGCCCACGATCGTCACGCCGTGCCTGACCACCGTCCTGTCGGCCTCCGACAGCGGACAGTTGCCGCCCACGCCGTCGGGCCCCTTGCCCGCGGCGATGTCGACRATCACCGAGCCCGGCTTCATCGACTTGACCATCTCCTCGGTGATCAGCGTGGGCGCGGCGCGACCGGGGATGAGCGCGGTGCTGATCACGACRTCGGCCAGCGCCACGCGCTTGGCCACCTCGATCTTCTGGCGCTCCAGCCAGCTCGGGGGCATCGGGCGGGCGTAGCCGCCCACGCCYTCGGCGGCYTCCTTCTCCTCGGCSGTCTCGTAGGGCACGTCGATGAAYTTGCCGCCCAGCGACTCGACCTGCTCCTTCACGCTCGGGCGCACGTCCGAGGCCTCGATCACCGCGCCCAGGCGCTTGGCCGTCGCGATGGCCTGCAGGCCCGCCACGCCCACGCCCAGGATCACCACGCGCGCGGCCTTCACCGTGCCCGCGGCCGTCATCAGCATGGGGAAGAAGCGCTGGTACTTGTCGGCGGCGATCATCACCGCCTTGTAGCCGGCGATGTTGGCCTGCGAGCTGAGCACGTCCATGCTCTGCGCGCGCGTGGTGCGCGGCGCGGCCTCCAGCGCGAAGCCCGTGAGCCCGGCCGCGGCCAGGCGCTGCAGGCCCGCGGCATCGAAGGGGTTGAGCATCCCGATGACGACCGTGCCGGGCTTCATGCGCGCGGCCTCGCCGTCGTCGGGCGCGCGTACCTTCAGCACGA
>NZ_JBFTPS010000116.1:0-2662 GCF_056398605.1 Variovorax sp. 01T432
GACAGCGAGGACAGCGAGTTCGCGCTCGTGACGATCTGGGACACCACGGCGCTCAAGGGCCAGGTGGCGGTGATCGCGCTGGCCGGCCTGTGCGACGGCTGCAGCCCGTACAGCAGCACCAGCCCCCGCGCGTACTACGACTGGTGGCATGAGTGGATAGCGCCGTACCCCGGCCTGCCGAACATGGGCAACATCGCCTTCATGAAGATCCTGGGGTACGTCGACCTGCCGGAGATCGCCGCTCCCACCGAGATTGTCCAACGGCGATTTCATTGGCCTGGGCACGCCCTTGACCAACCAGGCCAATCGCCAGAGCTTTCTTCCAGGGGGCGTCAACTACGGCAGGTATGCCAAGGGCGGAGTCGCAGTTGTAATTTCAAAATCGGAGAGGAAGGCTGCTTTTATAGACCTGAAGCCGTTGTTTGCCTACATCAACAATATGTACTTTGGCGTCCCCCAGCCGATTTCGGTGCCGCGATGGCCAACCTGGGGCCCATGGACGCCCAGTGGCCTTACACCTTTGCGCAGGATGCGTCGCAGATGCCGAAAGTCATCGAGACGATCTCGCTTGCCGCGGCCCCCACCGCTGTCCGAACCACCTTGTTCGGCGCAACCCCGCGCGCCTGGGTCGCGACCCAGGACGGCACCCTGCACATCTTCAGCCTCGACGGCTATGCACCCGGCGCGGCGGCCAGTTCACCCACGGCGAGTGCCATCGCCGAAGTGGGGGTCGTCGGCGGTTTGGGCCGCAATCCGACCTCGCTGGCCATTTCCAAGGGAGAGCCCGATGACGGGAGCATCGAACCGATCAACCAGCAGGTCCTGGCAGCCTCGCGCGGCGACCGCCGGATTTCCTGGGTGCGGTTCACCGCCGATGGCAACAGCGGCAGCGTCGCGCGTACGCTGCAGGACGCCCGTCTGGTCGACCCGATCGCGGTCGAGGATGCCGACAACTTCGCGAACGTCGGTTACGTGTTGAGCGTGGCCGACTGCGGCGGGAGGGCGGTGAGGAACTTCCGCTATGGCCCAGTCGTGTTCGCGGACGGCGGCGCCTGCCCGCCGCCGAACGGCTGCCCGGTCATCCCCACCAACGGGATCCGGCAGGAATTCGGGGGAAGCATGGACCTGCCCGGCGCGCCGTTCCAGTTGTCAACGGCGAACGTGCCCTGAAGCCCGACACGGCGCACGGGCGGAAATGGTTTCGTCTCGTAACTATTTTGCGTTGAACTCGTCGCCATCCATGACGGTTGTAACAGTTCCCTGGGGAGCGGTGCACACACCGCGAAAGGAATTGCAAGAACGGTTGCTCGTAGGAGGTGTCCCACGTACAAACCACCATCTTTCGTAATCCTGAGGTGATTTTTTTGAAACTGGCAGACAAAAGTTCTCTTTTGCTCCTTATTGCGGCGGGCACTTTGGCCGGCTGCGGCGGTGGAGGGAGTAGTGGCACGGGCGCCGTTGGGGCGGGAACCCCCAACCAAGTGAGTTCGGCGGCCGACGGCGTGATGGTTGCCGACGCTGGCGTCGATTCCGCCACCGCGAGCCAGAGGGCCGCAGCGATGGTCGCCGTCAGCAACAGCTCCCGCTCGAAGACGCCAGTGCCCGTGCCGGAAAAAGGCACGGCTACCGTCGCAGCGACATCCACAACGACATTTGTGCAAGTGGCGAATGAGGGCCAGATCTTCACTGTGCCAAGCTACACCGAAGTGCGTTTTGGCAGTGGCAGCAGCTGGGTGCAGAGAGGCGTGCCGGCCAATTCGCCAGTGATGTGCAGCGCCGACGTGTTCGGCAACCCCGGCGTGCCCGCCCCGCGCGTTTGCCAAGCGGTCACCACCGCACCGGCAACGGCGCCGGCTCCGGCGCCAGCGCCCGCTCCGGCACCAGCGCCCGCTCCGGCACCAGCGCCCGCTCCGGCACCAGCGCCGGCTCCGGCACCAGCGCCTGCTCCGGCACCTGCACCTGCACCCGCAGGTTATGTGCAGGTCGCGGCCGAGGGTGGGATCATGACTTTGCCGAGCTATGCGGACGTGCGCTTTGGCAGCGGTAGCAATTGGGTGCAGCGAGGTGTGCCTGCCAATGTGGCGGTGATGTGCAGCATCGACGTGTTTGGCGACCCCGGCGTGCCCGCCCCGCGCGTGTGTCAGACGGTGGGTACGGCACCTGCTCCCGCGCCAGCACCGGCTCCCGCGCCAGCTCCCGCTCCGGCTCCGGCTCCCGCGCCAGCTCCGGCTCCGGCTCCGGCGCCAGCTCCGGCTCCCGCACCGGCACCGGCACCCGCCCCTGTGTCCGGCGACGTCATCGACAGTTCGGGAAATGTCATCGCGACCAACTACCGCAGCATGGCGTCCCAATTGAGCACGGACGTCGGCATCGCCTATCGCTTCGGCCCCGATGCCGCGTCCTACGGCGTGAGCAACACCGGCCTGCCGACGCTATTCAAGCGCACCGACACTCAGCTCGGGGGCGCAGCACCGGCATACCAGTTCTACTGGCAGGTTGGCGGCCCGCCGAGCAGCAACGCCGGCGCGTACTCCACGAACCAGTCCAACTCGGTGTTCGTGGCCGACAACGCGTCGCTGAACGTGGGCGTGACCGATTTCCAGGTCTCGGGCTACATGTACAACACCTTCGCGCAGTCGCCCCAGCTCAGCTGGACCATGAC
>NZ_JBFTPS010000117.1:0-2600 GCF_056398605.1 Variovorax sp. 01T432
GTTCGACTCCGATGATTGGTTTTGACGCCGATGCGGTGCATCGCGAGTTCGGTCTGGCCGAGGACGAAGTGCCGGTCATGCTGTTGTCCATCGGGACGGAGCGTGCGGGAAACTGGGCGCAGAAGCCGCGCCGACCGCTCGTCGAAGTGTTGGATTTTGTCTAAAACCATTAACTAAATCGATAACTCAAGGACGATAACGATGCCAAGAACTACTGCTCTGAAGCCGGAACAGGTGCCGACCGATTCGAAACCGACTCTCGATGCGTTCACCAAGAACATCGGGTTCACCCCAAATATGATGGCTGCCTTCGCGCAGAGCCCGATCGCATTCAACGCATGGGCTGCCCTGCTCGGCTCCTTGAGCAAGGCGCTCGATGTGAAGACGCGTGACAGTATCGGCCTCGCTGTCTCCGAAGTGAATGGCTGCAACTACTGCCTGGCGGTTCATAGCTTTACTGCGCAGCACATGGCCAAGCTGCCGGCCGAAGAAATCATTCTTGCGCGGAAGGGCAATGCCACAGACCCGAAACGGGACGCAGCGGTCCAGTTTGCGCGCAAGGTTGTCGAGACTCGCGGCCAGGTAAGCGACGCCGACTTGAAAGCAGTGCGCGATGTCGGATACACGGATGCGAACGTCATGGAGATCATCGCGTTGGTGGCCATGTACTCGCTCACGAACTTCTTCAATAACGTGTTCGATCACGACAAGGACTTTCCCGCCGTTACGCCTGCCGGCGCGATCTAACCTCTTCCGGGAGCGTTGACACTGCCCCTTCTCTTAGAGGTTTAGGGAAGTGGTGCAGGGAGACGGGCCGAGACTGATGGCTCGGAAGTGCGGCTCAGTGAGATCGACGCTTACTATTGGAAGACTCAGGAGTCAACGTACGTGACAGCGAACCGAGGGTATCTATGATTGAAATCACGGCCGACATGAAGGCGATTATCAAACAGGCGGTACTGTCGTTCGTCGCGACAGTCAACGAAGACGGGATGCCAAATATTTCGCCAAAAGCGTCTTTGACAAGGCGGTTTCAAGGCCGAAGCGCAACGGGGTTGAGTTACTGAATTGACGCTGGCGGTTGATGGGACGATGCCAGTGTTCGTGCGAACACCTCCAGAGGCGTGTGCCACGCGTGCGTGGCGCGAGGCCTGTTGTTCATGCTGTCGGCGATCCCATCGAGCTCGTCCTGGCTGAACAAGCTCAGGTCTGTGCCCTTGGGCATGTACTGACGAAGCAGGCCGTTCGTGTTCTCGCAGGTGCCGCGCTGCCAGGGGCTGTGCGGGTCGCAGAAGTACACCTTCACCCCCGTTTGCGCCGCCAGATCCGCGTGACGCGACATCTCCTTGCCCTGGTCGTAGGTCAGGCTCTGGCGCATCGGCTCGGCAATCGAATTCAGCTTTGCAGAGAAGCCAGCAAGCGCCGAGGCGGCCGTCGCGTCGTCCATCCTGGCCAGCAGCACCAGCCGACTGGTGCGCTCGACCAGTACACCCACCGAAGACTTGTTGCCCGCACCTTTGTTGGTGGCCAGCCACCCGCGCGGCCTGCGTCCGGGCCAACGCGTGAGCGTGCGCGACCACCTGCCACCGGCGGCGCGGCAGTTCTTTGCACATGACTGCGCGTGGTGTCTGCAGCAGGCGCGCGAAGTTGGCGCCGCGTGTGCCAAACTCATCGATCAGCTGCTGGCCGACCGCATCCTGGAGCGCCTGCGCGCAGCGCAGGGCGTGCTGCGGCTGCGCGACAGGTTTGGCGCCGCGCGCCTGGAAGTCGCCTGTGCCCGGGCGCTGCTCCATTCGAGCCCGTACTACCGCACGGTCAAGACCATCCTCACCGGCGGCTTCGACCAGCAACCGCTGGATGTCGCGGACGGCGCTCACATCCACGCGCCGGGCGCACGCTTCGCGCGCAGCGCGCAACTGCTGTTCAACCCCGACGCCCCGCGTCACTGACCCAAGGAGTACACATCATGAACCCCATGCCAGCCCTCAGCCCGCACCTGAAGCAACTGCGCCTGTCGGGGCATCCTCGACTCGCAGGAGGCGCGCAATCGCCAGGCCATCGATGCCAAGCTCGCCTACACCGAGTTCCTCGCCCTGCTCATCGAGGACGAGGTCGCGCGCCGCGAGCAGAAGAAGTTCACCTGCCGGTTGCGACGCGCGGCGTTCCGCAGCAACAAGACGCTGGACCAGTTCGACTTCGATCGCCTGCCGCAACTCAACCGCGCACTCGTACACGAGCTGGCTACCGGGCGCTATCTCGACGAGCGCGCGCCGGTGCTGATCGTGGGGCCTTGTGGCACTGGCAAGTCACATCTGGCGCAGGCACTGGGCCACTGCGCGGTGCGCCAAGGGGCAGATGTGACCTTCGCCACCTGCACGCAACTAACCGCGGCGTTGAACGCGGCGCGCGCGACCGGCGGCTATGAACGCAAGCTCGCCAACCTCGCGCGCGTGTCACTCCTGATCATTGACGACTTCGGCCTCAAGCCTCTTCGCCCGCCGGCCGATGAAGATCTGCATGAGCTCATGGCCGAGCGGTACGAGAGTGCTGCCACCATCGTGACCAGCAACCTTGATCTCACCGAGTGGGACCAGGCCTTC
>NZ_JBFTPS010000118.1:0-2436 GCF_056398605.1 Variovorax sp. 01T432
GTAAGCGTCCGGCGATCCCATCTTGAATTCGCGGTAGGAGCAAAGGATGCTCGTATCCACTAACTCTTGGTGGACACGTGCACACTATCTCTCCTCAGGCTTCCGGCGATCGGCGGCGACGCCGGCTGCATAGCGACGAGTTCAAGGCCAATGCCGTTGCCTCGGCCGCGCAGCCCGGCGTCTCCATGGCATCGGTGGCAATGTCTCTGGGTATCAATGCGAACCTGCTGCGCCGTTGGGTGCGCGACGCGGAGATGCCGTCAGGCAGGACGGCAGAAGACAAAGCCTCCAAGGCCTTGCCCGGCGCCAAGCCCGAGCRTCCGTCGTTCGTCGCCTTGCAACTGCCTGCACCGGTCGCTCCGGCGAGCGACATTCGCATAGAAGTGCGGCGCGGCTCGACGACTATCGTGGTGACCTGGCCGGCGGCACTTGCTACCGAGTGCGGGACCTGGCTGCGCGAGTTGCTGAGGTGATCCGCATCGACGCCGTCTGGTTGGCGGTCGAACCGATGGACATGCGCGCCGGCACCGAAGCGGCATTGGGGCGTGTGGTGAAGGTCTTCGGTGAAGCCCGCCCGCATCACGCCTACCTGTTTGCCAACCGCCGCGCCAACCGCATGAAGGTTCTCGTGCACGATGGCATCGGCGTGTGGTTGGCGGCCAGGCGACTGAACGCCGGCAAGTTCGTCTGGCCACACGACACGACGGGAACACTGTCGCTCAGCAGGCCGCAACTCAACGCACTCGTTCTGGGACTGCCCTGGCAACGCGTCGGCGAGGCTGGAATCATCCGAGTTCTGTAGCGATGCGCAATCGATGAATGTGCCGATGTCGCCGGCGCACATCATCTGGCACGATCACCCTCCGTGATCGCCTCCCAGCAATTGGAATCGATGGATCCGGAGCAGATGCGCCAAGCCATGCTGGCGCTGATGAGCGAGCTGTCGGCCAAGGACGAGCAACTGCGAGACAAGGCCGTAGAACTCGAGAGATCGCAGCGCGAGGCTGCCTTCAAACAGACCCTGATCGACAAGCTCACGCACGAGATGGCGGTTCTCAAGCGCCTGAAGTTCGCCGCCACGAGCGAGAAGTTCAGGGCCGGCCTGAGTGCCGAGCAGAAGAGCCTGCTGGAAGAGACCCTCGATGGCGACATCGCTGAAGTCACCGGGGAGATCGAACGGGCCACCGCCAACAACAAAGGCAAGGACAAGAAGGACAAAGAACAGCCAAGGCGCCAGCCGCTACCCGCGCACCTGCCGCGGCGCGAGATGCGCCATGAACCCGAGAGCACTGTGTGCGGCTGCGGTTGCCAGATGAAGCGCATCGGTCAGGACGTCTCCGAGAAGCTCGACTACGAACCGGGCGTGTTCACGGTGGAACACCATGTTCGCGGCAAGTGGGCCTGCGTGCATTGCGAGAAGCTGGTRCAGGCCCCTGTCGCGCCGCACATCATCGACAAGGGCATTCCCACCGCAGGTCTGTTGGCCCAGGTGCTGGTGGCCAAGTTCCTGGATCACCTTCCCTTGTATCGGCAGGAGCACATCTTCCAGCGCGCCGGCATGGCCATCGCGCGCTCGACCTTGGCGCAGTGGGTGGGCGAATGCGGGGCGCAGCTGCAGCCGCTGGTAGACGCCCTGGAGGGCGAGCTGCTTCGCCACGACGTACTGCACGCCGACGAGACACCGGTGGCCATGCTCAAGCCTGGCAACAAGAAGACCCACAAGGCCTACATCTGGAGCTTCTGCACGACCAGCTTCAACTCAACCAAGGCGGTGGTGTTCAACTTCGCCGAGACGCGCAGCGGAGAGAACGTTCGCAGATTCCTCGGCCAGGACGGCGACACGCCATGGAAGGGCACGCTCGTCACCGACGGCTACTCAGGCTACAACGCGACCATCGCGAAGGGCGTGACGGCCGCCAATTGCATGGCGCACGCGCGCCGTAAATTCCACGAGCTGTGGGCCAACCACGGCAGCCAGGTCGGCGAGAAGGCGCTGCGGTACTTCCGGGTGCTGTTCAAGATCGAGGCGAAGCTCGGCGACCTTCCCCCCGAAGAGCGGCGACGAATTCGCAAGCGCAAGTCGGGTCGGGTGGCCGCGTTGCTCTACAAATGGCTTCTCCTGCAAAGGCAGCAGGTTCCACCAGGTTCGGCCACGATCAAAGCGATCGACTACAGCCTGAAGCGCTGGCCGGCATTGACGCGGTACATCGAAGATGGTGACGTGCCGCTCTCGAACAATTGGGTTGAGAACCAGATCCGACCTATCGCTCTGGGGAGGGGCAACTGGTTGTTCGCCGGCAGCCTGCGAGCGGGCAAGCGCGCAGCGGCGGTCATGAGCCTAGTCCACTCGGCACGCATCAACGGGCATGATCCCTATGCGTACCTGAAGGATGTCCTCGAGCGACTGCCGACCCACCCGGCAAGCCGGATCGATGA
>NZ_JBFTPS010000119.1:0-2395 GCF_056398605.1 Variovorax sp. 01T432
CAATTGCGCGCCCTGTTCGACATGTCACCGCACGACCCCGATCCCGTCGAAACCGCCGAGTGGCGCGAGGCCTTCGTCGCGCTGGCCGAGGCGCATGGTCCGGAGCGGGCGCGCTGGATGCTCGACGAACTCGCACGCCTGGCGCGCGAGCAGCGCATCGGCTGGCAACCCGAGCTTTCCACGCCCTACGTCAACACCATAGCGGTCGAGGCGCAGCCCGCCTTCCCTGGCGACCTGGCGATCGAGGAGCGCCTGGCCGCGCTCATGCGATGGAACGCGCTGGCGATGGTGGTGCGGGCCAACAAGGCCTATGGCGAACTGGGCGGCCACATCGCCAGCTATGCCAGCGCGGCGGATCTGTTCGAGACCGGCTTCAATCATTTCTTCCGGGCYCGCAACGATGCGCACCGGGGCGATCTCGTGTTCTTCCAGCCGCACAGCGCGCCCGGTGTCTACGCGCGCGCCTTCCTCGAAGGCCGGTTGAGCGAAGAGGATCTCACGCACTACCGCCAGGARCTCACCGCGCCCGCCTTCACYCARGGCAAGGGCGCGCGCGGACTGAGCAGCTATCCGCATCCCTACCTGATGCCGGATTTCTGGCAGTTCCCSACGGGYTCGATGGGCATYGGCCCGATCAGCTCCATCTACCACGCGCGCTTCATGCGCTACCTCACGCATCGCGGGCTGCTCGACTGCGAAGGCCGAAAGGTGTGGGGCGTRTTCGGCGACGGCGAGATGGACGAGCCCGAATCCATGAGCGCGCTCACGCTCGCCGCGCGCGAGAAGCTCGACAACCTCGTGTGGGTGGTCAACTGCAACCTGCAGCGGCTGGACGGTCCGGTGCGCGGCAACGGCCGCATCATCGACGAACTCGAGAAGCTCTTTGCCGGCGCCGGCTGGAAGGTCATCAAGCTGGTGTGGGGCAGCGACTGGGACGGCCTCTTCGCGCGCGACACGACCGGTGCGCTGGCGCGGGCCTTCGCCGACACGGTCGACGGCCAGATGCAGACCTTCGCGGCCAAGGACGGCCGCTACAACCGGGACACCTTCTTCGGCCAGAACGAGGAACTCGCGCGCCTGGCCCAGGGCATGACCGACGAGCAGATCGACCGCCTCAAGCGCGGCGGCCACGATCTCGTGAAGATCCATGCCGCCTACGCCGTGGCCTCGGCGCACCGCGGCCAGCCCACCGTGATCCTGGCCCATACCAAGAAGGGCTATGGCATGGGTGCCGGCCAGGGGAAGATGACCACGCACTCGCACAAGAAGTTCGAGAGCGCGGACCTGATCGAATTCCGCAATCGCTTCAACCTGCCGCTCTCGGACGCGCAGGCCACCGAGGCCGCCTTCTACAAGCCGGCGGAGGACAGCGCGGAGATGCATTACCTGCTGGGGCGMCGCGCCGCGCTGGGCGGCAGCATGCCGCGCCGCGAGACCGCTTGCGAGCCTGTTGCCAAGCCGGCGCTCGCGGCCTACGCGCAGTTCGCCGTGGCGGCGGCGGGCAAGGAGATGAGCACCACCATGGCCTTCGTGCGCATGCTGGGCAACCTGATGAAGGACAAGGCGCTCGGCCCGCGCGTCGTGCCCATCGTGGCCGACGAGGCGCGCACCTTCGGCATGGCCAACCTGTTCAAGCAGGTCGGCATCTACTCCAGCGTGGGCCAGCGCTACGCACCCGAGGACATCGATTCGATCCTGAGCTACCGCGAGGCGACCGACGGCCAGATCCTGGAGGAGGGCATCAGCGAGGCTGGCGCGATCGCGAGCTGGACGGCGGCGGCCACCAGCTACAGCGTGCACGGCCTGGCGATGCTGCCTTTCTACATCTACTACTCGATGTTCGGTTTCCAGCGCGTGGGCGACCAGATCTGGGCGGCGGCAGACCAGCGGCCGCGCGGCTTCCTGCTGGGCGCGACTTCCGGGCGCACCACGCTGGGCGGCGAAGGCCTGCAGCACCAGGATGGATCGAGCCACCTCATCGCCGCGACGATCCCGAACTGCAAGGCCTACGACCCCGCCTTCGCCGGTGAGATGGCGGTCATCGTCGATGCCGGCATCCGGGAAATGATGGTCGAGCAGAAGGACGTCTTCTACTACGTCACCCTCATGAACGAGAACTACGCGCAGCCCGATCTGCCCGAAGGCGCGGCGGCCGACGTGCTGCGCGGCTGCTACCGCTTCGAGGGCTGGACGCGGGCGCRGCCGGCGAAGGCGAACGCGCCCAGGGTGACGTTGATGGGTTCGGGCGCGATCCTGACCGAAGTCGTCAAGGCGGCGCAGCTGCTGTCGCAGGAGGGCATCGACGCCGAGGTGTTCAGCGTCACGAGCTGGAGCGAGCTCGCGCGCGACGGCCATGCCTGCGAGGAGCGCGCGCTGGCAGGCGATGCGGCGCCGG
>NZ_JBFTPS010000120.1:0-2336 GCF_056398605.1 Variovorax sp. 01T432
TGGCTGTGCTGCCTTTCAAGTGGTCGATGAACCATCTGCCAGCGGGCCCAGGGGACGTTGAAGCTTGGTGGACTGCCGATATCGTCAACATGAAGCCGCTCGGCGGCATGCCCTCGACATCCAGAACAACCAACCTGCCGGTGGCGATGTCGTTCTCGACCATGTGAAGGGGCATGCTTCCCCACCCGACACCGTCCTTGAGGAATGCGTGTTTGGTCGAGAGGTCCGCGAGACGCCAAGTCGCGGAAGACATGACCCCATAGTCTTGGCCCTCCATCAATTTCGACCGGTCCGTCAGCACGAGTTGCACGTGTCTGGCCAAAGTTCGCTTGGGAATTCGATGTCCCRCCTCCGCCAGAGGATGGCTCGATGCGGCCACTGTGACCAGCACCACTTCACCGATGCGSTCGTTCACAAGCGATGGAAATGCGACCGGCAGCGCCGCCAGAATTCCAAGACTGCAACGCTCATCCAGCACCGGCTGATACCCCGCGCCCAGTCCCTCCACGAAGAGGCGTAGTGGCGTCAACGGAAACTGGCTTGCGAATGCCTTGGCGGCTGCGGTGACGAGTGCAGTCGGGAAGAACACATCGACCACCACCGAAAGTTCCGCCTCGAGCCCTGACGCCATGAGTTTGGCACGGGCCTTGAGCGTGTCCACCCCGGAAACGATATTGCGAGCGTCTGCCAGCAGCAGCACGCCCTCCGCRGTGAGCTTCGGAAATCGGCCGGAACGGTCAAAGAGTACGACTCCTATTTGCTCTTCCAGCCCGCCGACCCACCCGCTCACAGCGGATTGAACGCGGTTGAGCTTCCTGGCCGCCGCGGAAAAACTCCCCTCTTCCGCRGCCGTGATGAAGGTCCTGAGCTGGTCCAGGGAAACACCGTCAAGCATCGAAGGCTCCTTCCATCCCAAAARCAGATGGTTCGCATCTCAATATACCGTCTATTCAGGATGGGAGATGCCGGGCACAGTCAGGTCCATCGATTCATCTCAACCCAAGACAACCGACGACAACCAGTCGGTTTTCGTCGCAGCGAGGGTGAGTTCGAAAGTAGCCACSCAGTTCAACCCTTCACCGCCCAGAGGCACCCCATGCAACTCCTTCATCTCGATTCCAGCGTACTCGGCACGGCATCCGTCAGTCGCCAGCTCTCCGCTGAACTCGTTGCGCGACAACGAGCATTGCACCCAGGCATCCGCATAGTCTCTCGCGACCTGTCCGCCGACCCGGCGTTGCACCTGTCGGGCGCTCACATGGCCGCCTTCCAGGGCGCAGCCACAGACGACGCAACCATCACCGCCGACTTGCTGAAAGGCAACGCCTACATGGACGAGCTCTTCGCATCGGACGTCCTGGTCATCGGTGCGCCGATGTACAACCTGTCGATTCCCACGCCGCTGAAGGCTTGGATTGACCGTATCGCCGTGGCAGGCAAGACCTTCCGCTACACRGCCACCGGCCCCGAGGGCCTGCTGAAGAACAAGAAGGCCTTCATTGCATCGTCGCGCGGCGGTGTGTATTCGGTCGGGACCCCGGGCGCCGCATTCGAGCACCAGGAAAGCTACCTCCTCGGCCTGTTGGCGTTCCTGGGGGTGACCGACGTGACTGTGGTGCGCGCGGAAGGCCTCGCCTTCAGTGACGAGGCCAAAGAGGCCGCCGTGGCACGAGCACTCGAAAACATCGCCGGCATCACGGTCTAAGYCACCCAATCTCCCTCCGAAAAGCTCACCTCATTCAAGCATTTCTCATGACCTACTCCATCATCGGCTCCGGCAATGTCGGCGCCTCCCTGGCCAAGCAGTTCGCACGCAGTGGCATCGCCGTCAACATCGCCAACACGCGTGGTCCCGAATCCATCGCGGCGATGGCCGAGGAACTCGGCAGCAAGGTCGTTCCGGTGACCCTGCAAGAAGCACTCGAAGCCGACGTGGTCATCCTGGCGGTCCCGTTCCGTGCGCACACCGCCGTCGCAGGTGGTCTGACGAACTGGTCCGGCAAGGTCGTGGTCGACGCGATGAACACCTACGGCGTCTCGCCGGAGGAACTGAAGGGGCAAGCCTCTACCGACATAGTGGCGTCTGCCTTTCCYGGTGCGAAGCTGGTCAAGACTCTCAACCAGCTGCCAGCGAAGCTGCTTGCGAAGGACCCTGCCGAAAGCGGTGGCCGTCGCGTCATGTTCGTATCGAGCAATGACCAAGGCGCCGAGGCCTCGATTGCCAAACTGGTCGGCGAGCTCGGCTTCGCCCCTGTGTCGCTCGGCAAAATCAACGAAGGCGGCGCTCTGATTGACATGGGAGGACCGCTCATTCTTCAGAACCTCATCAAGCAAGG
>NZ_JBFTPS010000121.1:0-2276 GCF_056398605.1 Variovorax sp. 01T432
GGCCTTGAACTCGTCGCTATGCAGCCGGCGTCGCCGCCGATCGCCGGAAGCCTGAGGAGAGATAGTGTGCACGTGTCCACCAAGAGTTAGTGGATACGAGCATCCTTTGCTCCTACCGCGAATTCAAGATGGGATCGCCGGACGCTTACGTTGATCGTGACCTGGTGACCATGGTGTTCAAAGCTCGTGTCCGCCATGTGGTGCCTCCGGCAGTSGGGTCCGCAGTGTGAAGGAATGCCGCTTCAGCGACGGCGGAGGGTSCGCTCTGGCCGTGTGATCTCGCGCCTCTCGCCCGCTGCAGGGGGCAGCGCGGAAGAATTCTTGCCGCCCGTCGTCACTGCGCCATTGCTTGGCTAGCAGCGGGGTCAGAGCCTCGGCTTCACAAAGCCGGCCGCGTTCTCGTCAGCGCCTGGCTCGCCTTCGTCAGAGTGCGGATTGGCTGGCGCGTCGTCGGTGGGAAATTCTGGTTCTACGGGAAGCTGTGCGGGATCATCCAGCGGTGGTTTGGGGTTGGTCATGTCGGCTTGCTCCTTTACCTATGTGTAGTCCAAAGAGCGCACAAATGCTGTAGGAGACACGCGATGCCGGTGCGCATGGCGCGGTTCGACGTCACGCACAATCGCACGGGTATCAGGACCGAAGCAGTCGAAAGCGTCCGCCGGACCGGCGCCTTCCGGCTTTCGTGCCCACGGCAATGGCGCAGTGGCCAGGCGTTCTACCGGCGAGCAGCTCGCGCGAGCACCGCTTCGGCGATTTCCGCCTCTGGGGAATCGCCCGCGGCGGCTGATTGCTGAAGCCGCATCTCCACCACGTCCAGGCGGAGACATTCAAGCTTGGTGATCAAGCGACGCATCGCCACGATTGCTCTGCGAGCCCCTTCGGCGGGCATGTTGTCGCTGTTCATGGGTGTTATTTTCGGACAGATTCAGGCGCCAGCGATCGTCTCGATCAGCACCGCTTGCATCACAAAACGGTGATTCGCCGAGCGGCGTGCCTCATCGATCGGTGTGGTTGGCCCACGCAGGGACCAGTGGGGCGGGTGCGTGGCATCGACGAGGAAAGCTGATTCATTCGGCGCTGCGCGAGCGTGATCTTCCGCGCGAAAGATGAAGCCCATTTCCCTGGCTGCTGCTTCGAAAGCGCAGCCGCGCCTCGTCTCCGCGTCGCCGAAAAAGAGGACGGTTGATTCGGGCGCTGACGGATGCTGGTAGTCGCAAAGCGTCATCAAGTCGGCCATCACCCTCGCAGGATGATCGTCTTCACCCAAGCCAGCGTAAACGGGTACGCCCGATTCGAGTTCGATCAAGCGCGCTCTGGACGGTGTCAGCGCTCCGCAATCGATGGCGTCGTACATGCGTCCGAGAAGCCGGGCCATTGATGCCAAGTCGCGCCGCATCGATGCTTCCGTCTCGACGAAGCGGAGTTCGGAAACCCGAGCATCCAGCTCTTGCGCGGCGCGTTTGAGGTCCGAAGTTTCCTGACCAGTGACCGTCATCAGCAATGCCAGATTCTTGCCGCTCAGCACCTTACCTAGTGCCCTTACGTGCGCAACTGCCCTTAGGCGACGAGCTGCTTCTATGATCGTGAAGATCGTTCCGGCGGCCAACGGCTGATCTGGCGACGAATACCATGGGCGAGGGAAAGAATCGGAATTCATACGAGTGACGGTAAGCGCAGCGCTGGGGCTGGCCTTGATTTGGAACAATAAGGAGTCGCGTCTATCCAGGATTTCTTGCCTCCGAACGCTCTGCGAGCGCGGCGATGCCGACCAGCAGTCATCTGTCGCATCGCTTGTCGCGCGTGATGCTCTTGTACGTTGGCGGTCGCAGCGCCCACCGGGCAACGATCCGCTGCGGCAGGACCACGTTTCTTCCACGAACTTGTCCACTTGGCGCCGAGCGAAGAATTCGCCGAGCTTCGCGCGTGGCAGCATCTTGCGCTTGATCTCTACCGTTTCAGCCTCGAGCCAACGCAGTCGCATGACGCTCTTTGCAATGTCGACACCGTAAGTCGTAGCATCCATGGTGAGGCCTCCGTCTCAAGTGGGTTGATAGAGCCTTCAACTTCGGCACTCGATGCCGTTTAACGCGAGGCCGCCTTGAGCGGCACCTGCGCAGCGGCGCCGGGGCTAGTGTAGTGTTGCATTCTGTTTGGAACTTAAGCGGCTATTGGCGCGAATGACCTTTTGCAGGATGTCGCGCGCGCTCTTGGTCCAGATGAATGGCTTGGGTTCTTTGTTGTGATGAGCGACGTACTCGTCAATGGCAGTGACCAGT
>NZ_JBFTPS010000122.1:0-2175 GCF_056398605.1 Variovorax sp. 01T432
ATGATCGAAACCCGGTCGAGAACTGTGAATCGGGCGCGCGGTCCGAGGAGCAAGCGCTGATCGAGGCACGGCACGAATCCATCGCCGCGATCAAGAAGCTGGACGCAAGGCCGTAGTTCGGAAAGGAGCATAGTGCCTCCTGCCCCAAGCAAATGGAGATGGACATGGCTCTGGACGGCCTGCACCACGAACTGCTAAGCTTCTTGAACGAACAGGGCGCCACACAGCATCTGATCAATGCCTGGGAGAGCACCTGGTACTGCGCAGTTGCCTTTCCCGGCGAACCACTGCCCTGCCCGAAATGCTTTCTTAATGGTCGCCTTCGGCGTCTAGTGTATCGCGCTCGAAATAGTTGAACTTATTTGATGCGGCACACTCCGACCTTGACGGAGGTCGTCATGCGCATTGCCCCAAGGATCGAACTGGATGCTGCTCTTCAACGAGAGTTGACGGCATTGGCGCGGCGAGGCCGCGTCGAGGCACGTGTGCAGCAACGTGCCAAGATCGTGTTGTTGGCCGCTCAGGGCTGGCAGAACAAGGACATCGCCGCCGAGGTCGAGCTGGATCGGCGCCAGGTGGCCTTGTGGCGCCAGCGCTTCCTGGACGGCGGGGTGGAGGCCCTGATGCACGACGCGCCGCGCCCCGGGCGTACCCCCAGCGTGACGACCGCCGAGTTTGAATCGAGCATCGTGGACAAGACGCTGCATGACAGGCCCATTGCTGCCACGCACTGGAGCACGCGCACGCTGGCCGCGCAGCTCGGCGTGGGGCCGACGACGATTCGCCGCGTGTGGAAGCGCAACGGCCTGAAGCCGCATCGCCAGAGCAGCTTCAAGCTCTCGCGCGACCCGCGCTTCGAGGACAAGCTGCTGGACGTCGTGGGGCTGTATCTGAATCCACCCGAGCGTGCCCTGGTGCTCAGCTGCGACGAGAAAAGTCAGATCCAGGCGCTCAACCGCACCCAGCCGGGCTTGCCGATGAAGAAAGGCCGCGCCGGCACCGTCACGCACGACTACAAGCGCCACGGCCCGACCACGCTGTTCGCCGCCTTGAACACCCTGGACGGCACCGTGATCTCGATGTGCCAACAGCAACACCGACACGCGGAGTGGCTGCAGTTCCTGCGCCTGATCCAGCGCAAGACGCCCAAGCACCTGCAGTTGCACCTGATCGTGGACAACTACGGCACGCACACGCATCCCGACGTGCAGGCCTGGCTGGCCAAGCACCCGCGCTTCGTCATGCACTTCACGCCCACCAGCGCGTCGTGGCTGAACATGGTCGAGCGTTTCTTCCGCGACATCTCGGAGAACCGCATCCGGCGAGACAGCTTCACCAGCGTGCCCGAACTGGAACTGGCGATCGATCTGTACGTCGCCCACCACAACGCCAATCCCAAGCCTTTCATCTGGACCAAGAGCGCGAGCGACATCTTGGCCAAGGTCAAGCGAGCCAAGGCCGCGCTGGCAAGGAGTACGAGATAAGTACATATCTGAGTGGCGCACTACACTAGTTCCCTTGATCAGCGTCGGTAAGCTGGGGGCGGCACGCTGTGAGGCCTGCAAGACGAAGTTCGAGTTTCATAAGGGTTGACCGACGCGCAGCAGGAGAGCCGCGAATCGCGTGATTGCAAAGATGGACGTGCGGACTCGTAGCCACCCGCGGGCTCAAAGCACCGGAAGGTTGACTTCTCCACTCGCCCCGTGGATAGACCTGTGGACAACGGCGAGGGAAGCGTCCGGGATCGGCTCCAGAGGGGCCTTCCCACGCGACGCCTCAAAAACAGGCACTCCGCGTCCGCTGCGGCGCCCCTGCTGCTGCGGCCTGAGTTGATCTGGCGCAATCCGACCAAATCGACGGCCGGGACAATGCGGACGAGGGGCGCAGGAAACGCGTCACCACAACTCGGCGGTCCCGCTGCTCACTTCACCCGGATCCATTTCACATGACGCTTCGAACCTATGTGATTGAAGCCGACCAATCCTTCCGGCTGACGCTGATTGAACAGCTCGAACGGCATGAGGGTCTTCGAGTGGTTGGGCACACATCAACGGAGGCCGCGGCCGTCCTGTGGTTGCTGTCGAACCCTAACAACTGGGACCTTGTAGTCCTAGACCTGCTCCTGGCACACAGCAATGGGTTGCGCGTTCTTGCCGCGTGTCGGGTGCGCAGTTG
>NZ_JBFTPS010000123.1:0-2001 GCF_056398605.1 Variovorax sp. 01T432
CATCTCGCTCACCGAGGAGCACGAAATCCGCAGCTGGACCGAGTCGCTCGGCGTCACCGAGGAGGAACTGCGCCAGGCGGTGGCCGCGGTGGGCCACTCGGCCGACAAGGTGCGCGAGCACCTGCGCAAGAAATGACCACCAGGACGCCGCCGCCGAAGCTGGGCACCGACCCGCCCTTCAAGGACGCTACGCAGCGCCTCATCGACTCGGTCAAGGGCCGCACGAGCAAGGCGATCAAGCGCGCGCCGCGCGTGGCCGCCCCGCGCAAGCGGCCGGAGCACTAGGGCGCGCCCTGCCCCAGCTCTTCGATCAGGGTCCCCGGTGCGATGATCGGTCCCGCCACGAAGATCTCAACAGGGCTGAGTCTCAGCAAGCTCTTCGCCTCCTCGATCGTGCCTGTGAGCCACTGGTCGACGTCGGCCAGCTCGATCGCGATGACGCTGCGCTTGTCCTGTTTGTCGGCCGCCAGCTTCGGATCGGGCTTGTGCATGCGTTTCCACAACGGATGCGCGTCGGCGTTCAGCGTGAGCATCGTGTACGACTCGACCTGTTCCCCTGTCGTCTTGTCCCTCCAGACGTTCCAGAGCCCGGCCAGGCCCCACGGCGCCCCGTCCGCGCGCCGGAACTGCCACCAGACGTTCTTCCCGCTCTCCCAGTTCGGCTCGTCGAATCTGGCGGCCGGGATGATGCAGCGCTGGCCTTGCGCCCACGGGTGCTTGTAGGTGGCCTTGGCCGCCAGCTCTTCCGAACGGGCGTTGTTGGTCGAGAACTTGAGTTTCGGCTCCTTCGCAAACCACGGGATAAGGCCCCACTGCCCGATGACGAGCTCGCGCGAGTAGCCGGCGTCGTCGCGCGCGCGGCGGATGAACGGGCCAGGCGATCGAGGGAACACGCTCCGCGGCCAAAACTCCGGCTGATTCGGTCGGCCGACGTGCCAGAAGCGCTCCACCTCGCGCTCGTCGGGAGTCTCGTAGCGATTGCACATTTGCGCATTCTGCCTCTCCCGCTACTGATGCTCATCCAGTATGAAAGTCAGCGTTTCGACACGGCGAGTCGGCGGCAGGCTGCTGCATTGGAACGAGCAGGCGCGGGTCTACGAAGGCACGCTGCTGAGCGGGCGCAAGGGGAGTAGATGATCGCGCGGTCGTCACCCTGTTCCTGGGTGGCCTGGAGGGCGGACCCAGCCTATACGACCCGAAGGTGGTGTCGTCGTTTGGAACCGAGCTCCGATTCATCGGGCTTGAGCGATGGGAGAACGCGTGGGTGCTGCAGGAGTGGAACTGCGAGATCGTTTCGCTGGCTGCAGCCTCGCAACAGGCGCGCACCTGTGCGCGATCCGGCGGGCCCCGCATCTGCGGGGACATCAGCCCAAGAAGCCGAGCATTGCCGCGCCCAGCCCAACCAGAAACACCCAGCGCAGGAGCCAGTCGTCTTCGATCGCGTATCAGGCGATTACTATCGGTACCGTCAGGAACGCCGCCGGGATGCCACAGGTCGCTGTCGCCGCGGCCGCCGACCATTTGGAGACGAACAAATACGAATAGACGCGACCCGTTCTTGTTCCAAATCAAGGCCAGCCCCAGCGCTGCACGTACCGTCACTGTGGTGAAATCCGATCCTTTCCCTCGCGCGTGGTATTCGTCTCCAGATCAGCCGTTGGCCGCCGGAACGATCTTCACGATCATAGAAGCAGCTCGTCGCCTRAGGGCACTTGCGCACGTGAGGGCACTAGGTAAGGTGCTGAGCGGCAAGAATCTGGCATTGCTGGTGACGGTCACTGGTCAGGAAACTTCGGACCTCAAACGCGCCGCGCAAGAGCTGGATGCTCGGGTTTCCGAACTCCGCTTCGTCGAGACGGAAGAATCGATGCGGCGCGACTTGGCATCAATGGCCCGGCTTCTCGGACGCATGTACGAYGCCATCGATTGCGGAGCGCTGACACCGTCCAGAGCGCGCTTGATCGAACTCGAATCGGGCGTACCCGTTTACGCTGGCTTGGG
>NZ_JBFTPS010000124.1:0-1923 GCF_056398605.1 Variovorax sp. 01T432
CCGAAGTTCCAGCGCCGCGTGCGCCGGTTTCAGCCAATAAGCCCTCTGGAATCAATGAGATAGGTGCTTTCTTGGTTTGCTGGATGTAGGCATGTATTTTCTTGAATATGCCAATGACATCGCCTATATATGTAGGCATGCATGTCCATGTTGTACCGAACCGGGGCTCGCCCCCCACCGTGCTGCTGCGCGAGTCCTATCGCGAGGGCTCCAAGGTAGGCAAACGCACGCTTGCCAATTTGTCGAGCCTGTCGGCCGCGCAGATCGAAGCTATTCGCGCAGCGCTGCATGGCGAGGCCTTGCAGCCAGTAGCGCAGTGCTTCGAGATCACCGCATCGCGTTCGCATGGCCATGTGCAAGCCGCTGCGCTGACCCTGCAGCGCCTGGGCCTTGCCTCACTTGTCGCCTCCAAGCCCTGCCGCGAACGCGACCTGGTGCTGGCGATGGTGGCCGCGCGCATCGTCGCTGCGCACACCAAGCTCGCCACCACCCGCTGGTGGCACACCACGACGCTGGCCGAGGACTTCGGCGTGGCCGATGCGAGCGAGGACGATCTGTACGCGGCGATGGACTGGTTGCTTGCGCGCCAGGGCGCGATCCAGAAGAAGCTCGCCGCGCGGCACCTGGGCGCCGGCGCTCTGGTGCTTTACGACTTGTCGTCCAGTTACTTCGAGGGCAGTTGCTGCCCGCTGGCCAAGCTCGGCTACAGCCGCGACGGTAGGAAGGGCATGCTGCAGGTCAACTACGGCCTGCTCACCGATGCGTGCGGCTGCCCGGTGGCAGTGTCGGTGCATGAGGGCAATGTCGCCGACAGCCAGACCTTGCTGCCCGAGGTCCAGCGGCTGCGCGAAGACTTCGGCGTCGAGCAATTGGTGATGGTGGGCGACCGCGGCATGATCTCCAACAAGGCGATCCAGGAGATGCGCGAGTCCGAGGGCGTGGGCTGGATCAGTGCATTGAAGAGCGTGTCGATCCGCGCGCTGGTCGAGCAGGGCCACCTGCAGCTGGGCTTGTTCGACGAGCGCAACCTGCTCGAGCTGAGTTCGCCGGACTACCCCGGCGAGCGGCTGGTGGCGTGCCGCAATCCAGAGCTGGCCAAGCTGCGCACGCACAAGCGCGAGGAGTTATTGGTGGCCACCGAGGCCAGCCTGGAGAGGATCAAGGCCCGCGTGGATGCGCTCAAGCTGGTCGGGCGTGACGAGATCGGCTTGCGCGTGGGCAAGGTCGTCAACCAGTACAAGATGGCCAAGCACTTCGAACTGGCCATCGGCGACAACGCCTTCACCTTCGCGCGCAAGACAGACGCCATCGCCGCCGAGGCGGCGCTGGACGGCATTTACATCATCCGCACGTCGGTGAGCGCGGCGCAGATGGACTCGGCCGACTGCGTGCGCAACTACAAGTCGCTGGCCAACGTCGAGCGCGCGTTCCGCTCGCTCAAGACGATCGACCTGAAGGTGCGCCCGATCCACCACCGCACCGCTGATCGGGTGCGCGCGCACATCTTCCTGTGCATGCTCGCCTACTACGTCGAGTGGCACATGCGCGAGGCTTGGCGCGAGCTGATGTTCGCCGACACCGACCAGCGGGCCAAGGCCATGCGCGACCCCGTGGCGCCTGCCAAGCGTTCCAAGGCGGCGCTGGCCAAAGCGGCCCGCCACACCCTTGACGACGGCACGCCCGCACACAGCTTCGCGACGCTGCTTGAGGAACTCACGACCATCGTGCGCAACACCTGTCGCACACCCAGCGCCGGGCCCGATGCGCCGACCTTCGAGGTCCTCACTACGCCCAACGCGAAACAACAACGCGCGCTCGATCTGCTCCAGCAGATCCGTCTGTAGACAGAAACCGGAACCCCAAACTCACGCCAAGTGCTTGTCGTGCAAAGACAAACTCGCTCGGCGATTGGAGGAACTTCGG
>NZ_JBFTPS010000125.1:0-1852 GCF_056398605.1 Variovorax sp. 01T432
ACTTGAATGATTCACATCGTTCGACTATATTTCTCTTCATGGCAGCTCGTACCGGCACCGCTCACGTCGTCACTACGACGCGCACCTACAAGGACCAGGTCTATCGCACCCACCTGCTGCGCCGCAGCTACCGCGAGGACGGCAAGGTCAAGAACGAGACCCTGGGCAACCTGTCGCACCTGCCCGACGAACTCATCGAGATCATCCGGCGCTCGCTGCAGGGCGAGACCTTCGTGCCCGTGGCCTCGGCGTTCGAGATCACGCGCTCGCGCCCCCACGGCCATGTGCAGGCGGCCAGCGCCGCGATGGCCGGCCTGGAGATGGCCTCGCTGCTGGCCTCCAAGCCGTGCCGCGAACGCGACCTGGTGCTGGCGATGGTGGCCGCACGCATCGTCGCCCCGCACACCAAGCTGGCCACCACCCGCTGGTGGCACACCACGACGCTGGCCGAGGACTTCGGCGTCGCAGACGCCGACGAGGACGATCTGTATGCGGCGATGGACTGGCTGCTCGAGCGCCAGGATCGCATCCAGAAGAAGCTCGCCGCGCGCCATCTGAGCGCTGGCGCCTTGGTGCTGTACGACCTGTCSTCSAGCTACTTCGAGGGCAGCTGCTGTCCTCTGGCCAAGCTCGGCTACAGCCGCGACGGTAGGAAGGGCATGCTGCAGGTCAACTACGGCCTGCTCACCGATGCGCGCGGCTGCCCGCTGGCGGTGTCGGTGCACGAGGGCAATGTGGCCGACAGCCAGACCCTGCTGCCCGAGGTCAAGCGGCTGCGCGAAGACTTCGGCGTCGAGCAACTGGTGATGGTGGGCGACCGCGGCATGATCTCCAACAAGGCGATCCAGGAGCTGCGCGAGACCGAAGGCGTGGGCTGGATCAGTGCCTTGAAGAGCGTCTCGATTCGCGCGCTGGTCGAGCAGGGCCAGCTGCAGCTGGGATTGTTCGACGAGCGCAACATGCTCGAACTGAGCTCGCCGGACTATCCCGGCGAGCGGCTGGTGGCGTGTCGCAATCCGGAGCTTGCCAAGCTGCGCGCGCACAAGCGGCTGGAACTGCTCGCCGCCACCGAGGCCAACCTGCAGAAGATCAAGGCCCGGGTGGACGCGCTCAAGCTGGTCGGTCGCGATGAGATCGGCTTGCGCGTGGGCAAGGTCGTCAACCAGTACAAGATGGCCAAGCACTTCGAGCTGGCCATCGGCGACAACGCCTTCACCTTCGCGCGCAAGACAGACGCCATCGCCGCCGAGGCGGCGCTGGACGGCATCTACATCATCCGCACCTCGGTGAGCGCGGCGCAGATGGACTCGGCCGACTGCGTCCGCAACTACAAGTCGCTGGCCAACGTCGAGCGCGCGTTCCGCTCACTCAAGACGATCGACCTGAAGGTGCGCCCGATCCACCACCGCACCGCCGATCGGGTGCGCGCGCACATCTTCCTGTGCATGCTCGCCTACTACGTCGAGTGGCACATGCGCGAGGCCTGGCGCGAGCTGATGTTCGCGGACACCGACCAGCAGGCCAAGGCCATGCGCGACCCCGTGGCGCCGGCCACGCGTTCCAAGGCAGCGCTGGCCAAGGCGGCGCGCCACACGCTGGATGACGCTACGCCCGTSCACAGCTTCTCCACCCTCATGGCCGAGCTCGCCACCATCGTGCGCAACACCTGCCGAGCCCCTCAGGTCGGCCCCGAGGCGCCCACCTTCGAGCTCCTCACCAACGCGCAACCGCTGCACCTGCGCGCCCTCGCGCTCGTGCAAAACATCAAGCCGTAGACAGAAAACTCCCTCTCCAACTCAAGCAAGTGCTTGAGTCACAAGGGAATCTCGTTATTCGCTTCAGGGAACTTCAG
>NZ_JBFTPS010000126.1:0-1805 GCF_056398605.1 Variovorax sp. 01T432
ATCGGGATAGGGGGCAGTCTTCCTAGACTGCGCCCCTCCCACACCACCCGGCATGCGGGTCCGCACCGGGCGGTTCGAGAGTTTTAGGTCATGAGAGTCTGGGTAGTCCCATACGGTCAAACCAGGCGATGTTCAGCACGCTGTTGAGCTGCTTGGCGCTATTGCGCCACCAGCGGCGGCTGTTGGCCSCCACCCGTTGCGCCGTCGCAGGACTGGCGCCCAGGGCGCACAGTTCCCGGAACATCGTTGGGCCTCGCTTCCACTGCTTGAGTTGAATCGCACGCAGTCGGTGGCGCAGCCACTCGTCCAGCTCGCGCCAGACCTTGGGCGTTTGCGCCAGCCCGAAGTACGCCTTCCAGCCCAGCAGGTAGGGCCGCAGCCCCTGTACCACCTGCGCCATGCTGCGCCCGCCCGAGCGGCGCGTGAGTTGCCTCACACGCTGCCTGAACGTCGCCAGCGGCTTGGCCGACACCCCGCGCTTGACTTCGCCGCTCGGGGCCAACCACAGGTCATAACCCAGGAATTTGCGCCCGAACGCACTGGCGACCGCACTCTTGGTCTCGTTGACCTTCAAGCGCAGCTTGTCATACAGCCGCCGCAGCAGCGCCATCACCCGCTCGCCCGCCCGACGACTGCGCACGTACACGTTGCAGTCATCAGCGTAGCGCGCGAAGCAGTGGCCCCGGCGTTCCAGTTCCTTGTCCACTTCGTCGAGCAGCACGTTGGCCAGCAGCGGCGACAGCGGCCCACCTTGCGGTGTGCCCTGCTGCCGTTCCTGTACCACCCCACCGTCCATGATCCCGCTGTCCAGGTACGCCCGCACCAACCGGATGACTCCGGCGTCGGCAATGCGCCTTTGCAGGCGATCGATCAGGATGTCGTGATTGACCCGGTCGAAGAATTTCTCCAGGTCCACGTCCACCACGACCCTGCGCCCGGTCTGCACGAACGCCTGCGCGGCCAATACCGCATCCTGCGCACGCCGCCCGGGCCTGAAGCCGTGGCTGTGCTCGCTGAAGGTGGGGTCCAGAATCGGTTGCAGCACCTGCAGCAGCGCCTGCTGGATCAGCCGATCTACCACCGTCGGGATGCCCAGCTCGCGCTGGCCTCCGTCAGGCTTGGGAATCTCCACCCGCCGTACCGGACTGGGCCGGTACTCGCCCCGCAGCAGTTGCCCCCGGATGCCAGGCCAGGCCGTCACCAGATGCTCCACGGTCTGGTCGATGTCCAGTCCGTCCACACCGGCGGCGCCCTTGTTGGCCCGCACCCGCTTGAGCGCGCGCTGCAGGTTGTCTCTCGTCAGCGCCGCTTGCAGCAGCGCTGAMCCCGTGTCTGTCGCTCCATTTCGCGGGCCCTCGGCTTCGTCGCTGGCAGGTTGGCTCACGGCTTCACCGCGCGCGACTCCCGCCCGCCCCGCTCGCGCGGGCATCTGACGCATRACCTCGGACATCGACATCTCGCTCAACACTTGCTCTCGTTTGGTCCTTCGCCGTTTGACTTCTGGCCTCCTCAGCCCCGCAACTCCGGCTACTACGACCTCTGCTGACTTCTCGCTCCGGCTCAACGCCGTCGCCCTTTCAGGCGCAAGGCGAGATCTCCCCAGGTAAGAACGCACTCCTTCACTGCACAACCGCCGGATCTACGCCGCCTCGCCTTGATCACGAAGGCTTCGCGGTTCATGGCCCGCTCGCCCTGCTCGGCACCGCCTTCTATCCGGTTCTTGTCCATCGGCTCGCAGCTTCGCTCCGCGCTTCCTCCCCACACTCGGTCGCCCTGATGCAGTTGCGCTTCGCTTCGTTCGCTGT
>NZ_JBFTPS010000127.1:0-1698 GCF_056398605.1 Variovorax sp. 01T432
TTTCTGTCTACGGCGTGATGGCCTGCGCGAGCGCGAGGGCGCGCTGATGCAGAGGCTGCGCGGTGGTGACGATGTCGAAGGTCGGCGCATCGGGCGCGCTGTCGGGCGTGCGGCAGGTGTTGCGCACGACGGTGGCGAGCTCCTGCATCAAYGTGGCGAAGCTGTGCGCCGGGGTGCTGTCTGGCAGCGTGTGGCTCGAGGCCTTGTCCTGTGCCGCCGCGGAGCGTTTGGCTGGTGCCACCGGATCGCGCGCGGCCTTGGCGTCTTGATCCGTGTCGGCGAACATCAACTCGCGCCACGCCTCGCGCAGATGCCACTCGACGTAGTAGGCCAGCATGCACAGGAAGATGTGCGCGCGCACCCGGTCGGCCAGGCGGTGGTGAATCGGACGCACCTTCAGATCGATCGTCTTGATCGAGCGGAATGCGCGCTCGACGTTGGCCAGCGACTTGTAGCTGCGCACGCACTGAGCGGCGTCCATCTGCTCAGCGCTCACTGAGGTGCGGATGATGTAGAGGCCGTCCAACGCGGCCTCGCCGGCGATCTCCTCCAGCTTGCGTGCCCAAGACAAGGCGATGTCGGTGATGGTCAGCTCGAAGTGCTTGGCGACCTTGTACTGGTTGATGATCCGACCCACCCGCAGCCCGATGGCATCGGCACCTTGGAGCTTGCCCGCGTGCACGCGCTGCTGGATCTTGGCCAGGTTGGCCTCGGTGGCGGCGAGCAGTTCCTCGCGCTTGTGCGCCCGCAGCTTGGCCAGCGCGTCGTTGCGACACGCCACCAGGCGCTCGCCGGGATAGTCCGGTGAGGCGAGCTCCACCAGATTGCGCTCATCGAACAGGCCCAACTGCAGYTGACCCTGCTCGACCAACGMGCGGATCGAGGCGCTCTTGAGCGCCGTGATCCAACCYAYGCCGTCGGTCTCCCGCATCTCGGCAATGGCCTTGTGAGAGACCATGCCGCGGTCCCCGACCATGACCATCTGTTCGATGCCGAAGTCATCGCGCAGCTTGTGGACTGCGGGCATGAAGGTGGTGCTGTCGGAGGTGTTGCCGTCGTGCACCGAGACCGCCACAGGGCACCCTCTGGGATCGGTGAGCAGCCCGTAGTTCACTTGCAGCTTGCCGCTCTTGCCATCGCGGTTGTAGCCGCGCTTGGCCAGGGGGCAGGAGCTGCCCTCGAAGTAGCTGGAGGACAGGTCGTACAGCACCAGGCCGCCGTCACGCAGATGGCGCGAAGCGAGCTTCTTCTGCACGGCGTCCTGGCGCGCGAGCAGCCAGTCCATCGCAGCGTATAGGTCATCCTCRKTGGCACCGACCACGCCGAAGTCCTCGGCCAGCGTGGTCGTGTGCCACCAGCGCGAAGTCGCCAGCTTGGTATGAGGCGCGACGATGCGCGAGGCRATCATCGCCAGCACCCGGTCGCGCTCGACRCAGGGCTTGGAAGACAGCAGCGAGCCCACATCCAGCCGCGCCATCGCGCTGGCCACCGCCTGCACATGGCCATGGGGGCGCGAGCGCGTGATCTCAAAGGCCGACGCAAGAGGAACAAAGGTCTCGCCCTGCAGCGAGCGGCGGATGATCTCGATCAGCGCATCGGGCAAGTGCGACAGGTTGCCCAGGGTCTCGTTCTTGACCTTGCCGTCCTCGCGGTAGCTGCGGCGTAGCAGGTGGGTGCGATAGACCTGGTCCTTGTACT
>NZ_JBFTPS010000128.1:0-1662 GCF_056398605.1 Variovorax sp. 01T432
CATCTCGCTCACCGAGGAGCACGAAATCCGCAGCTGGACCGAGTCGCTCGGCGTCACCGAGGAGGAACTGCGCCAGGCGGTGGCCGCGGTGGGCCACTCGGCCGACAAGGTGCGCGAGCACCTGCGCAAGAAATGACCACCAGGACGCCACCGCCGAAGCTGGGCACCGAGCCAGCCTTCAAGGACGCTACGCAGCGCCTCATCGACTCGGTCAAGGGCCGCACAAGCAAGGCGATCAAGCGCGCGCCGCGCGTGGCCGCCCCGCGCAAGCGGCCGGAGCACTAGGACGCGCCCTGCCCCAGCTCTTCGATCAGGGTCCCCGGTGGGATGATCGGTCCCGCCACGAAGATCTCAACAGGGCTGAGTCTCAGCAAGCTCTTCGCCTCCTCGATCGTGCCTGTGAGCCACTGGTCGACGTCGGCCAGCTCGATCGCGATGACGCTGCGCTTGTCCTGTCTGTCGGCCGCCAGCTTCGGATCGGGCTTGTGCATCCCTTTCCACAACGGATGCGCGTCGGCGTTCAGCGTGAGCATCGTGTATGACTCGACCTGTTCCCCTGTCGTCTTGTCCCTCCAGACGTTCCAGAGCCCGGCCAGGCCCCACGGCGCCCCGTCCGCGCGCCGGAACTGCCACCAGACATTCTTCCCGCTCTCCCAGTTCGGCTCGTCGAAGCTGGCGGCCGGGATGATGCAGCGCTGGCCTTGCGCCCACGGGTGCTTGTAGGTGGCCTTGGCCACCACCTCTTCCGAACGGGCGTTGTTAGTCGAGAACTTGAGTTTCGGCTCCTTCGCAAACCACGGGATGAGGCCCCACTGCCCGATGACGAGCTCGCGCGAGTAACTGGCGTCGTCTCGTGCGCGACGAATGAAGGGGCCCGGTGATCGAGGGAACACGCTCCGCGGCCAGAACTCCGGCTGGTTCGGCCGGCCGACATGCCAGAAGCGCTCGACTTCCCGCTCGTCCGGTGTCTCGTAGCGGTTGCACATTCGCGCATTCTGCCCCTCCCACCACTGTATGTTCATCCAGTATGAAAGTCAGGGTTTCGACACGGCGAGTCGGCGGCAGGCTGCTGCATTGGAACGAGCAGGCGCCGGTCTACGAAGGCACGCTGCTGAGCGGGCGCAAGGGAGTTGATGATCGCGCGTCGTCACCCTGTTCCTGGGTGGCCTGGAGGGCGGACCCAGCCTATACGACCCGAAGGTGGTGTCGTCGTTTGGAACCGAGCTCCGACTCATCGGGCTCGAGCGACGGGAGAACGCGTGGGTGCTGCAGGAGTGGTACTGCGAGATCGTTTCGCTGGCTGCGGCCTCGCAATAGGCGCGCACCTGAGCGCGATCCGGCGGGCCCCGCATCTGCGGGGACATCAGCCCAAGAGGCCGAGCATTGCCGCGCCCAGCCCAACCAGAAACACCCAGCGCAGGAGCCAGTCCTCTTCGATCGCGTATCAGGCGATGAGTATCGGTACCGTCAGGAACGCCGCCGGGATGCCACAGGTCGCTGTCGCCGCGCCCGCCGACCATTTGGAGAGGAACAAATACGAATAGACGCGACCCGTTCTTGTTCCAAATCAAGGCCAGCCCCAGCGCTGCACGTACCGTCACTGTGGTGAAATCCGATCCTTTCCCTCGCGCGTGGTATTCGTCTCCAGATCAGCCGTTGGCC
>NZ_JBFTPS010000129.1:0-1656 GCF_056398605.1 Variovorax sp. 01T432
CCCCCCGTGCCAATATGAGCTGCTACACCTACCCCCGAGAGATCAGTGAGCAACGAGGTAGGCATGACGATCAATCCACAACCCAAGGCAGCGATGGACGCAGCGAACAGTTTGCCCGATCCCGGCGCATTGGAAGGAGCCCGTAGGGCGACTGGAGATGCGCCGGGATCGGCGGCGCCGACGCGAGCCCCAGGCACCGATTCGGAGGTCGTGCCGCGCGCGCGGCGCCGTCAGTTCTCCAACGCCGACAAGCGCCGCATTCTGGACGCTGCCGATCGCTGCACCAAGCCCGGCGAGATTGGCGCGTTGATGCGCCGCGAGGGCGTGTATTCCTCCAGCCTGAGCACCTGGCGACGCCAGCGCGAGGTCGCAGATCTGGCCGCGCTGGCGCCGCAAAAGCGAGGGCCCAAGCCGGACGAGAATAGGGCCGAGGCGCTGCACATCGCGCAGCTCACGCGCGAGAACGAGCGCCTGAGGAGCCGGCTCGACAAGGCGATGCTGGTGATCGATGTCCAAAAAAAACTTGCCGCCCTGCTGGGCCACACGCTCGACGAGAACGGCGAGAGGACGTGATGGCGGCCGTGCGCGAACTCGCCCCAGCCCTTGGGGCTGGCGCCGCGTGCCGGGCCGTGGGCCTGTGGCGCGGTGCGCCGGCGCGGCAGCAGGCGCGATTGCACCGCGCAGCGCTGGTGGGACCGCGGGCGCAACGCGCGGCGCGCCCTCGACCGCCCTTGGCCCTGGACGCCCAAGAGAACCAGATGCTGCTGGACACCCTCAACAGCGAGCGCTTCGTCGACACCGCGCCGGCAGCGGTGCACGCCACACTGCTGGACGAGGGACGCTACCTCGGCTCGGTGCGCACGATGTATCGGATGCTGGCGATCAACGGCGGCTGTCGCGAGCGGCGCGATCAACTCGTTCATCCGGCCTACACAAGACCTGAGTTGCTGGCGCTCGCGCCCAACCAGGTGTGGTCGTGGGACATCACCAAGTTGAAGGGCCCAGCCAAATGGACGTGCTTCCATCTGTATGTGATCCTGGACATCTTCAGCCGCCATGTCGTGGGCTGGTTGCTCGCCGAGCGCGAGAGCGCCGAGCTGGCCGAGCAGCTCATCGCCGACACCGTGGAGCGACATGACATCGAGCCCGGCATGCTCACGTTGCACGCCGATCGGGGCGCCAGCATGCGCTCCAAGCCAGTGGCTGCGCTGCTCGTGGATCTGGACATCGCCAAGAGCCACAGCAGGCCCCACGTCTCCGACGACAACCCGTACTCGGAGTCGCAGTTCAAGACGATGAAATACCGGCCGGACTTCCCGGCGCGCTTCGGCTGCATCGAGGACGCACGCGCGCACTGCCAAACCTTCTTCGCCTGGTACAACACCACGCACCGGCACTCCGGCATTGGCTTCATGACGCCGCACAGCGTGCATTACGGTCACGCCCAGGCGATGCGCGTCACCCGTCAGGCTACCCTTGATGCCGCATTCCATGCGCATCCGAAGCGCTTCAAGAGCAAGAACCCGCAACCGCCCGCACTGCCCACCGCGGCCTGGATCAACCCGCCACAACAGGAATCAGCCACCCTCAAAAAGACGCAGCCCTGCACAGTAAATTCATGAAGCCGGGTGTAGCAAAGTCATTGACACGTTCCGC
>NZ_JBFTPS010000130.1:0-1606 GCF_056398605.1 Variovorax sp. 01T432
TCTAGTCAGAATGGCTTGAGCCGTTGAAGCGGCCCGTCTCCGGGACTACCGTGGATTGCGCACCGTGGGTGCGCCGAGCCACAACGCTGCACCCCGAAGGGCGGACAGCGTGTCAACGAGCAAGGAGACGGGCCATGAGTCAATCTACCACCACCGCGGCCACTGTGTACGCCGGCCTGGACGTCCACAGGGACAGCATCGACATCGCCCTGGCCGAGGCCGGCCGTGACGGCGAAGTACGTCATCTGGGCGCCGTAGCCGGCGGCGTCAATGCCGTCAGCAAGGCCCTGCGCCGCCTGGTCAGCCAGGGCCATTGCGTGCATGTGGTCTACGAAGCGGGCCCCTGCGGCTTCGTGTTGCAGCGCCACCTCGCCGCACTGGGCTACCACTGTGAGGTGGTTGCGCCCTCGTCCATCCCCAAGCGCTCGGGCGACCGCGTGAAGACTGATCGGCGCGATGCGTTGATGCTCGCGCGCCTCGCGCGTGCGGGCGAGCTCAGTGCCGTGCGCGTGCCGGACGCCGTGGACGAGGCGCTGCGCGACCTGGTGCGCGCCCGCGAAGACGCCGTGCGCGAGCAGCGCAACGCGCGCCACCGCCTGAAGGCGCTGCTGTTGCGCAATGGCGTGATGTACGCGGGCAAGTGCGCCTGGACGGCGGCGCATCTACGCTGGCTGGCCAGCCTGGCGCTACCGCACGCCGCGCAGCAGATCGCCTTCCAGGAGTACCTGCACGCAGTGAGCGAGTCGGGGACGCGCATCGCACGCCTGGAGCAGTCGCTGCGGGATGCGCTGGCAGGCTGGTCGCTGGCGCCGGTGGTGGCCGCGCTGCAGGCGCTGCGCGGCGTGCAACTCATCGCCGCGGTCACGCTGGTGGCCGAGATCCAGGACTTCCACCGCTTCGACAACCCGCGCCGGTTGATGGCCTACCTGGGCCTGGTGCCCAGCGAGGACTCCAGTGGCCAGCGCCGTCGCCAGGGCGCCATCACCAAGGCTGGTAACTCGGCGGCGCGGCGCATGCTGGTGGAGGTGGCACACCTGTACCGCTATCCGGCTCGAGTCAGTGCGGTCATCGCCAAGCGCCAGTCGGAGCTGCCCAAGACCGTGACCGACATCGCCTGGACGGCGCAGTTGCGGCTGTGCGCGCGCTTCAGGCGGCTGGCCGCGCGGCACGTGCCGCACAACAAGATCGTCGTGGCCATCGCGCGCGAACTCTCGGGCTTCGTGTGGGCCATCGCGTGCGAGGTGACGCCGCCACCGGCTGCCTCGAGGTGATGACATGAACGCACCACCAGACCACCAGCGGGAGGCGCCTATCGAACAACCTGTTTGAGGCCGGATCGGGAACGCGGCGCAGCCACGGCCACAGGGGAATCCTCGGGCGAGCTATTGCGCAGCCACGCAAGTGACCAACCGCAGACCCTAGAAAGCAGGCAGCCCCGCGACGAATACATGAACTGTCGGTAGCCAATCCACGCATATCAGCATGATCAACCGTCGCTCACGCACCCGGCTCCGCCGCGTTCCCTATCCGGCATTCGCGAAAGATTCTGAAATCCGGCACCCGGAGAGAGCGGCTCGCCCTCTTGACAGGATCAAGCCATATCAGC
>NZ_JBFTPS010000131.1:0-1591 GCF_056398605.1 Variovorax sp. 01T432
CGGACTGATATGGCCCGTTTTGTCAAGAGGGCACGAGGTATTTCCTCGCGAAGCTTCGCGATAGCGCATGGGATGACGAAGTTAAAAGAACGTCACACCGCACCTTGGACTCGACGCATGCAGCTTTAGCGACGATGAATCACGCTGATATCCGCGGATTGGGTACCGCATTACATGGCTGCGTCGCGGGGCTGCCTCGCTCTAGTGACGGGGATCATCCGGTTGGATGCCCACATAGTCCGATCGAGGGTTCCCCTATCGTGTGCATTCGTCGCGTTTGCGGTGCGGTGTGAACGCAATCAATTCAATGTTGCTGCGGGGCAGGCATAGAAGCCTGCGGGGTGACGTGGCGGCTCAGATCCCAGACGAAGCCAGCGAGCTCTCGGGCGATGGCCACGCACACCTTGTTGGGTTGCATCCCCCGCGCGCTCAGGCGCCGATAGCGCTGACACAGGCGCAGTTGCGCACGCCAGGCAATCGTACGCACGGCGACGGGTTGGTCTTCCTGTCGCACTTGCAGGATGCGGCTGATGCGGGCAGGGAAACGATAGTTCCAGGCGGCCTCCACGAGCACACGGCGTGCATGCCCGTTGCCGGTCTTGGTAATTTCCCCCTGTCGCCGTGTCGTCCCACTGGAGTGCTCGCTGGGCACCAGACCCAGGTAGCCCATGAGATCGCGCGGATGGGCAAAGCGACGCATATCGCCCAACTCGGCCACTACAGCGGTGGCCGCCACCAAGTCCAGACCGCGCAGCGTCATCAGCGCGCGCACCACCGCCAGCATGCGCCAGTTCTCGATCTGCTGTGCCAGGGCTTGAGTCAGGCGCTGCACACGTGCATCGGCCTCGCTGACCGCCTGCCGGTATTCGGTAAAGGCAATATCCTGGGCCGGATGCTCGAAGCCGAGTGTGGCCAGATAGCGTTCGTGGGCCGCCGTCCACGACGTCTTGCCGGTGTAGCGACGTCCGTGGCGCAGCAGCATCGCCTTGAGTTGCTGGCGGGCCTTCAGCCGCGCCTTCACGGCATCCACCCGCGCACGACACAGATCCCGGATGGCCTCATCTTGTTCGTCGGGCACGTTCACCGTCGTCAGGTCGCCCGAACGCGCCAGCGCGGCCAGCTTCAGCGCGTCGCGTCGATCGGTCTTGACACGCTCCCCCGGCTTGCGCGCAATCAGCGAAGGCGCCACCACCTCGCAGCGGTAGTCTCTGGCCCGCAGCTCGCGCACCAGCGCGTAGCCACAGGGTCCGGCCTCATACACGATCAGCAGCGTCGAGGGCTTGCCAAGCTTGTCCAGGGCCTTGATCAGCTCGCTCAGGCGAGCACCGACCGTGCCGATAAACCGTGGAGTCTCGCGCCCGGCGTGCGCCACCGCGATTGCCGTGGACTGCGAATGGACATCCAGACCAACAAAAACCGTGCTAACTTCTTCCATGTCTGCCTCCTGTGCAAAGCTGCAGATCACACCCTCGGGTGTTCTGCATGTGGCTCGGCGCACTCGCAGTGCGCAACCCACGGTACTCCTGCAGGAGGCAGACCTTCCATCTCCCATCTACTGTCCGCCTCCTCCGAGGACGGGCCATCATGTCTA
>NZ_JBFTPS010000132.1:0-1483 GCF_056398605.1 Variovorax sp. 01T432
GTGATCGACGGCATCGCCTTCCAGACCAACATCCTGGCGCTGAACGCGGCGGTCGAGGCCGCRCGGGCGGGCGAGCAGGGCCGTGGCTTCGCCGTCGTGGCCTCCGAGGTTCGCAGCCTGGCGCAGCGCTCGGCSGCGGCGGCCAAGGAGATCAAGACGCTGATCGGCGACTCGGTCRACAAGGTGGAAGAGGGCAGCAAGCAGGTGGCCGAGGCGGGCAAGACGATGGAAGAGATCGTCGACAGCGTCAAGCGCGTGACCGACATCATGGGCGAGATCACGGCGGCCAGCCAGGAGCAGACYTCRGGCATCGAGCAGATCAACCAGGCCATCACGCAGATGGACCAGGTGACGCAGCAGAACGCGGCGCTGGTGGAAGAAGCATCGGCGGCGGCGCAATCGCTGCAGGAGCAGGCCGGCCATCTATCGCAGACCGTCGGCGTGTTCAGGCTCGACAAGCACCCAGGCATCGGCTACGTCAACTCGCGAATGCTCGCCGTCTGAGGCCAGAGCTCCGTTTCCAGTTTTACCCGCAATTGTTTGAAAGAAGTGAGATGAGTTTGAACAACCTGAAAATCGGCACCCGACTGGGCATCGGCTTCGCCATGATGCTGCTGCTCATGGCCTTCATCACCGGCACCGGCCTTTGGCGCCTGGAGAGCGTGGGCAGCGCGACAAGAAGCATGATGGAGGACGCGCTGGTCAAGGAGCGTCTGGCCAATGAGTGGTCCAACCTCCTGGGTCCGGCGATGGTGAGCACCTTCGCGATGGTCAAGGCCACCGACCCCGCCACGGAGGCGTATTTCTCGAAGGGCCGGGCCGACAGGTCGGTGGCCATCAACCCGATCCAGAAGAAGCTCGAGGGCCTGCTGACCTCCGCGGAGGAAAAGAAGCTGTACGCCGCGATCGCGGACACCCGCAAGATCGTGCTGGACATCCTGCCCGCGCTGGCCAAGCTCAAGGCGGACAAGGACTTCGACGGGGCCAACGCGCTGGCCGACACGAAGTTGTCGGCCGCGCTCGGCGTCTACGAGGCGTCCGTGGCCAAGCTGGGCGCCCATGAGCGTGAACGCATCGACGAGGCGGCCCGCGGCATCGCGGCGGATCACGCCGCCGGCCGTACGGCGCTGCTGGTGCTGGCCGCCATCTCGCTGGTGGCGGGTGGCCTGCTGGCATGGCGTCTCTCCGTCGGCATCGTTCGGCCGCTGGGACGTGCCGTCGCCGTGGCGGAGACGGTGGCGGGCGGCAACCTGACTTCGACGATCGAAGTCGGATCCCGCGATGAGACCGGCCAGCTGATGCAGGCGCTCAGGAACATGAACGCCAGCCTGGCGAAGGTGGTGGGCGAAGTGCGCCAGGGCACGGACACCATCGCGACGGCTTCGAGCGAGATTGCCTCGGGCAACCAGGACCTCTCGTCGCGCACCGAGCAGCAGGCCAGTTCGCTGGAGCAGACGGCCGCCTCGATGGAGGAGCTCACCAG
>NZ_JBFTPS010000133.1:0-1471 GCF_056398605.1 Variovorax sp. 01T432
CGGGCAAGGTGGACCCCCGAATGGATACGGCATCGAAGTGCCCATGCGTGATAGACCGAGGTCTTCACAAACACCATCGGGGGTCCGAGATGAATCGTAGTGCAGCACAAGGTGCAGGACAAATCATCGGCTTGATCGACGGCCGGCAGGTCGTTGGCCTGGACATCGCCAAGAGCGTGTTCCAGCTTCACACCGTGGACATGGACACGGGCGAGATCGTCAACGTCCAACTCAAGCGTGCCAAGGTGCTCGAGCACTTCGKCAATCGCCAGCCCTGCCTGATCGGCATCGAGGCCTGCGGCGGGGCGCACCACTGGGCGCGCCAGTTGACGGGGCTGGGCCACAGCGTGCGGCTGATTCATGCCAAGGCCGTGCGCCCCTTCGTGGCCGGCAACAAAACCGACGCCACTGACGCCCGAGCCATCTGGCTGGCCGTGCAGCAGCCGGGCACGAAGTTCGTAGGCATGAAGACGTTGGAGCAGCAGGCCACGCTGGTCTTGCACCGCCAGCGCGAACTGCTCATGAGGATGAAGGTCATGCAGACCAACGCGCTGCGGGGCCTGCTCTACGAGTTTGGCGCGATCTTCGCGCGAGGCAGGGGTGCGCTGTTCTCTGAGATCGAGGCGACCTTGGAATCGCTGGTCAACGACATCCCCCAGTACGTGGTCGACAGCCTGCGCGAGCAGGCGCATCGGATCAAGAAGATTGCCGAGGACATCAAGGCCATCGAAGTGCGGCTAGCGCAGCGCCTGCGCGSYGATGCGGACATGAAGCGCGTAGCCGYTATCCCCGGGGTCGGGCTGATGACGGCCACGGCCGCGGTTGCCACGATGGGTGAAGCCACGGCCTTCAAGTCGGCCCGCGAGTTCTGCGCTTGGCTGGGCCTGGTGCCGAGCCAGCGCGGCACTGGCGGCAAGGTCAAGCTATTGGGCATCTCCAAGCGGGGTGACACCTACCTGCGCACCTTGCTCATCCACGGGGCGCGCTCGGTACTCACGCATACCAAGGAACCGGGGGTGTGGCTGGAGCAACTGCAGGCCAGACGCCCGGCCAATGTCGTGATCGTGGCGCAGGCAGCCAAGRTGGCCAGGACGATCTGGGCTRTCACGGCCAGGCAGCAGGACTACCAACGGGGCTACGTGAGTAGCAGGCCGCAAGTGCGCGCCTGAACACCGTAGCTGAATATCAACCAACCTGAACAGAAAGGGTATGTGAGCCTTTGAAGGCGATTGGGGCAGCAACACACGACGTGATGTGAAACAGGTCAGACCGAGACGAGCCAAACCTGAATGGCGAACAGGACTTCAACAGTCCGCCAAGGAGATGAGGCGCTCGTCAGCGGATTACATCGGGGCCAGTGGGCAAACGGGGCAACTCAGCACCCACACAACAGGCCGGATACAAGGCAGCAGCCGACTTCTTCACGACACGACGCGGGTAACTACCTATCGCCGGGAGGCATCCATACAAG
>NZ_JBFTPS010000134.1:0-1446 GCF_056398605.1 Variovorax sp. 01T432
CGCCTCTCGCCCGCTGCAGGGGGCAGCGCGGAAGAATTCTTGCCGCCCGTCGTCACTGCGCCATTGCCTGGCTAGCAGCGGGGTCAGAGCCTCGGCTTCACGAAGCCGGCCGCGTTCTCGTCAGCGCCGGGCTCGCCTTCGTCAGAGTGCGGATTGGCTGGCGCGTCGTCGGTTGGAAATTCGGGCTCTACGGGAAGCTGCACGGGATTGTCCAGCGGTGGCTTGGGGTTGGTCATATCGGCTTGCTCCTTTACATATGTGTAGTCCAAAGAGCGCACAAATGCTGTAGGAGACTCGCGACCGCGGTGCACGTGGCGTCATATTCCCCTCTGGATGTTCGGCTTCGGGCTAAACCCGCCTTTTGGAGCGCCTCGCATCAGTCAGTAACCTGTCAGGCTATTGTCCGACGGCAATCTGGGGCCAAATGCACTGGCGGCCTGAAACGCTCATGCCGACGATCGTGATGGTGCGCGCAAGCTGATGTCGCTGCCCGAGACTGCGGAAGCGGCGAGTCAAGCAGCGCATCATGCAAGCTTGGTGATGGGGGGACGAGCAGCGCCACCCGTCGACCCACACGTAGAGATCAGACGCGGCTGAGATCGGCTCGTCGAACAACGCGCTTGTGAGGTGGTTGATGGCGACCGAATCACGCGAAATGGGCTCTGACTTCAGTGAATGGCAGGCGCTCACGGAGGCCTACGAGGCCGGTATTGAGGCACTGCGGCAGCGCAAGCCGGGCGCAGCGAAGGCCCTGATGATGATTTCCCGCAAACTCCAAACTTGCGAAGGTGCCATGGCGGAACAACGCGATGCAGCCAAACGCATTTGAGCGGTGAGCGCACTAGATTTGCAGGCTTGCTTGCCCTCGGCGCGGGTCGACAGCAAAGGCAGTATGGCTAGACGCTCTATCGGCGAGCAGCTCGCGCGACCACAGCTTCGGCTATTTCCGCCTCCGGGAAATCGCCCGCGGCGGCCGACTGCTGAATCCGCATCTCCAACACGTCCAGGCGGAGACACTCAAGCTTGGTGATCAAGCGACGCATCGCCACGATTGCTTTGCGAGCCCGTCCGGCCGGCATGTTGTCGCTGTTCATGGGTCTTATTTTCGGACAGATTCAGGCGCCGGCGATCGTCTCGATCAGCACCGCTTGCATCACAAAACGGTGATTCGCCGAGCGGCGTGCCTCATCGATCGGTGTGGCTGGCCCACGCAGGGACCAGTGGGGCGCGTGCGTGGCATCGACGACGAAAGCTGATTCATTCGGCGCTGCGCGAGCGTGATCTTCCGCGCGAAGACTGAAGCCCATTTCCCTGGCTGCTGCTTCGAAAGCGCAGCCGCGCCTCGTCTCCGCGTCGCCGAAAAAGAGGATGGTTGATTCGGGCGCTGACGGATGCTGGTAGTCGCAAAGCGTCATCAAGTCGGCCATCACCCTCGCAGGATGATCG
>NZ_JBFTPS010000135.1:0-1427 GCF_056398605.1 Variovorax sp. 01T432
GCAGATCAAGCCGGCGCCGGAGATGGGGTCGGTGCTGGACACGGACTACCTGATCGGGCTGGGCACACTGGACGAGCGGATGCTGATCCTGGTGGACATCGACCGCCTGATGTCCAGCGACGAGATGGGCCTGATCGAGAAGATCGCCGCCTGAAGCCAAGAAGAAAAAAAAGACAGATCAACGAGCTGGAGACAGTGATGAAGAATTGGAACATCGGTTCGCGCCTGGGCATCGGCTTCGCCCTGGTGCTGGCCCTGGTGGCGGCCATCGCGGGCATCGGCGTGCTGCGCCTGCAAGGCGTGGGGCGCGCGACCGACGAAATGGCCCACCGCTCGCTCGTCAAGGAACGCCTGGCCGCGAACTGGCTGCTGGCCACCAGCACCAACAGCGTGCGCACCTTCTCGCTGCTCAAGACCAACGACCCCGAAGTGCAGGACTACCTGCTGAAGAACATCGCCAAGACCAGCACCAGCATCTCCGAGACCCAGAAGAAGCTCGAGGAGATGCTGGCGTCGCCCGAGGAACTCGCGCTGAGCGCGGACATCAAGAAGAAGCGCGGCGAGTACCTCGAACTGCGCAAGCGCATCCTAAAGCTCAAGGCCGACGGCCAGCAGGACGAGGCGGCGCAGCTGACCAATGGCAAGCTGCTGGAGACGCTCGACGGCTACGACGCGAGCATTCGCGCCATGCTGGCGCATCAGCAGCAGGACATCGACGGCGCGGCCGACACCATCGACGCCCTTTACCGTTCGGGCCGCATCAATCTCATCGCGCTGGCCGCGCTCGCGCTGGCGCTGGGCTCGGCGCTGGCATGGTGGTTGACGCGAAGCATCACGCGCCCCCTCAACGACGCGGTGCGCGTGGCGCAGACGGTGGCCGCGGGCGACCTGAGCAGCCACGTGGTGGTGGCGTCCGGCGACGAGACCGGCAAGCTCATGCAGGCGCTCAAGGACATGAACGCGAACCTCGCGAAGGTGGTGGGCGAAGTGCGCCAGGGCACGGACACCATCGCGACGGCTTCGAGCGAGATCGCCTCGGGCAACCACGACCTGTCGACCCGCACCGAGCAGCAGGCGAGTTCCTTGCAGCAGACGGCGGCCTCGATGGAGCAACTGACCTCGACCGTCAAGCAGAACGCGGACAACGCGCGCCAGGCCAATCAGCTGGCCGTCTCGGCCTCCGAGGTGGCGGTGCGGGGCGGCAGCGTGGTGACCCAGGTGGTCGGCACCATGGGTGCCATCGATGCCTCGTCGCGCAAGATCGTCGACATCATCAGCGTGATCGACGGCATCGCCTTCCAGACCAACATCCTGGCGCTGAACGCGGCGGTCGAGGCCGCACGGGCGGGCGAGCAGGGCCGTGGCTTCGCCGTCGTGGCCTCCGAGGTTCGCAGCCTGGCGCAGCGCTCGGCCGCGGCGGCCAAGGA
>NZ_JBFTPS010000136.1:0-1332 GCF_056398605.1 Variovorax sp. 01T432
ATTGCGCGCCAGGGCCATCGAAGCACCCCGGTGCGGGCACGCCTCGTCGAAGAATCCAACCCGCCCGTTCGTCGCCCGGAAGGCCACGTAGTTCTCTCCGAACAGCCGCACGCGCTCCGGCTTGCCGTCGGCCTCCAGCGTTTCGGACAGCACGGCAGGGATCCACCAGTGCTGCTTGATCATCTGTCCCATCGGCGCACCGTTGGAGACCCGGGTCAGCAAATCGTTTTCTTGTTGGGTGAGCATGGGGCTACTCTCTTGAGATACTGCGATGGACGGGTGAACGAATCAGGTGTGCCTGCGCTACAGCAGGTCCTTCCACCCGGAGTCGCCCTCGAAGAACGCGGCAACGGGCCGGATGTCGGCATACGCGATTTCGGCGTGGCGGGCAGAGGACGGAAGCTTCTCCTGCATGAAGTCACGTACCGCATTCAGCAGGCAGCGCCTCACCTGAACGACCGCGGCGTCTCCGGCACCGAGATATTCCTTTGTCCGGTCCACGATCGGCCCTTGGCTGGTGATGACGGCAAAGTCCTCGGTGCCCAATGCCTGCAGAAAGCCGGTGAAGTGGCCGCGCCGCATCGCATTGCGGTCCTGGCCCCAGTTGTCCTGCGCGTCTCCAGGTGGCTGCGGCGGCCAGGAGTTCCTGTCCGATGGAAACAGGCGCGGCTCATAGGGAATCGCGGCATTCACCACGAAGGTGAGATGCCAGTACCAGATGTGTCCGTCGTCGATGGGAATTGAAAAAAACATGCCCGCCCGATTCCCCGACTCGCTGGTATTGCGCGGGGAAATCATTCCGAACCAAGGCATCACGAACGAGTTCGTTCGCACGTACGAGCGGCCATCGGGCAGTGCGCGCACTGCCGCGTAGCGGAAGCCGTAGGGCTTTTGCTGCAGGTGATAGACAGGCGCCTGGTTGACCGCCGCATTGGCGGCCTCTCTGTCGAGATAACTCTGGTGCAGCACCCCGAGATGGGCTGAGTCCATGGTCGTCTCGACACCCTGGACCCAGTTGCAGTTGACCTTCTGGCGGAACGCCGTGACATGCCCCGCGGGCAGACCGACGAACGGCAGTTCCGGGAAGATCGCGGGCGTGGTTCCTTCGCCCAGCCACACCCAGACGATGCCGCCTTCCTCCCGAACGGGGTAATGCTTCAGCGGCACGTGCTTGCAGTACTCTGCTTCGTTCTGCGGCTGGGTCGGCACCGCCACGGTGACGCCGTCCACTGAAAACTTCCAGCCGTGGTAGATGCAGCGCAGTGCGTTGTCTTCATTGCGCGCCAGGGCCATCGAAGCACCCCGGTGCGGGCACGCCTCGTCGAAGAATCC
>NZ_JBFTPS010000137.1:0-1187 GCF_056398605.1 Variovorax sp. 01T432
GATCTTTGCCACGACGCCCGAGCCCACGGTACGGCCGCCTTCGCGGATCGCAAAGCGCAGGCCTTCTTCCATGGCGATCGGGTTGATCAGCTTCACCGTGAT
Source organism: Variovorax sp. 01T432 (assembly GCF_056398605.1). Taxonomy (NCBI): domain Bacteria; kingdom Pseudomonadati; phylum Pseudomonadota; class Betaproteobacteria; order Burkholderiales; family Comamonadaceae; genus Variovorax; species Variovorax sp. 01T432. Next base: position 103 of record NZ_JBFTPS010000137.1, read on the forward strand.
CGACACGTTGTCGCCCGGCATGACCATTTCCTTGTCCGCGGGCAGTTCGATCGCGCCGGTCACGTCCGTCGTGCGGAAATAGAACTGCGGACGGTAGTTGTTGAAGAACGGCGTGTGACGGCCACCCTCATCCTTGCTCAGAACGTACACCTCGGCGGTGAAATGCGTGTGCGGCTTGATGGAGCCGGGCTTGCACAGCACCTGGCCACGCTCGACTTCTTCGCGCTTSGTGCCGCGCAGCAGCACGCCCACGTTGTCGCCCGCCTGGCCTTGATCCAGCAGCTTGCGGAACATCTCCACACCCGTGCAGGTCGTCTTGACCGTCGGGCGAATGCCCACGATCTCGATTTCCTCGCCAACCTTGATCACCCCGCGCTCCACGGCGCCCGTGACCACGGTGCCGCGACCGGAGATCGAGAACACGTCTTCCACAGGCATCAGGAACGCACCGTCAATCGCACGCTCGGGCGTCGGGATGTAGGTGTCCAACGCATCGGCCAGCTTCATGATGGCCTCTTCGCCCAGCTTGCCCTTGTCGCCTTCCAGCGCGAGCTTGGCCGAACCATGAATGATCGGCGTGTCGTCGCCCGGGAATTCGTACTTGTCCAGCAGCTCGCGCACTTCCATCTCGACGAGTTCGAGAAGCTCGGCGTCGTCCACCATGTCACACTTGTTCAGGAACACGATGATGTAGCCCACACCCACCTGGCGCGCCAGCAGRATGTGCTCACGCGTCTGGGGCATCGGGCCGTCAGCGGCCGAGCACACCAGAATGGCACCGTCCATCTGGGCGGCACCGGTGATCATGTTCTTGACGTAGTCGGCGTGGCCCGGGCAATCAACGTGCGCGTAGTGGCGATTGGCCGTTTCGTACTCGACRTGTGCCGTGTTGATCGTGATGCCGCGCGCCTTTTCTTCGGGAGCCGCGTCAATCTGGTCGTAAGCCTTGGCTTCGCCGCCGAACTTCGTCGACAGCACCGTCGCAATCGCCGCCGTCAGCGTCGTCTTGCCATGGTCCACGTGACCAATCGTCCCCACGTTCACGTGCGGCTTGGTACGGGTGAATTTTCCTTTTGCCATTTTCT
>NZ_JBFTPS010000138.1:0-1170 GCF_056398605.1 Variovorax sp. 01T432
CTAGTGTAGTGTTGCATTCTTGAGGGAACTTAAATGATTGCCTCGCTTCCAATGCTCTACTACGGGCGGAAACGGGGTTTGATCGTGCGAGTTGCCATCGAGATTGTGCTGACGGACGGGGAACGGGCAGAGCTGACCGGACTCGTGCGCTCCAAGCTGACGAGCGTGCGGCTGGCGCAGCGCGCGCACATCGTTCTCCTCGCCGCTGACGGCCTGCAGAACAAGGACATCGCCGCCCGGCTTGCAGTCGGCCGCGTGCAAGTCTCGCGCTGGCGTGATCGCTATGCCGAGTCGCGGCTCGCGGGTATCGAGCAAGACCTTCCGCGCGGCGCGCCGCCGGTCAAGGTTGATGTGGCTCGACTGGTTGAGCTGACCACCCAGAGCAAGCCTGAAGCGGCCACGCACTGGAGCACGCGCAAGATGGCGACTGAGTTGGGTGTTAGCGCAGCCAGCGTCTCGCGCCATTGGCGTGCCAATGGCCTGAAGCCGCATCTCGTTCGCGGCTTCAAGGTCTCGCGCGACCCTCTGTTCGTCGAGAAGCTCGAGGACATCGTGGGCCTGTACATGTCGCCGCCTGAGCACGCACTGGTGTTGTGCTGCGACGAGAAGAGCCAGGTGCAAGCACTGGATCGAACCCAACCGGGACTGCCACTCAAGAAGGGTCGCGCGGCCACCATGACGCACGACTACAAGCGTCACGGCACGACCACATTGTTCGCGGCACTCAACATACTCGACGGGCAGGTCATCGGCCATTGCCAGCAGCGTCACACTCACGCGGAGTGGCTGAAGTTCCTGCGCAAGATCGACCGCGAAACGCCCAAAGGCAAGACGCTGCATCTGATTGCTGACAACTACGCCACGCACAAGCATCCTGCCGTGCAGGAATGGCTGGCCAAGCACCCGCGATTCAACATGCACTTCACGCCGACCTCGGCATCGTGGCTGAACATGGTCGAGCGTTTCTTCCGTGACATCACGACCGAGCGGTTGCGCAGAGGCGTGTTCACCAGCGTGCCCGAACTGGTCACTGCCATTGACGAGTACGTCGCTCATCACAACAAAGAACCCAAGCCATTCATCTGGACCAAGAGCGCGCGCGACATCCTGCAAAAGGTCATTCGCGCCAATAGCCGCTTAAGTTCCAAACAGAATGCAACACTACACTAG
>NZ_JBFTPS010000139.1:0-1141 GCF_056398605.1 Variovorax sp. 01T432
CTGGTGAGCTCCTCCATCGAGGCGGCCGTCTGCTCCAGCGAACTGGCCTGCTGCTCGGTGCGCGACGAGAGGTCCTGGTTGCCCGAGGCAATCTCGCTCGAAGCCGTCGCGATGGTGTCCGTGCCCTGGCGCACTTCGCCCACCACCTTGGCGAGATTCGCGTTCATCTCCTTCAGCGCCCGCATCAACTGGCCCGTCTCGTCGCGGCTCTGGACTTCGATGTGCGAGCTCAGATCGCCCGCCGCCACCGTCTGCGCCACCGTGACGGCCTGCTTCAAGGGCCGCGTGATGCTGCGCGCCACAAGGAATGCACAGGCCGCGCCCATGAGTACCGTCAAGGCCGTCATCAGCAAGCGGAGATTGAAGGCGCGCGCATTGTCTGCGTCCAGCTTGGCGCTCATGTCATCGATGGCCTTGCGTTCCATGGCCAGCAGCTCGAGCACCTTGCCCTGGTAGGCGGTGGCGGTCGGCATGAAGACTTCGTTGAAGACGCGTTCCGTCTCCGCCGCATTCCCGCTCGCCTTGGCCTTCGCCACGGCGTCCTTGGCCGCCTGGTACTTCACACGCAGTTCGGTGATCGACTTGAAGGCGCTCTTCTCGATGTCCGCCACCAGGAGTTCCTCGACCTTGGCCATGGTCGCGCTGCCCTTCTTGACGCTGTCCGCGATGACGTCGGCGAAGACCACCGGAAGGGTGTCGTCCGTCGTCCTGGCGATCATCGAGGTCCGCGCAATGGCCGAGTAGGTCAGCACATACCAATCGGAGATGAGGCGCTCCTTGGCAAGCGGGCTCGCCAGCATGTGCTTGGTTGCCGCCGCGGTGTCCCGCGCGGCGACCAGCGCGAAGGCCGCCGAGATCACCGTCAGGGCCAGAACGATGGCGAAGGCAATGGCCAGGCGCGTTCCGATGCGAATGTTGGACAGGAAGTTCATGATACGGGAGGTGGTTCAGGCAAGAGGTTGGAGACTGCGAAGCGGCCGGGCCGCTTCAGCCGGCGATCTTCTCGATCAGGCCCATCTCGTCGCTGGACATCAGGCGGTCGATGTCCACCAGGATCAGCATCCGCTCGTCCAGTGTGCCCAGCCCGATCAGGTAGTCCGTGTCCAGCACCGACCCCATCTCCGGCGCCGGCTTGATCTGC
>NZ_JBFTPS010000140.1:0-1088 GCF_056398605.1 Variovorax sp. 01T432
CTTCGAGTGGTTGGGCACACATCAACGGAGGCCGCGGCCGTCCTGTGGTTGCTGTCGAACCCTAACAACTGGGACCTTGTAGTCCTAGACCTGCTCCTGGCACACAGCAATGGGTTGCGCGTTCTTGCCGCGTGTCGGGTGCGCAGTTGGAGCCAGCGAATGGTGGTKCTCACCAACCATGCGACGAGGGAAATTACGAATAGGTGCCAGGACYTGGGAGCAAGCGYCGTCTTTGACAAGTCCACCGAGATCAAAGCGCTTCTTGCGTATTGCCGGCGGCAGTGCGAAACATCACTCTCAGTTGACGGTGTCGGCGGGGCCAACTGAGCACCTGCGCTGGGACAAGAAATGCCACTCGACCTTCTCGCTCAATTGGCCGAAGGAGCCCTGCCAGCGGTGTTTTGGGACTGCCGGGACATCGCGAAGGTTGGCTTCCTACTGTCGATGGACTTCGTCATCGGATGCATGCCCACGCAGGTATACGACAGTGCAGGTTGGCGGTACAAGGGTCAAGCGGTAGTGTCGGAAATCACCGCGAAGGGTCATGCAGCAATCAGGTCGCGGCTGCGTCGTAAGTGCCAGGGCGCTGAGCCTCAACTGCCACCCTTTCAAGCGACATCTAGGAGGCATCACTCAGCCTGAAGTGCCTCTCTGAACCCACCCTCCGCGGCTTCTGCGGGGTCGCGCTCCTTGTGGACGGGCCATACCGCGCCGGGATAGGATCGCGCCATGGAAGACGAGAACGATGCCCCGGTTGGGCGCGATCCGCGGGCGGCCTTCTATGCCGTGGCCGTACAGGTGGGTCTGATTCGCGATGGCGACCCGCTCGACCGGAACCTAGTCGACTTCGCCATCGGTGTGGTCGGGCTGTGCGCGGACATCGGCGACGGCTACACCATGGAGCACGGTGCCAGCGCCGGCGAGCACATCAGGGCGGAACTGTCACCTTTCGGCGTAATGGAGCCACCAGTTTTCGGCATATTGGAGCCGGCTCTAACGAGGTTGAAGGGCACCATCGAAGGTCTCAAGCTTGAGCGGTTTTGGCCTCACTGGCAAGACGCTGGCGGATCACAGCCGGCAGTTGGCGC
>NZ_JBFTPS010000141.1:0-994 GCF_056398605.1 Variovorax sp. 01T432
CAACTGCGCACCCGACACGCGGCAAGAACGCGCAACCCATTGCTGTGTGCCAGGAGCAGGTCTAGGACTACAAGGTCCCAGTTGTTAGGGTTCGACAGCAACCACAGGACGGCCGCGGCCTCCGTTGATGTGTGCCCAACCACTCGAAGGCCCTCATGCCGTTCGAGCTGTTCAATCAGCGTCAGCCGGAAGGATTGGTCGGCTTCAATCACATAGGTTCGAAGCGTCATGTGAAATGGATTCGGGTAAAGTGAGCAGCGGCACCGCCGAGTTGTGGTGACGCGTTCCTGCGCCCCTCGTTCGCATTGTCCCGGCCGTCGATTTGGTCGGATTGCGCCAGATCAACTCAGGCCGCAGCAGCAGGGGCGCCGCAGCGGACGCGGAGTGCCTGTTTTTGAGGCGTCCCGTGGGAAGGCCCCTCTGGAGCCGATCCGGGACGCTTCCCTCGCCGTTGTCCACAGGTCTATCCACGGGGCGAGTGGAGAAGTCAACCTTCCGGTGCTTTGAGCCCGCGGGTGGCTACGAGTCCGCACGCCGATCTTTGCAATCACGCGATTCGCGGCTCTCCTGCTGCGCGTCGGTCAACCCTTATGAAACTCGAACTTCGTCTTGCAGGCCTCACAGCGTGCCGCCCCCAGCTTACCGACGCTGATCAAGGGAACTAGACGCCGAAGGCGACCATTAAGAAAGCATTTCGGGCAGGGCAGTGGCTCGCCGGGAAAGGCAACTGCGCAGTACCAGGTGCTCTCCCAGGCATTGATCAGATGCTGTGTGGCGCCCTGTTCGTTCAAGAAGCTGAGCAGTTCGTGGTGCAGGCCGTCCAGAGCCATGTCCATCTCCATTTCCTTGGGGCAGGAGGCACTATGCTCCTTTCCGAACTACGGCCTTGCGTCCAGCTTCTTGATCGCGGCGATGGATTCGTGCCGTGCCTCGATCAGCGCTTGCTCCTCGGACCGCGCGCCCGATTCACAGTTCTCGACCGGGTTTCGATCAT
>NZ_JBFTPS010000142.1:0-977 GCF_056398605.1 Variovorax sp. 01T432
TTATCCATTTGAACCCAGTCATTGAACGGGTTCGCGTTGGATTGGATTCCAGGGCGACGAGTCCGCTTGTCAGGGCGTCCTCGACTGCATCGAGGTTGGCGAAGACGTGGTTGGCGAAGCAATCCTCGCGCAGCGACTCCCACAGGTGCTCGGCGGGGTTCAGCTCCGGGCTGTACGGGGGCAGGAAGATCAAGCGCATGTTCTGCGGCACGGCGAGGTCACCGGCGATGTGCCAGCCGGCTTGATCCATGACCATCACGATGAATTCCGCGGCGTGGCGCTGCGCCACCTCGGCCAGGAATAGCGACATGGTCTCGGCGTTCACCCACGGCAGCACGAGGCTGTCCATGACGCCGTCGTGCGGGCTGACGGCACTGAAGGCGTAGATGTACTTGCGCTCCAGGCGCGCGCCGACGACAGGTCGCATGCGGTGCGGCGCCCAGCAGCGACGCGGTGTGCCCAGCAATCCGAACCGCCCCTCGTCTTGGAACATCAGCCGCACCGCGCGACCCTGTTCAGCCTGGCGCACGACCTCTTGGCGTACCTGGCGGCGGAGTTTTTTTAAAGGCGGCCTGTGCCGCGACGTCAGCCTTGGGATGCCGGGGCCTGGGCACGACCTTGCGCCAACCGTGACGGTCAAGCAGCCGGTAGATCGTCGAGGGCGCCACCGCCTTGCCGAGTTGCTTGTGGTAGGCCTGCTGAATCTCAGCCACCGTCAACATCCCGCCTGCCTGTGCGCGCTCGACGAAGGGTGCCAGCAGCTCCTGCTCCTGTTCGGCGCTCAAATGCTGGTGGTGCCTGCCACCGCGGCCTCGAAGATCGAAGATGGCATCACCCTCCTTGGCCCATCGAGAGTGCAGAACATGCACGGTGGCCGTTGACCAGCCCAGCAACTGCGCAATCTGTGCGGCCGAGCTGCCCAGTGTGGCCCTGATCAGCACGCACTGAATGCGCTGATATTGCGCATGGCTGTCAGC
>NZ_JBFTPS010000143.1:0-860 GCF_056398605.1 Variovorax sp. 01T432
AAGAAGGCGCGGGACGGCAAGCTCGGTTCGGCCGACATGACCGGCGGCTGCTTCTCGATCAGCTCCCTCGGCGGGATCGGCGGCACGCATTTCACGCCGATCATCAATGCGCCGGAGGTTGCGATCCTGGGTCTGTCGAAGAGCGCGATAAAGCCCGTGTGGGACGGGAAGGCCTTCCAGCCGCGCCTGATCCTCCCGCTCAGCTTGAGCTGGGATCACCGAGTCATTGACGGTGCGACCGCTGGGAGGTTCAACGCCTACCTGGGGCAGGTTCTCGCTGACTTCCGCAGGACCCTCCTGTGAGTTCGGTCGAAGTCAAAGTGCCGGACATCGGCGATTTCGATGAAGTCGCGGTGATCGAGGTGCTGGTGAAGGCCGGCGACACGGTGAAGGCCGAGCAATCCCTGATCACGGTGGAATCGGACAAGGCCTCCATGGAGATTCCTTCCTCGCATGCCGGGGTGGTCAAGTCCGTGGCGATGAAGGTCGGCGACAAGGTCAAGGAAGGCTCGGTGGTGCTGACGCTGGAGGCGCTCGAGGGTGCGGCTGCCGCGCCTGCCCCGGCAGCCGCATCCCCGGCCTCGGCCCCTGCTGCGGCGCCGGCACCGAAGCCGGCGGCACCCGCGCAAGCCCCGGCCCCCGCGTCGACTTACTCCGGCAGCGTCGACTTCGAGTGCGATCTGCTGGTGCTGGGCGCAGGCCCCGGCGGCTATTCCGCCGCGTTCCGCGCGGCCGACCTGGGCCTCAAGGTCGTGCTGGTCGAGCGCTATGCGACCCTGGGCGGCGTCTGCCTCAACGTCGGCTGCATTCCCTCGAAGGCCCTGCTGCACGTGGCCGCTGTGATGGACGAGGTCAAGCAC
>NZ_JBFTPS010000144.1:0-835 GCF_056398605.1 Variovorax sp. 01T432
TTGGCCGACTGTAGCCGGTCACAACGTCGGTTCAGCGGACCGCTTCTCGTGGCCCGAACATGATGATGGCCATGCCAATGAAGCACACGGCGACGCCAATCCAATCGCTGGTCGACGGGGTGACCTTGTCCACTGCCCAAAGCCAAAGGATGGCGACGCCGATGTAGACGCCCCCGTATGCCGCGTAAACGCGGCCCGCGGCTGTTGGGTGAAGGGACAGCATCCAAGCGAACAGCGCCAAGCTCAGCGCCGCCGGGATGAGCAACCAAGCCGATTTTCCTTCCCTCAGCCAAAGGTACGGCAGATAGCACCCGACGATTTCAGCCGCGGCCGTGGCGATGAACAGTCCAAGAGTCTTGAGGGCTTCCATGGCTGCATTGTGCTCAACGGCCGCCGGTCGGCTGGGAGGATGTCGCGAAAGTCGGCTCTTGGCCGAGTGCCGCCTAAGCGGCTGCACGCCAGCTTACCCCGACGCCATTTCTCGCCAGCACGGCGAACATTGTGAATTCTCGGTCCGAGATTCGGATGTTGCCTTGTCCGACGTGGCGTTGGAGGTACGGGACGACATCGTTGACAAGTAGGCGTGCCCCAAGCTTTCGGTGAACCTCAACGAGCACCTCCGCCACGTTGCGTTCGACAAACTGGTCCAGCAAGACAATCCTCGACCGGTCCTCCATAAGGAGGCTGCGCTCATCAACGAGATTGGTCCATTCAAGACCTTCGGTTCCTGTCGCAGGAAAGTGAGCCCGCATGAGTTCGTGGACGCGACGTGTGTTCATCTGTTCCTGGGTTGGCTTGAAAACTGGAGGTGCATGCGAGTGTCGGCTTTTGGCCG
>NZ_JBFTPS010000145.1:0-830 GCF_056398605.1 Variovorax sp. 01T432
CTAGGGCCTGTTAACACAAGCGAAGTCCATCGGCGATCAGCGCGAAGCTGATGAAGCCGAGGAACATCACGTCGAGTTTCTCGAAGCGCGAGAAGATGCGGCGGAATCCCTTGAGGCGCCGGAACAGCCGCTCGACTTCATTGCGGCGCTTGTACATCTCGCGGTCGTACTCCCACGGTTCGACTCGGGTCTTCAGCGGTGGGACAACCGGAATGAAGCCGAGGTCGAGCGCGAGTTGCCTGGTCTCGTTACCCTCGTAGGCGCGATCCATGAGCAGATGAAGCGGCCTGTTCGGTGCGCCCAGGCGGCTGAGTAACGCCCGCCCTGCCGGCGCATCGTGCGCCTGACCTGGCGACAACGAGAACGTTATGGCCGTGCGAGCATCCGCGGCAACCATATGAATCTTGGTGTTCCATCCGCCTCGGGACTTTCCGATGGCTTGCGGGCCGTTTTTTTTAGCGCCCCGGTCCCATCCGGATGCACCTTGATGCTGGTGCTGTCCAGCGACACGGCTTCGATCTTGATGCGCACGACCTGAGACTGCTGCAACTCCTCGAACACCCGGTCCATGACGCCCGACTTGGACCAGCGGTTCATGCGCGTGTAGATGGTGTGCCAGTTGCCGAACCGCTTGGGCAACCCACGCCACTTGCAGCCGTGCTCYGCGACGTAAAGGATCGCATTCAACACATCCAGGTTGGACAAGCTGACATTGCCCCGCTGCGTGGGCAAACAATGCTCGATCTGGGCGAACTGCGCTGGCGTGATTTCCATGCACGGATTTTCTCGCAGCCCGTACCTTCAAGTCAAATAGTGTTAACACGCCCTAG
>NZ_JBFTPS010000146.1:0-770 GCF_056398605.1 Variovorax sp. 01T432
TGGCCGTCGAGAGCTGGAACGGCTTGCCCGGCAGGGCCAGGGCGCCGCCGTACTCGATGGCGGTCGAGCCCGTCGGCTGCACCGCGCAACCGTTGGGTTGCGGGCAGGAGCCGCCGTCCGCGAACACCACCGGACCGTAGCGGAAGTTCTTGATCGACTTGCCCGCGTAGTCGGCCACGCTCATCACGTAGCCCTGGTTGGCGAAGTTGTCCCCGTCCTCGACGGCGATCGGGTCGGCCAGCCGCGTGTCCTGCAAGGTCCGCACGATGCTGCCGCTGGTGCCGCTCGAATTGAAGCGCACCCACGAGACCTTGCGGTCGCCGCGCGAAGCCACGATCACCTGCTGCGTGCTGGACTCGAAGCTGGCGCCGAACTCGCCCTTGGAGGTCCCGAGCGAAGTCGGGTTGCGGCCGATGCCGGTCACCGTGCCCACTTCGGCGATCGCGCTCGCACTCGGCGATGCCGGAAGGCCGCCAGGTGCAAAACCATCGATGCTGAAGATGTGCAGCGTGCCGTCCTGCGTCGCGACCCAGGCTCGCGCCGGGCTGCCGTACACCGTSGTCTTCACCGCCGTCGGCTTCGCGCCCAGCGAAACGGTCTTGACCACCGTCGGCATCTGCGAAGGCTGCTGCGTGAAGCTGTATGGCCACTGGCTGTCGGCCTGGCCCAGGTTGCTCACCGCACCCACGTTCGAGCTGAAGTAGACGCTGTTGATGTAGCTGAACAGCGGCTTCAGGTCGACGAAGGCCACCTTCTGCTCCGACTTGGAG
>NZ_JBFTPS010000147.1:0-758 GCF_056398605.1 Variovorax sp. 01T432
AAGCGAAGGCCGAAGCCGAAGCAAAGTGGCAGCAGGAGCAGGACGACCTCTTGATGGCCGAGGCGATGCGCATCGCACGGTACTTCAACCAGATGATCAACACGGCGGTGCCATCGAGCGCGGCGGCCGACGCATCGCTCGGCTTCGTGCCCATGGACGAGGCCTCCCCCTTGCACGCCGCCGCCGCGCACGAGCAGGCCATGGTGCAGGCAGTGGTGGGGTTGAGGGGCGTGAGTGCAGGAAAGCCCGAACCGCCATGGCCGCCGACGAGGAGGCCGTCCTGTCCTTGCGGCGCTGATTTCGTGCTGCCCTTGACGCCGGCGGAAGCCGCCCGATAGACGATACAAAAACCCAGGGAGTCTGAATTGACCAAGCAAGACACCGCGCTGCCCGCAGCGTCGGCGGAGGATACCCGCGCGAGCATCGATGGCGCGTGGCCGCTGATCGCGGCCTTCACGCAGCTGATCGGCCTGAACATCGACGCGGCTTCGCTGCGCCAGCACTTCGCCTCGGAGCCGCACCCCCTCACGCTGCGCCAGGCCATGCAGGCCATGCAGGCGATGCAGGCGCTGGGCCTGGAGGGTGTCTACCGGCGCGGCTCCATCAAGCGGCTGGCCGCATCCGCGACGCCGGTGCTCGCGTGCGCCTAGGACGGAACGCTCATGATCATCGCTTCCGCGGCCGACGGTTCCTATCTCGTCCAGCAGGCCGGGCAGGACTTCGCGCAGCGCACCGACAGGAAGAAGCTGGCCCAGCTC
>NZ_JBFTPS010000148.1:0-733 GCF_056398605.1 Variovorax sp. 01T432
GCAAGCAGGTGGCCGAGGCGGGCAAGACGATGGAAGAGATCGTCGACAGCGTCAAGCGCGTGACCGACATCATGGGCGAGATCACGGCGGCCAGCCAGGAGCAGACCTCGGGCATCGAGCAGATCAACCAGGCCATCACGCAGATGGACGAAGTGACGCAGCAGAACGCGGCGCTGGTGGAAGAAGCATCGGCGGCGGCGCAATCGCTGCAGGAACAGGCCGGCAGCCTGTCGCAGGTCGTGCGCGTATTCAAGCTGGACGACAACACCCATGCCGGCGCGAGCCTGACGCCCGTTGCGCGCGCAACGCCCCCCGCAAGCACATCCAGGCCCGCGCCGAAGGCGCGCGCCATGGCACTCACGCCCGCGCGTGGGAAAAAAGAGGAACCTGCACCCGAACCGGCGATGGCCACGGACGGCGCGGGTGATTGGAACGAGTTTTGAACCAGAGACGGAAAGACGCAAATGAAAGCAACCAACCCATCGAGGCCGGCCGCCGAAAGCACCGCCGGCTCTGCGGCACGCGCCCAGACGCCCCTTGAATTCCTTTCCTTCACGCTGGGCGAGGAGGAATACGGCATCGACATCCAGAAGGTGCAGGAGCTGCGGGGCTACGACGCGGTGACGCGGATCGCGAACGCGCCGGAGTACATCAAGGGGGTGGTGAACCTGCGCGGGATCATCGTGCCGATCATCGACATGCGCATCAAGTTCTCGCTGGGCACGCCGAGCTA
>NZ_JBFTPS010000149.1:0-714 GCF_056398605.1 Variovorax sp. 01T432
TGGTCACTGCCATTGACGAGTACGTCGCTCATCACAACAAAGAACCCAAGCCATTCATCTGGACCAAGAGCGCGCGCGACATCCTGCAAAAGGTCATTCGCGCCAATAGCCGCTTAAGTTCCAAACAGAATGCAACACTACACTAGCTGTGCCATCGAACGAAGCATCCATCGAGGAACTCCTGCGGCAGCTTGAGTCGCTGCTCCGCGCTCGTGGCGAGCAGAATTGGCTCAGAGGCGTGACCGCCGCGCGTGAAGCTCTCGCGTCCTCGAATGGAATGGAGGACGCCAGGTCCATCTATGCTTCCATGAATCGAGGGGCTGGCTCATTTGCGGACTACAACGTATGGGTCGAAGACTTCAATGAGCGCGTCGAACTGAACCAGCCGCTGGACCGCCTTCGGGCCGAGCTCTGGCAGCGATTTGGCCTCGACCGTTGACGGGCAGAATGCGGCCAAAAGCGGTCCTCCAGCCTCGTCTCAGAAATGCACGGACACACAGAGTCTTGCCGTGCTCATGTAGCGGATTTATGCGCTGTCAGGCGTGTCCGTGTTCGAGCAGACCACTGGCTGTGCTGCCTTTCAAGTGGTCGATGAACCATCTGCCAGCGGGCCCAGGGGACGTTGAAGCTTGGTGGACTGCCGATATCGTCAACATGAAGCCGCTCGGCGGCATGCCCTCGACATCCAGAACAACCAACCTGCCGGTGGCGATG
>NZ_JBFTPS010000150.1:0-707 GCF_056398605.1 Variovorax sp. 01T432
GCGCTTGGAGCCCAATCATGGCCAGTTGTCCCTGCGCGTCCGCGCAATCTTCCACCCCTTCCGAATCCATCGATCCTGCTGACATCGCCGTCGACTCGACGCCAGCCGCGATCACGCTCGAATCACTCGCTTCGCATTTGCGCAGCACCGCGTCGCTGGCCTTGAGTGCGGTCGATGACGCGTGCAACCTGCGGGATGTACATCTAGCCTACGCGTGCCTTGAAGAGTTGCTTGCTCCGGTCAGCCTGGAGGAGCGCGAGGAGGTCACAGCCACCCGTGGCGAGCTGTGTGCGTTGTTGACTCTGGTCAATGAGGCGCTGTGTCGGCGCATCGAGGCGGTGGAGGCTGCGGTCGATTCCGCGCACGAGGCCGTGAACAAGGGGCATGCGCAATGTGTTGCGTTGGGAGGCCGGGGAGAGGTCGACTAGGAGCAAATGCCTAGGCTCGACAAGCAATGCGGGCCAGGGGAGTGCGAAGCACTGAGGGTCTATCCAACGGATAAGTCCATGCACTTCAACGAGGTGTCGGGCGGAGGGATATGCCCGAACGTGTCCACGGCGGGGGGCGGTGTGCCTTTGGCTGGCCGTTGAGGCGCCGCCGAGCAGCGCAGCGGCAGGCGGATAAGGGCACGTGCTGTTTGAGCGAAGCGAGTTTGCACGTGACCCCGCCTGACGTGAGCAGCGCAGGGGACCCCGAAGGGGCGGTGA
>NZ_JBFTPS010000151.1:0-677 GCF_056398605.1 Variovorax sp. 01T432
GCCGCGGCCAGCGCCGCGCCACCCGCGGCGCACGATCCGACGGTGCCGCCCAGCGGCAAGATGCCCCACGCATCGCCTTCGGTGCGCAAGTTCGCCCGCGAGCTGGGCGTGCCGCTGGAAGAAGTCAAGGGCAGCGGCCCCAAGGGGCGCATCACGCAGGAAGACGTTCAGAACTTCACCAAGGCGGTAATGAGCGGAGCGGCCAGCACCAAGGCATCGGCCGCCAAGGCACCCGCAGGCGGTGGCGGCGAAGCGCTCGGACTGTTGCCGTGGCCCAAGGTCGACTTCACGAAGTTCGGCACGGTCGAGCGCAAGGACCTGTCGCGCATCAAGAAGATCAGCGGCGCGAACCTGCACCGCAACTGGGTGATGATCCCGCACGTCACGAACAACGACGACGCCGACATCACCGAACTCGAAGCCTTCCGCGTGGCGACGAACAAGGAGAACGAGAAGTCCGGCATCAAGGTCACGATGCTGGCCTTCGTCATCAAGGCCGTGGTCGCTGGCCTGAAGAAGTTCCCCGAATTCAACACCAGCCTGGACGGCGATCAGCTTGTCTACAAGCAGTACTTCCACGTCGGCTTCGCGGCCGACACGCCCAATGGCCTCGTGGTTCCGGTGCTCAGGGATGCCGACAAGAAGGGCATCCTGCAGATCAGCCAGGAGATGGGGGA
>NZ_JBFTPS010000152.1:0-657 GCF_056398605.1 Variovorax sp. 01T432
CGACGCCGGGGTGCCGCCAGGTGCGTAGCCGTCCAGGCTGAAGATGTGCAGCGTGCCGTCCTGCGTCGCGACCCAGGCGCGCGCCGGGTTGCCGTACACCGTGGTCTTCACCGCCGTCGGCTTCGCGCCCAGCGAAACGGTCTTGACCACCGTCGGCATCTGCGAAGGCTGCTGCGTGAAGCTGTATGGCCACTGGCTGGCAGCCTGGCCCAGGTTGCTCACCGCGGTCACGTTCGAGCTGAAGTAGACGCTGTTGATGTAACTGAATAGCGGCTTCAGATCGACGAAGGCCACCTTCTGCTCGGACTTGGAGGTCACCACCGCCACGCCGCCCTTGGCGTACATGTTGTAGTTGGCGCCCGAGCTGGTGAACTTCTGCCAGTTGGTGCTCAGCGGCGTGTTGTCGAGGCCGATGAAGTTGCCGCCCACCTGGATGGTGTGGAACTGGTCCATGCCGGTGGTCACGGCGATATCGGTCGGCGCCGCCATGCCGGGCAGGTCGACGTAGCCGAGGATCTTCATGAAGGCGATGTTGCCCATGTTCGGCAGGCCGGGGTACGGCGCCATCCACTCATGCCACCAGTCGTAGTACGCGCGGGGGCTGGTGCTGCTGTACGGGCTGCAGCCGTCGCACAGGCCGGCCAGCGCGATCACCGC
>NZ_JBFTPS010000153.1:0-614 GCF_056398605.1 Variovorax sp. 01T432
ATGAACACCGCCCATGCCCGCTACATGGACCTGCTCACGGCCCTCGCCCGCGATGGCCTCATCGACCCCGCCCAGGCCTTCGACCGCCTGCGCTCGGCCGATGCGATGCGCGGCGAGACGCCCTACCTCCTGCACATCGCCTCGCGCATCGCCGCCGGGCAGCGCGGCATGACGGCCGCGCCCGAGCTCGCCCACGCCGTCACCCGCCTGCTCGATACCCTCGCAGGGGAACGCGAGAAGACCGAGGGACAGGGCGTGCGCGCTTCCATGCGCCAGGCCCTGCTCAGCCAGGAGCACACCCGGCAGGTCAGCCCGCTCGGCAAGGACAAGTACGCCAAGTACGTCGACTTCTGTTCCCGAGCATTGCTCAGCGGCTCGCCGAGCCTGCCGAACAATGCCTCGCTGGGCGCGGCGCGCGAGCTCGGCGCCGCGGAACTGATGCCCACCCGAGGCGAACTCAAGACCGCCGGCCTGAGCGCCACGCGCGCGGCCAAGCTCGACGCCATCGAGCGCAAGGCCAGCCAGGCGCTCGACCTGCCCGCGATGCCCAAGGCAAGCGCTGAACTGAGCGACGTCGTTCAGGCCCTGGGCCAGGTGGACATCCGCGCCGCGCG
>NZ_JBFTPS010000154.1:0-606 GCF_056398605.1 Variovorax sp. 01T432
TGGTCAAGACCGTTTCGCTGGGCGCGAAGCCGACGGCGGTGAAGACCACGGTGTACGGCAACCCGGCGCGCGCCTGGGTCGCGACGCAGGACGGCACGCTGCACATCTTCAGCCTGGACGGCTACGCACCTGGCGGCACCCCGGCGTCGACGAGCGCCAGCGCGATCGCCGAAGTGGGCACGGTGACCGGCATCGGCCGCAACCCGACTTCGCTCGCGACCTCCAAGGGCGAGTTCGGCGCCAGCTTCGAGCCCAACAACCAGCAGGTGATCGTGGCTTCGCGCGGCGACCGCAAGATCTCCTGGGTGCGCTTCGCGAACAGCGGCAACAGCGGCAGCATCGTGCGGACCTTGCAGGACGCGCGTCTCGTCGACCCGATCGCCGTCGAGGACGGGGACAACTTCGCCAACCAGGGCTACGTGATGAGCGTGGCCGACTACGCGGGCAAGTCGATCAGGAACTTCCGCTACGGTCCGGTGGTGTTCGCGGACGGCGGCTCCTGCCCGCAACCCAACGGTTGCGCGGTGCAGCCGACGGGCTCGACCGCCATCGAGTACGGCGGCGCCCTGGCCCTGCCGGGCAAGCCGTTCCAGCTCTCGACGGCCA
>NZ_JBFTPS010000155.1:0-574 GCF_056398605.1 Variovorax sp. 01T432
CCCCACAAGTGGGACGTGCCGCGGTCGCCGCGATAGCAGCTGTGGGTCTCGTCCCGGATCAGCTCGACCAGCGCGGGGCCGCCCAGCGATGCCGCCAGCCGCCAGGTCTCGGCCTTATCGATCCACATCAACGGGGTGTGGACGACGAAGCGCCGGTCCATGCCCAGGTTGAGTGCCAGCTGCATCGCCTTCATGGTGTCGTCGCGGCAGTCGGGATAGCCGGAGAAGTCGGTCTCGCAGACGCCGACGACGATGTGGCGCAGGCCGCGGCGATAGGCCAGGGCGGCGGCGAAGCTCAGGAAGATCAGGTTGCGGCCGGGCACGAAGGTGTTCGGCAGGCCGCTGTCCTCCATCGCGATCTCGACGTCGCGGGTCAGCGCCGTCTCGCTGACCTCGCCGAGCGCCGCGAGATGCAGCAGCTGGTCGGGGCCCAGCCGGCCCGCCCAGTCGGGAAACTCGGTGCGGAACACCTCGAGGATACTGGGTCGGACGTCGAGCTCGACCCGGTGCCGCTGGCCGTAGTCGAAGCCTACCGTCTCCACCCGCTTGAAGCGGTCGAGCGCCCAGGCCAGGC
>NZ_JBFTPS010000156.1:0-560 GCF_056398605.1 Variovorax sp. 01T432
GACCGCCTGCGCTCGGCCGATGCGATGCGCGGCGAGACGCCCTACCTCCTGCACATCGCCTCGCGCATCGCCGCCGGGCAGCGCGGCATGACGGCCGCGCCCGAACTCGCCCACGCCGTCACCCGCCTGCTCGATACCCTCGCCAGCGCGCGCGAGAAGACCGAGGGACAGGGCGTGCGCGCTTCCATGCGCCAGGCCCTGCTCAGCCAGGAGCACACCCGGCAGGTCAGCCCGCTCGGCAAGGACAAGTACGCCAAGTACGTCGACTTCTATTCCCGAGCATTGCTCAGCGGCTCGCCGAGCCTGCCGAACAATGCCTCGCTGGGCGCGGCGCGCGAGCTCGGCGCCGCGGAACTGATGCCCACACGCGCAGAGCTCAAGACCGCCGGCCTGAGCGCGACGCGCGCGGCCAAGCTCGACGCCATCGAGCGCAAGGCCAGCCAGGCGCTCGACCTGCCCGCGATGCCCAAGGCAAGCGCTGAACTGAGCGACGTCGTTCAGGCCCTGGGCCAGGTGGACATCCGCGCCGCGCGCGCGGCCGATGCACAGCGCGGCGCGGC
>NZ_JBFTPS010000157.1:0-550 GCF_056398605.1 Variovorax sp. 01T432
TGCTCCGCGCCGCCGCGCCCGCACGTTCGGCGGCGCTGTGCGCGGTGTCTTCGGGATCGTCGTTCAGGTCGTCGAGATTCATGCCGTCCCGCCTCGACCGGCAGCGGCCGCGCGGCCGTTCATTTCACCACCACGACCGGCTGCTTCGCGGTCGCGAGCACACGCTGCGCCACGGAGCCGAGCAGCAGGTCGGCCACCGCGCTGCGGCCCTTGGAGCCCAGCACGATCATGTCGAACTTGCCCGTRTTGGCGCAGTCGACGATCTCCTGCGCCACGTGGCCGGTGCGGATCTCCATGTCGTACCCGATGCCGTCGGCCTGCAGGAGCTTYCTGGCCGGCYTGAGTTCCTTCTCGCTGAGTTCGCGCAGRTAGTCGGCGACTTCCGCCTTGCCGACGAAGGCCTTGGCATGGCGCAGGCCGGTATCGTCATGGACGCTGATCAGCGTGATCTTGTTCGACGCGGTGCGCAGCAGATGCGCGAGCCGCGCGGCGTACTTGACGGCGCGGAGGGAATACTTGGACCCATCGGTAGCGACAAGGATCTTCATGG
>NZ_JBFTPS010000158.1:0-525 GCF_056398605.1 Variovorax sp. 01T432
CGGTGCTGCGCAAATGCGAAGCGAGTGATTCGAGCGTGATCGCGGCTGGCGTCGAGTCGACGGCGATGTCAGCAGGATCGATGGATTCGGAAGGGGTGGAAGATTGCGCGGACGCGCAGGGACAACTGGCCATGATTGGGCTCCAAGCAGTTCGATTGCAAAAACTGCCGCACCCTCTGCGGAGAGAAGAGACTGCGGCTTTCGTCGCAGAGGTGGATTCGGGAGTCCAATCCCGATCACGTCTTTCTTTGACGTGACGGGCGGAGTATAGCCATGGGATTTTGGTGTGTGTCTGCTGCGCGGCTGTGCGAAGCACCGTGGGCGCTTCTAGCGGATCGGCTTATGCGCATCGATGAAGTGTCGGGTGGAGGGATCGACCCCAACGTGTCCACGGTGGCGGGCGGTGTGCCCTTGGCTGGCCGTTGAGGCGCCGCCGAGCAGCGCAGCGGCAGGCGGATAAGGGCACGTGC
Organism: Variovorax sp. 01T432; assembly: GCF_056398605.1. NCBI lineage: Bacteria > Pseudomonadati > Pseudomonadota > Betaproteobacteria > Burkholderiales > Comamonadaceae > Variovorax > Variovorax sp. 01T432. The sequence goes on from NZ_JBFTPS010000158.1 coordinate 471, forward strand.
TGTTTGAGCGAAGCGAGTTTGCACGTGACCCCGCCTGACGCGAGCAGCGCAGGGG
>NZ_JBFTPS010000159.1:0-522 GCF_056398605.1 Variovorax sp. 01T432
CGCCTCTCGCCCGCTGCAGGGGGCAGCGCGGAAGAATTCTTGCCGCCCGTCGTCACTGCGCCATTGCCTGGCTAGCAGCGGGGTCAGAGCCTCGGCTTCACGAAGCCGGCCGCGTTCTCGTCAGCGCCGGGCTCGCCTTCGTCAGAGTGTGGATTGGCTGGCGCGTCGTCGGTTGGAAATTCGGGCTCTGCGGGAAGCTGCACGGGATTGTCCAGCGGTGGTTTGGGGTTGGTCATTTCGACGTTCTCCTTCACTAATGTGTAGCCCAAAAGGCGCGCAATTGCTGTAGGAGACCAGTGGGGCGCGTGCGTGGCATCGACGACGAAAGCTGATTCATTCGGCGCTGCGCGAGCGTGATCTTCCGCGCGAAAGATGAAGCCCATTTCCCTGGCTGCTGCTTCGAAAGCGCAGCCGCGCCTCGTCTCCGCGTCGCCGAAAAAGAGGATGGTTGATTCGGGCGCTGACGGATGCTGGTAGTCGCAAAGCGTCATCAAGTCGGCCATCACCCTCGCAGGATGATCG
>NZ_JBFTPS010000160.1:0-493 GCF_056398605.1 Variovorax sp. 01T432
GCGGTGATCGCGCTGGCCGGCCTGTGCGACGGCTGCAGCCCGTACAGCAGCACCAGCCCCCGCGCGTACTACGACTGGTGGCATGAGTGGATGGCGCCGTACCCCGGCCTGCCGAACATGGGCAACATCGCCTTCATGAAGATCCTCGGTTATGTCGACCTGCCTGGCATGGCGGCACCCACCGATATCGCCGTGACCACGGGCATGGACCAGTTCCACACCATCCAGGTGGGCGGCAACTTCATCGGCATGGACAACACGCCGCTGAGCAACAACTGGCAGAAGTTCACCAGTTCGGGCGCCAACTACAACATGTACGCCAAGGGCGGCGTGGCGGTCGTGACCTCCAAGTCGGAGCAGAAGGTGGCCTTCGTCGACCTGAAGCCGCTGTTCAGCTACATCAACAGCGTCTACTTCAGCTCGAACGTGGGTGCGGTGAGCAACCTGGGCCAGGCCGACAGCCAGTGGCCATACAGCTTCACGCAGCAGCCTT
>NZ_JBFTPS010000161.1:0-478 GCF_056398605.1 Variovorax sp. 01T432
AGCGGCGTCATATTGATCTCGTTCATCACCTCATCGGGTTCGTCTTGAGTTCCGAAGGCCATGGCGCTCAGCCTTTCTTCAGCGGAACGACAGTGGCTTCGACGCTGCCGCTCTGAACGCGTGCACCGGTCACGAAGTAGGCATGCAGGTCGTGGGCGAAGCTGTTGAGCTTCGTCAGCACGAACTTGTTGCCCCGTACGAGCGCGTTGTAGCCCAGTACGGCGGGGATCGCCACGGCCAGACCCAGCGCCGTCATGATCAACGACTCGCCGATGGGGCCGGCAACCTTGTCAATGGTCGCCTGGCCGGCCGTGCTGATGCTCATCAGTGCGTGGTAGATGCCCCAGACCGTGCCGAACAGGCCGATGAACGGTGCTGTGGAGCCCACCGAAGCCAGAATCGCCAAGCCGGTCTGAAGACGGGCCGTGAATTCGTCGATGCCATTGCGCAACGCACGGGTGATCCAGTCGCTCACGTC
>NZ_JBFTPS010000162.1:0-470 GCF_056398605.1 Variovorax sp. 01T432
CAGCCGTCCAGCCGTCGCACAGGCCGGCCAGCGCGATCACCGCCACCTGGCCCTTGAGCGCCGTGGTGTCCCAGATCGTCACGAGCGCGAACTCGCTGTCGTTGGTCATGGCGATGCCGGTGGGCACCTTGTTGGCGGGCAGCTGCACCGTGGTGCGATTGCCTGCCGTGTTGGTGCCGACGGTGCCGATGATGCCGTTCTGGAAGGCAACCAGWCCYTSGCCGCAGAAGCCCGGACGACCGGCGCAGCGCGCCGTCGCGATCGGGTTGCCGCTGACTGTGCCGGCCTTCTTGTAGTCCATCACGTTGRYGCTGTYSAKGCCGCCGCCGGGCGCCGCGGTCATGGTCCAGCTGAGCTGGGGCGACTGCGCGAAGGTGTTGTACATGTAGCCCGAGACCTGGAAATCGGTCACGCCCACGTTCAGCGACGCGTTGTCGGCCACGAACACCGAGTTGGACTGGTTCGTGGAG
>NZ_JBFTPS010000163.1:0-470 GCF_056398605.1 Variovorax sp. 01T432
CACTCTGACGAAGGCGAGCCCGGCGCTGACGAGAACGCGGCCGGCTTCGTGAAGCCGAGGCTCTGACCCCGCTGCTAGCCAGGCAATGGCGCAGTGACGACGGGCGGCAAGAATTCTTCCGCGCTGCCCCCTGCAGCGGGCGAGAGGCGCGAGATCACACGGCCAGAGCGSACCCTCCGCCGTCGCTGAAGCGGCATTCCTTCACAMTGCGGACCCSACTGCCGGAGGCACCACATGGCGGACACGAGCTTTGAACACCATGGTCACCAGGTCACGATCAACGTCTGGCAGGCCGAWGCGCGTTGGMGTTGGTCGTACCAGATCGATGATCGAAACCCGGTCGAGAACTGTGAATCGGGCGCGCGGTCCGAGGAGCAAGCGCTGATCGAGGCACGGCACGAATCCATCGCCGCGATCAAGAAGCTGGACGCAAGGCCGTAGTTCGGAAAGGAGCATAGTGCCTCCTGCCC
>NZ_JBFTPS010000164.1:0-455 GCF_056398605.1 Variovorax sp. 01T432
AAGGTGGTGGGCGAAGTGCGCCAGGGCACGGACACCATCGCGACGGCTTCGAGCGAGATTGCCTCGGGCAACCAGGACCTCTCGTCGCGCACCGAGCAGCAGGCCAGTTCGCTGGAGCAGACGGCCGCCTCGATGGAGGAGCTCACCAGCACCGTCAAGCAGAACGCCGACAACGCGCGCCAGGCCAATCAGCTGGCCGTCTCGGCCTCCGAGGTGGCGGTGCGGGGCGGCAGCGTGGTGTCGCAGGTGGTGGACACCATGGGCTCGATCAATGCGTCCTCGCGCAAGATCGTSGACATCATCGGGGTGATCGACGGCATCGCCTTCCAGACCAACATCCTGGCGCTGAACGCGGCGGTCGAGGCCGCRCGGGCGGGCGAGCAGGGCCGTGGCTTCGCCGTCGTGGCCTCCGAGGTTCGCAGCCTGGCGCAGCGCTCGGCSGCGGCGGCCAAGGA
>NZ_JBFTPS010000165.1:0-447 GCF_056398605.1 Variovorax sp. 01T432
GATGATCGGCAAGGTGCCGCACGATGTGAACAAGTTGCTGAAGGTGCTGGCCAAGGTTGGCACCGCGGAGCAATTGCACATCGTGTACGAGGCTGGTCCGACGGGCTTCGGGCTGCAGCGTGCCTTGAAGGCCAAGGGCTACCTCTGCGAGACCATTGCCCCGTCGCAGATCCCGCGACGACCCGGCGACCGGATCAAGACCGACTCACGCGACAGCGTTCAATTGGCCGAGTGCTCACGCGCGGGCCAATTGAGCGCCGTGTGGATCCCCGATCCAGACGACGAAGCCATCCGTGATTTGTCGCGAGCGCGCGAAGACGCAGTCCACAGCCGCATGCAAGCCCGCCATCAGCTCAAGGGCTTCCTGCTGCGCCACGACGTGCGCTACAAGGGCAAGACCTCGTGGTGCGGTGCTTACTACCGCTGGCTGGCGACGCTGAACTTCGG
>NZ_JBFTPS010000166.1:0-431 GCF_056398605.1 Variovorax sp. 01T432
AAGGCCAGCCCCAGCGCTGCACGTACCGTCACTGTGGTGAAATCCGATCCTTTCCCTCGCGCGTGGTATTCGTCTCCAGATCAGCCGTTGGCCGCCGGAACGATCTTCACGATCATAGAAGCAGCTCGTCGCCTAAGGGCAGTTGCGCACGTAAGGGCACTAGGTAAGGTGCTGAGCGGCAAGAATCTGGCATTGCTGGTGACGGTCACTGGTCAGGAAACTTCGGACCTCAAACGCGCCGCGCAAGAGCTGGATGCTCGGGTTTCCGAACTCCGCTTCGTTGAGACGGAAGAATCGATGCGGCGCGACTTGGCATCAATGGCCCGGCTTCTCGGACGCATGTACGACGCCATCGATTGCGGAGCGCTGACACCGTCCAGAGCGCGCTTGATCGAACTCGAATCGGGCGTACCCGTTTACGCTGGCTTGGG
>NZ_JBFTPS010000167.1:0-418 GCF_056398605.1 Variovorax sp. 01T432
GTAGTAAGCACCGCACCACGAGGTCTTGCCCTTGTAGCGCACGTCGTGGCGCAGCAGGAAGCCCTTGAGCTGATGGCGGGCTTGCATGCGGCTGTGGACTGCGTCTTCGCGCGCTCGCGACAAATCACGGATGGTTTCGTCGTCTGGATCGGGGATCCACACGGCGCTCAATTGGCCCGCGCGTGAGCACTCGGCCAATTGAACGCTGTCGCGTGAGTCGGTCTTGATCCGGTCGCCGGGTCGTCGCGGGATCTGCGACGGGGCAATGATCTCGCAGAGGTAGCCCTTGGCCTTCAAGGCACGCTGCAGCCCGAAGCCCGTCGGACCAGCCTCGTACACGATGTGCAATTGCTCCGCGGTGCCAACCTTGGCCAGCACCTTCAGCAACTTGTTCACATCGTGCGGCACCTTGCCGATC
>NZ_JBFTPS010000168.1:0-414 GCF_056398605.1 Variovorax sp. 01T432
CACGCGATCTTCGAGGCGCTCGACGAGCGCCTGGCGCATATCTTCGGCGCGGGCGGCTGGCGCCGCTGGCCCGAGGCGTACAAGGACGTCGCCCACGCCGAGGCCGTCGTGGAGCAGCTTGGCCTTGGCGACCGGGTGGGCTTTTTTCTGTTCGCACAATGGCTGGCGGACCTTGGCCTGCAGCAGGCTCAGGCCTCGGCCAAAGGCGCCGGCATGGGCATAGGACTGGTCTCGGACCTCGCCGTCGGCCTCGACCCCGGCGGCTCGCACGCTTGGAGACGGCCCCAGGAGTTGATGCTCGGCCTGACCCTGGGCGCGCCGCCTGACGCCTTTCAGGCCGCCGGACAAGGCTGGGGTTTGACCAGCTTTGCTCCCGACGCCCTTCGAGCCGCCGGCTACCAACCCTTCCTCGAC
>NZ_JBFTPS010000169.1:0-406 GCF_056398605.1 Variovorax sp. 01T432
CATCGCCATCGCCACCGGCAGGTTGGTTGTTCTGGATGTCGAGGGCATGCCGCCGAGCGGCTTCATGTTGACGATATCGGCAGTCCACCAAGCTTCAACGTCCCCTGGGCCCGCTGGCAGATGGTTCATCGACCACTTGAAAGGCAGCACAGCCACTGGTCTGCTCGAACACGGACACGCCTGACAGCGCATAAATCCGCTACATGAGCACGGCAAGACTCTGTGTGTCCGTGCATTTCTGAGGCGAGGCTGGAGGACCGCTTTTGGCCGACTGTAGCCGGTCACAACGTCGGTTCAGCGGACCGCTTCTCGTGGCCCGAACATGATGATGGCCATGCCAATGAAGCACACGGCGACGCCAATCCAATCGCTGGTCGACGGGGTGACCTTGTCCACTGCCCAAAGC
>NZ_JBFTPS010000170.1:0-397 GCF_056398605.1 Variovorax sp. 01T432
CGTGACGCGCGCCCTGCCCGAGATGCTGGCCGGCCGCTACGMGGCCGAGACCCGCATGCTGCTGGAATCCCGCGTGATCCGTGACGACGGCGTGATCTTCTCCGCGCTGGCGTTCAACGACGTGGTGGTCAACCGCTCGGGCATTTCCGGCATGGTCGAGCTGGCCGTCTCGGTGGACGGCTATTTCATGTACAACCAGCGTTCGGACGGCCTGATCGTSTCCACGCCCACCGGYTCCACCGCCTGCTCGATGCCGTCGCGCTGGAGCACCCGCAGGCAGTCGAAGCGATTCATCGCCGATTCCGGCGGCGGGCCGGGGTCGGTGGCCTCGTCGGGATAGTCGACATAGACCGGCACCGCCTGATCGAAGGCGCGGTGCAACTGGTCCGGCGGCACG
>NZ_JBFTPS010000171.1:0-392 GCF_056398605.1 Variovorax sp. 01T432
GGCCAGCAGGGAGAGGGCCAGGCCCGCGGCCAGGCCGCCGCCCCGATAGATGCTGCGCATGTCGTTCTTCTTCCCTGTCGTCGTTGTTTTCGTTCTTGTTCTCAGGCCTGGCCGGCGACCTAGTAGGTCGCCAGCTTCACCTTCAGGATCTGGGGCAAGGTCGTCAGGTTCAGGCCGTAGTCGACCTGGTCGCCGTTCCAGACGCGGTCGAACACCCACTGGCCCTTGTCGTCGAAGTGGCCTTCCTCGACGCGCGAGACCATGAACCGCTCGTTCTTGGCCGAGCCGAAGGTCAGGCGGGCGCGGTAGCCGGTGATCAGGAACTCGTCGGGCCCCAGTTGCGCGACCAGCGCGCCGGCGTCGGGGATCTCGCGGTCGGGCTGCTTCTCGGC
>NZ_JBFTPS010000172.1:0-390 GCF_056398605.1 Variovorax sp. 01T432
CTGTCACCTTTCGGCGTAATGGAGCCACCAGTTTTCGGCATATTGGAGCCGGCTCTAACGAGGTTGAAGGGCACCATCGAAGGTCTCAAGCTTGAGCGGTTTTGGCCTCACTGGCAAGACGCTGGCGGATCACAGCCGGCAGTTGGCGCGGGGCCCGGTAGCTCTTGCCGTCGAGCACCAGGCAATAGGCGTTGTGGCGCATGCGGTCCAGCGTTGCGCTGGCCAGCAGCTTGTTCGCCGGGAAGGCCTGGTCCCACTCGGTGAGATCAAGGTTGCTGGTCACGATGGTGGCAGCACTCTCGTACCGCTCGGCCATGAGCTCATGCAGATCTTCATCGGCCGGCGGGCGAAGAGGCTTGAGGCCGAAGTCGTCAATGATCAGGAGTGACA
>NZ_JBFTPS010000173.1:0-382 GCF_056398605.1 Variovorax sp. 01T432
TTGCTCACGAGCGCGATGAACTGCTGCGTCGCCTGGCCCAGGTGACCGGCCTCGAAGCCGGCGCGCACATGGCCGGCGAGCCGACGTTCCCAATCGCGGTGCCAGGTTCTTTCGGCGGCCAGGCCCTTGAGCGTCTCCATCGAGGTGACCGTCTCCACCAGGTAGCTCTGGTTCTCCGCGCCGAGCGCGAACTTGTCGTCCAGCTTGCTTCGCAGCAAGGGCGTGACGAGCCAGGAGGCGAGGAAGAACAGCGGCAGCGCGGCCAGCACCATCAAGGTGAGCGTCGCGCTGTAGTGGAACATCACCGCGAGGAAGACCGCCGCGAACAGCAGGTCGAGCCCGCTGGTGAGCGCCTGGCCCGTCATGAAGCTGCGCGCGTTCT
>NZ_JBFTPS010000174.1:0-377 GCF_056398605.1 Variovorax sp. 01T432
TTCTTGCGCAGGTGCTCGCGCACCTTGTCGGCCGAGTGGCCCACCGCGGCCACCGCCTGGCGCAGTTCCTCCTCGGTGACGCCGAGCGACTCGGTCCAGCTGCGGATTTCGTGCTCCTCGGTGAGCGAGATGAGCTTGCGGTCGAGGCCGGTCTTCTTTGGGTCGTCTGCCATTCCTGTCTCCTTCGTGACGTGATGATCGAGGAGCCTGCGACGCAGGGCCGCCCGGGGATGTAGGAGGCGGCCATATCCGCGGCGCGGCGATGGGCGACATCGCGATCTGGTGACGTGCAGCATGCTGCCCCATGCACCTCGCCGACGTTGCCCCCATGCTCATCTCTTCGCGGCCCGTAGACCTATCCGAGCCGGGGTGGATCT
>NZ_JBFTPS010000175.1:0-374 GCF_056398605.1 Variovorax sp. 01T432
TTGCTCACGAGCGCGATGAACTGCTGCGTCGCCTGGCCCAGGTGACCGGCCTCGAAGCCGGCGCGCACATGGCCGGCGAGCCGACGTTCCCAATCGCGGTGCCAGGTTCTTTCGGCGGCCAGGCCCTTGAGCGTCTCCATCGAGGTGACATCTCCACCAGGTAGCTCTGGTTCTCCGCGCCGAGCGCGAACTTGTCGTCCAGCTTGCTTCGCAGCAAGGGCGTGCGGAGGCGAGGAAGAACAGCGGCAGCGCGGCCAGCACCATCAAGGTGAGCGTCGCGCTGTAGTGGAACATCACCGCGAGGAAGACCGCCGCGAACAGCAGGTCGAGCCCGCTGGTGAGCGCCTGGCCCGTCATGAAGCTGCGCGCGTTCT
>NZ_JBFTPS010000176.1:0-374 GCF_056398605.1 Variovorax sp. 01T432
TGGCCATGGCGTCCTTCATGTCGCCCTGCATCATCCGCGCCAGCGCCATCAGGTCGCCGTAGCGGCCGTTGCGCGCCTCGTGGATCAGCTTGGGCAACAGCGCGGCGGCCTGCGGCATGTAGGCGTACATGCGTACCAAGCCGGCGACGGTCTCGGCGCGCAGCACGTCCTCGCGTTCCTCGCCGGTGCTGGCGTCGCGGTAGCGCACCGTCACCGGGTTGGCGCGCAGCGTGGCCAGCAGCGCGTCCAGTTCGGCGCGCGGATCGCCCAGCGCCGCCTTGCACGCCGCGTTGCCGGTGCACTGGGCGAACTGCAGCGCCAGCGCGTCGTCCAGGTTGCGGGCGAAGATGCTGCCCAGCTGCAGGGTGTTGGGC
>NZ_JBFTPS010000177.1:0-373 GCF_056398605.1 Variovorax sp. 01T432
GGGAGGGCTCTTGGTACCGGCCCAAGCGTGGCGAGGACCGCATCGAGCGGGGCCGCAAGAAGGTCTCGGGAAGGCGGGACAGGGTCTGTTCGTGGATAGATCCGGGACCCTGCGAACCCTTCCTGGACAAGCTTGCGGGTCGACAGGGCCGGGATYGTCAAACCGGCCTAACAGGATCAGCCKAGGCCGCCGCCGGATCACCGCGGGGCTATTGATCCTGCCCGTCCGTGGGACAGCCGGGTCCAGGGTTGAAACAGCACCCGCGCCTCCGGCCCTCCGGAATAACGACGCGGCGGAGCGGTCGACGAAGCCGAAACGCTAAACAAACCTACGGTCCCCGGGCTCCGCCCGGCCGCTCCGCGCCTCCCCGACC
>NZ_JBFTPS010000178.1:0-372 GCF_056398605.1 Variovorax sp. 01T432
TTCTTGCGCAGGTGCTCGCGCACCTTGTCGGCCGAGTGGCCCACCGCGGCCACCGCCTGGCGCAGTTCCTCCTCGGTGACGCCGAGCGACTCGGTCCAGCTGCGGATTTCGTGCTCCTCGGTGAGCGAGATGAGCTTGCGGTCGAGGCCAGTCTTCTTTGGGTCGTCTGCCATGCGTGTCTCCTTCGTGTTGATCGAGGAGCCTGCGACGCAAGGCCGCCGCCGGATGTAGGAGGCGGCCATATCCGCGGCGCGGCGATGGGCGACATCGCGATCTGGTGACGTGCAGCATGCTGCCCCATGCACCTCGCCGACGTTGCCCCCATGCTCATCTCTTCGCGGCCCGTAGACCTATCCGAGCCGGGGTGGATCT
>NZ_JBFTPS010000179.1:0-314 GCF_056398605.1 Variovorax sp. 01T432
TCGTCGTAGGTTGCGTCCAAGGACGTAGAGCTACATGCTGTGACTTGCGTCGTCAGCAACAAGGAGACCGACCATGGAAGAGCGTAGCAAGATTCACGTGGGTTTGGATGTCCATAAGGACAGTATCAGCGTGGCAGCGGCCGAGTCAGATCGAGCGCCCGGGCGCCTGATCGGCAAGGTGCCGCACGATGTGAACAAGTTGCTGAAGGTGCTGGCCAAGGTTGGCACCGCGGAGCAATTGCACATCGTGTACGAGGCTGGTCCGACGGGCTTCGGGCTGCAGCGTGCCTTGAAGGCCAAGGGCTACCTCTGCG
>NZ_JBFTPS010000180.1:0-305 GCF_056398605.1 Variovorax sp. 01T432
TTCAACACCAGCCTGGACGGCGATCAGCTTGTCTACAAGCAGTACTTCCACGTCGGCTTCGCGGCCGACACGCCCAATGGCCTCGTGGTTCCGGTGCTCAGGGATGCCGACAAGAAGGGCATCCTGCAGATCAGCCAGGAGATGGGGGAACTCGCGAAGAAGGCGCGGGACGGCAAGCTCGGTTCGGCCGACATGACCGGCGGCTGCTTCTCGATCAGCTCCCTCGGCGGGATCGGCGGCACGCATTTCACGCCGATCATCAATGCGCCGGAGGTTGCGATCCTGGGTCTGTCGAAGAGCGCGAT
>NZ_JBFTPS010000181.1:0-305 GCF_056398605.1 Variovorax sp. 01T432
GCACGTGAACACCGAGCTTCGATTTCTGCGGGTTTTCACCTAGATTTTGGGCGCAAACTTCATCCCACAGAACAGCACACGAGCTGCTCTGGGTGAACAGGGCACCGAGCGAGGTGGCCGCCCCCGAAGGGACGGCACCCGACCCAAGACCGGTTCGAATCATCCAAAGCAAATTGAAGGACATCCAGAATGAACGCCTCGAAGATCATCGCCGCCGCAGCACTCTCCCTCCTGGCCGCCGTGGGCGCGCAAGCCGAAACCTACCAAGGCGTGGCGCAACCGGTGTCGGCCAACAGCCGCGCTCA
>NZ_JBFTPS010000182.1:0-304 GCF_056398605.1 Variovorax sp. 01T432
GAGACGGAAGAATCGATGCGGCGCGACTTGGCATCAATGGCCCGGCTTCTCGGACGCATGTACGAYGCCATCGATTGCGGAGCGCTGACACCGTCCAGAGCGCGCTTGATCGAACTCGAATCGGGCGTACCCGTTTACGCTGGCTTGGGTGAGGACGATCATCCTGCGAGGGTGATGGCCGACTTGATGACGCTTTGCGACTACCAGCATCCGTCAGCGCCCGAATCAACCATCCTCTTTTTCGGCGACGCGGAGACGAGGCGCGGCTGCGCTTTCGAAGCAGCAGCCAGGGAAATGGGCTTCA